>NZ_BATC01000005.1 GCF_000466985.1 Brevundimonas abyssalis TAR-001
GGCGCCGTGAAGATTTCATCCAGCCGCCGCTGCGTCGCCGCCGTCACGCCTCGGGCAGGGCGTCGGGCGCGAACCACTCGGCGTTCGAGATCTCCCCATGGGAGGTCCGCGCGCCGACCGCGAAGGCGTCCACCGCGAACACCAGCACATGGTCATTGGGAAAGAACCGGTGGTTGGAATGCACCGACAGCAGGCGCGGCGGTCCTGACGCGATCAGCCCGGTCTCCTCGCGCAGTTCGCGCACCGCCGCGTCCTGCACCGTCTCGCCCCGGTCCACCCCGCCGCCCGGCAGCCACCAGCCCTCCAGATAGGTGTGCCGCACCAGCATGATCCGCCCCGCCTGATCCCGCGCCACCACCCGCACGCCCAGCGTCATCCCGCGCGTCAGCCGCGAGACGGCGAAGAACAGCGGCCGGGTGAAGGGCTCGATGTGAACTCGCCAGTTCATGGATCCGTGTCTGCCTTCAAACGCGCTGCTGAACCGATTGCTCAGCTTCGTGGCGTGAGGAATGCCGCCTCGGCAGCCCCTCGCGCAAGAGCGGACGGTTTTGATGGCGGGTCAGGGCTCAACGTGGCTGTTCGGGCGCCGTTCACGGCATGGGGCGGGATAGTGCGATATTCTCTCGCTGCTGTTCCAGTTCACCTCTGGTCAGAGGCCAGGATTCCCCGTCAGACCGAGGTGTCGGTCGTCGCTTCGGCTCCCTCGACGGCGCCCTGGCGACGCGCCGCCTTGACCTGACGGGTCAACTCGGACAGCAGCCGCGCGCGCACCTCGTCGTCGCTGATCTCCTGCAGCACCTCGTTGAGAAGACCCAGGAAGCCTGCACGCCTGTTGTGCCAGTCCTGACGACCGGCGGCCCCCGGCGGCAAACGGGGTCGGGACGCAGCCTCGGCCTGAATCTCGCGGGCGCCGAGATCATAGGTCTGGTCAAGGATGGGCGTGATGATGCGGTCCGGCGGTATGGACGCCGCCTCGAGCCGACGCGCCAGACCTGCAAGACCATCGGGCTCGCCATGGTTGAGGAAAATCGCGCCCGTGGGCGTCCTGTCCAGAAGCCACTGGACCAGACCGGTCGCGTCCGCGTGACCCGAGTAGGTGTCGATGGAGCGAATATTCGCCCGCACCCGAACATCCTGCCCCTGAATTCGAACCAGGTTCTGACCCTCTACAAGCACTCGGCCCAGGGTGCCGACAGCCTGATATCCGGTCATCAGGACCGTGGTCTCCTTGCGCCAGAGAAGGCGTTTCAGGTGACGCCGGACCCGGCCGCCGTCGCACATCCCGCTGCCGGCGAGGATGACATGCCATCCACGCAGCCGGTCCAGGGTGTCGCTCTCATTGGGACGCAGAAGCTCATGGATCCGTTCGGCGTGCTGTAGCGGCAGATAAGGGTTGGACTGGCTGTCGGAGTTCCACCCGCGCTTCAGGAAAACATCGGTGGCCTCGATGGCCAACGGGGAGTCGAGGAATATCTCACCCGCCAGATCGGGATGAGCGTCCATGATCGTGAGGAGATCCAGGAGCAGTTCCTGCGATCTGCCGATGGCGAAGACGGGCAGCAGGAGCGGACCGCCCGCCGCGCGGGCCCGCCGCAGCTCCTCGGTGAGGATATCGCGCCGCCGTCCTGGCTCCAGCACAGGTCGTTCTCGATCCCCATAGGTGGACTCCAGCACCACATGCTGCGCGCCGGATGGACCGTCTGGCGTCGGCAGCAGGTACTGGCCCAGTGCGCCCACGTCTCCTGAGAACAGGACCCTGACCGGCGAGCCTCCGGATTTGAGACTGAGCTCCACGGAAGCCGCGCCGAGCAGGTGGCCCGCCGGCCAGAAGCCGGCCTCGACACCCGGCGCTGCGACCACGGTCTGGCGCATCTTCACCGTCTGGAACAGCCGCATGGTCGGAGCCACATCGGCGGGGCCATAGATCGGCGTGACCAGGGGCAGGCCGCGGCGCTCGTTGCGCCGGTTGAGATTGTCCACGTCCATGGCCTGCAGCTCCGCCGCGTCGGCGAGCATCACGGCGCAAAGGTCCCGCGTCGCGGCCGTGGCGAAAATCGGTCCGCGGAAGCCTCCGCGGACCAGTTTGGGCAGCAGTCCGGAATGGTCGATGTGGGCGTGGGTCAGAACGACGGCGTCAATCTTCGCCGGATCGAAGGGAAACGGTTCGTAGTTGAGGGCCTTGAGCGTCTTGGGACCCTGGAACATGCCGCAGTCCACCAGCACCTGGGTCGGTCCGCAGGTGACTCGCGTACAGGAACCGGTGACACACTCGGCCGCGCCGAAGAACTGGAGAGCGGGGCCGCTCGATCCCTTCGACGGGGAAGGGGCGGGCGCGGTCAATGCATCAACAGCAGCGACGGGCCGTCCTTCGCCTTCATGAAGCTGCGGGTCGCCCCGCCGAACAGATACTCGGCCAGCTGCGGCCGCCCGAAGGCGCCGGCGATCAGCAGGTCCACGTCATTGGCCCTGGCCGTCCTGATCAGCGCTTCGCCTTCTGGCGATCCTTCGGCAGAGACGCATCGGCCCTCGCCTAGATCATGGGCGCGCAGATAGGCGTTCAGCGTTTCCGGGTTTGCATCTGTGTCCAGCCGCCGGCCCTCCGGCGCCTGAAGAATAAGCAGCGCCTTCGACGCGCCGATCAGGGGCAGGGCCTGACGCACGGCCCGTCCTGCGTGAGCACTCCCATCCCAGGCGATGGCCGCGACGCCGGACAGGCTCTCGGGATCGCCGCGCGCGATCAGCAGCGGAGCGCGCTCGGCGAACAGGATCTGCCCGATGAGATGGCGGTCCGACCCTGTCAGCAGCCCTTGCGCCACCACCACCAGATCAGCCAGGGCCAGATGGCGGGCCACAGCGAAGGTGGGCGGCCGGTCATAGTCGGCCAGGACCAGACGTGGCTCCCCGCCGCCGGGCCCGAAGGTGAGACCGGTCTCCTCGCACACGTCCCGGCAGACCTGTTCGATCTCGGCCTGGGTCGTTTTCATGGCTTCTGACAGCGCTTCAAAGACTTCTTGCGGATAGGCGCCCCCGGCGGAGATCCCGAAGGCCGCCACACTCGCGGCGGCATCCGGATAGGCGGGAACCACCGTGACCCTGGCTCCATGCTCCAGCGCCAGCCAGGCGGAGAACGCCAGCGTTTGGCGGTCGAAGGGCTCCCCTACGGCCAGGGCGACAATGTGCTTGTAGCTCATGGGCTGATCCTCAAGGCCGGCTCGCCCCGCGTCCGTTCAGGCGACCGCGATGCGGTCCGATGGCGGGACCGGGCAAAGGATGCCATGTCGGCGTGGCGCGGACATTGATCCAGATCACGGCGGGGCGGGGGCCGCAGGAGCATGGATGCGGCCCCGAACAGGAGGCTGACATGCCGAAGACCTCTATCCAGAAGCTGAACAAGACCATCCAGGACCTGGTCGCTGAGGTTGCCGACAATCTCAGAGACGCGACCGACAAGACCGGTGAAGAAGCGCAGGAAGCCCTGCAAAACGCCTCGGCCGCCCTCAGCCGGGCGGCGCACCATCTGGCCGAGCAGGCTCGTGAGACCGGCGCCGGCTTGGCGCAACGCACCAGGGAGGAAGTTCAGGAGCATCCTTGGGCGACCGCCGCCCTGATCGCTTCGGCGGCGGCGCTGATCGGCCTGGTCGCCGCCCGGCGTCTGGGAATTCCGCCCGCCGCCGGCGAGTAGGATCTCCACCTTCATCGCCCACGCGATATCCGTCCATGAAAACCGTCGGCGCCGGCTGGCGGCGCTGGAACGACCTTCGACATCAGTCTGAATGTGAGGCGCTGGGCGGCCGGGTGAAGGCTTGATGTGACGGCGCCAGGTGGTCATGGTCGCCTCACAGGCCATCGGCGGCGCTTGAACCATCGCCCGCCGCCCTATATGCGGTGCGCAAGTTTTCAGGAGCTTTTCCATGGTCGTCGTCGCCGCCATTCTGGGTCTCGCCATCGTCCTCGCCGCCTTCAACTGGTTCGAGTTCGGCCGGATTGACTGACACGGGCGCCCCACGCGGCGCGGCGCTGGTCACCGGCGCTGCACGCCGCATCGGCCGGGCCATCGCGCTTGAGCTGGCGCGGGCCGGGTTCGACGTCGCGGTCCACCACAACAACTCCGAGGCGGACGCCGCCGACACGGTGCGCGAGATCGAATCGCTGGGCCGTCGCGCGGTCGCGCTTCAGGCCGATCTGACCGACGAGGCCGCCGCGCGCCGCCTGATCCCCGACGCCGCCGCCGCGCTCGGGCCCCTGACCGTGCTGGTCAACAACGCCTCGGTGTTCGAGGACGACCGGGTGGGCGGGCTGAGCCGCGACAGCTGGGACCGGCACATCGAGACCAATCTGCGCGCGCCCATCGTGCTGGCGGAGGAATTCGCCGCCCAGGCGCCGGACGGGGCGTGCATCGTCAACCTGCTGGACCAGCGGGTGCGAAAGCCGGACCCGCGCTTCTTCTCCTACAGCCTGTCGCGCGCCGGCCTGTGGTGGGCGACCCGCACCCTGGCCCAGGCCCTGGCCCCGCGCATTCGCGTCAACGGCGTCGGTCCCGGCCCGACCCTGCCGTCCATCCACCAGACGCCCGGGGAATTCGCGGCGGAGGCGGAGAACACCTTGCTTCAGCGCGCCGGCGACCCGGCCGAGGTGGCGCGGGCGGTGCTCTATCTCGTTGACGCGTCCCTGGTCACGGGCCAGATGATCGCCGTGGACGGCGGCCAGCACCTGGCCTGGCTGACCCCCGACATCGTGGAGTAGCCGACTTGTCCCTGGCCCCCAGCCCTTTGCCCTTCCAGGCGCCCGAACCGCGGCGCGAGGCCCTGACCGTGTTCGTGCGCGGGCTCGAGGTTCAGGCCGGCATCGGCGTCCACGACCACGAGCAGGGCCGCCTGCAGACCCTGATGATCGATGTGTCGCTCGAACTGGGCGCCGGCGACGTGGACGGTCTGTCGGATACGGTGAACTACGAAACCGTGGCCGAGGCCGCGCGCGCGATCGTCGCGTCGGGCCATGTGGGTCTGGTCGAGACCTTCGCGGACCGGCTGGCGCTGGCCTGCCTGGACAATCCCCGGGTTCTGGCCGCGCGGGTGCGGGTTGAAAAGCCCGGCGCCTGGCCGGGACCATCGCCCCGGGATGCGAAGTGGTCTGGCGGCGTTAGGCCCGGCCGAACCGGCTCAAGCCGGTTGTCATGGGCGGCCGACGCCGCCATTGTCTGGACAAGCGCGCAAAGGCGCATCGAGGAGCGACATGGCCGAACCGGGCGAGCCCAGGACCCCTGAGGACGATTTCGACGATCAGGTCGGCTTCTGCTCGCCCCAATCCGTGGCCGGGCGCCCGGTGGAGCCCGAGCCCGCTCCCGAGCCCGTCGCCCATCCCGCGCCGGAGCCGGAGCCGGAGCCCCGGATGGAGGACGCCGTGCGCGAACCCGAACCGCCGACACCCGAGCCTGAACCTGAGCCCGCGCCGGTGTTCGTCTCGCGCGCCGAGCGTCGCCGGGCGCTGGACGAGGAGCCGAAGGACCGGCTCACCTGGGCCCTGACCATCTACGCCCTGATCCTTTTCGCGGTGCCGACCCTGGGCTTTTCCGCCGTCCTGGGCCTGCTGGCGGTGACGGGGCGCACGGTGAACGCCTCACCGTTCCTGCTCAGCCACTATGTCTATCAGCAGCGCACCCTGTGGACCGCCGCCATCGCCGCGCTGGTGGGGCTGATCCTGATCGTGGTGAACCTGGGCATCTTCGTCCTGTTCCTGCTGGCGGTGTGGACCATCGCGCGCGGCGCGGCGGGCATCTGGCGCCTGAAGAACGCCCAGCCCATATCCAATCCCCGGACATGGTTTTTCTAGGAGACATCTGATGGCCGACGCCGCCCCCGAGCCCCGCTACGGCTCATCCGATCCCGAGGAAGGCCGCGCCGCCGCAGGCGTCGTGTGGCTGCTGTATCTGCTGGCCATTCCCAGCGCCAATCTGCTGGCGGTGGTCGGGGTCGTGGTGGCCTACGCCATGCGCGGCAACGCCACGGGCTGGGTCCGCGCCCATTTTGACGATCAGATCCGCCTGTTCTGGTCGGTCATCGTCTGGTTCATCCTGCTGGGCATCGTGATGTTCGTGTCGGCGGTGCTGTCGGTGATCCTGATCGGGATACCGTTCCTGATCGCTGCGGGCATCGCGATGCTGGTGCTGTTCATCTGGTTCACGGTGAAGAGCGTCCTGGGCCTGATCGGCGTGGTCCAGGGCCGCACGCCTTAAGGCTACGGAGCCCCGGCGCGGCCGGCCATCTCGGCCATCTCCAGCATGTTGAAGCGAATGCCGCCGGGGGCCTCAAGGTCTCCCGGCGCCATGCCCTCTGGACAGGCGCCTGGTGCTCACCCTCGACCACCTGGGCCACGGTGCGGTTCATGTGCGGCACGGCCGCGCCCGTGGTGGTGGAGGTCATCTCGGTGCGATAGGCGCTGTTCAGGTCGCCGGTGGTGACGCCCTCGCTGACCACGCGCCCGCCCGATCCCATGTCGCAGACCGATCGGACGGTCCAGCCCCCGCCGGCCGCGGCGTCACCGTGGATTCCTCGCAGGCGCCGCCCGACATCTGGCTGCCCAGCACGCCCATGCGCGCCTGCACCTCGGCGTCCACGCACATGCGCATGGCCGACCGCATGCCGTCGGTCTCGCTGGCCACAACCCAGAGTCCGTCCCGCAGAACCGGCTGCGCCTGGGGCGCGGCTTCGGCTGTTTCGGGCGCATCGGCGGGCTCGCCGCCCGCGGGTTCGGATACGGCAGGATCCTCGCGTCCGCAGGCCGACAGCCCCAGAACGGCGACGCCCACAACGACGCCCAGCTTCACCTTCATGCCCATGACCGGCCCCTCCACACATGATCGTCAGATGTGGTGGGGAACGTCATCGCCCCGCCACGATTGATCCACTATAGCCTGACCGAGGAGCCGCCCATGACTGATTTTCGAGATGTGCCCGCCGAGAACCGCTTCGAGCAGGGGTTCACGGACGCCGAGGGCGAACTGCGCCGCGTCTGGGCCGACTACGCCAGACAGGGTGACCGGCGGGTCATTTTGCACGTGGAGGCCGAGCCGGAATTGCGCGGCTCCGGGGCGGCGGGAGACTTCATGACGCGCCTGGCCGATCACGCCCGCACCCATGACCTCAAGCTGATCCCGCGCTGCGCCTACGCCGTCGCCTGGTTCCGCCGCCATCCGGACGCGGCGGACGTGGTCAGCGATCTCTGAGCCTTGACCCCGACCCGCTCCCGGCGCTCTGCTGAGCGCAGGGAGGATGGGGCATGATCGAACAGGTGATAGACGCGCTGGGCGGCATGACGACGGCCGTCCAGGGATGGGGGGAGCCTTTCGCCGTCTGGATCGTGCCCGCCTTGCTGGGGCTGGGCCTCGCCGCGTCGACGGGCCTGCGCACTTTCCTGCCGTTGCTGATGCTGGCGCTTGCGGCGCGGTTCGGTTGGTTCGGAATCCAGCTGAACGAGCAGATGCAGTGGTTGCATTCCGACGCCGCCGTGGCGGCGCTGGGGGTGGCGGCGGTGGCGGAGTTCACGGCCGACAAGGTTCCGGTCGTGGACAACGCGCTCAGCGGCGTCGGACTCATTGTGCGGCCCCTCGCGGCGGCGCTGGCCGCCGGGTCGCTGTTCGTCGGCGTGGATCCGCTGCTGGCGGCGGTGGCGGGAATCATCGTCGGGGCGCCGACGGCCCTGGCCTTCAACGCGGCGCAGGGCGGCCTGAGGTTGGCGTCGACCGCCACCACGGGCGGTCTGGGCAATCCGGTGCTGTCGTTGTTCGAGGACGTGCTGGCTTTCTTCACAGCCCTGCTGGCCCTGCTGGCGCCGGTGCTGGTCCCGGTGTTCCTCGTCGTCCTCGCCCTGATCGTGGGACGCGTGGCGCGTCGCGCGCGCCGGAGGCTTGAGCGTCAGTCCGTCTGAACCCAGCCGCCGGCCGATGCCTCGCGCGCCTGTTCATTGACGGGGCGGGCGATCAGGCCCGACTGGGTGATCCAGACCTCGTACTGGGCCCCGTCGGCCATGGGCATGTAGGCGGCTGAGCCATACAGCGTGTCCACGGCGTCCACATAGTCCCGGTAACGCCGCGACACGTCCCAGACATCCAGGGTCCAGCGCCGCTCGGACGCCACGTCGCCGCCGCGCAGGTCGTGCACGCTGCGCACGGCCGTCAGTTCCTGCTGGGTGTCCTGATAGCGGCCAGACAGACGGTCCAGCCGGTATTGCGCGTCCAGGCCCAGAATGTTGGCCCAGGGCTTCCAGCGCAGGACATGGGCCTCGATGCGCCATTCGTCGCCGTGAACCGGATAGACCGCCGTCGAGGCCGGGGTCGCATCCGTTTCAGGCTGGGTCAGGGTCGCTTCGAAGAACTGCGTCTCGATCTGGCTGAGTGTAATGGTGGCGACCGGTCGTTCGTGGGTCAGGCGTGCGTAGCTCTGGACATTGAGGCCCAGAAGGATGGCGGCGACCCCGGCGGCGAGGATCCCGCCGCCGAAAAGCACGCCGCTGAACGCCCCCAGGAACCGGCCCCGAAACAGGGCCCCCAGCCCCGAAAGCAACAACAGCGCGCCGGCCAAGGCAGCCGCGCCGGGAAGAATCCACCACCACCAGACCATTGCACACGCTCCCCCAAAGCTTTGCCACGTTAACCAAGGAAAGGACGCGCGTCACCCTCTGGTTCCGAGGCGGGGTGGACAGGGAGCGCGGGGCCGCTAAACCATGCGTCCCATGGCGCCAGATTTCCGTTCGACAATTCAGGGCCTTCGGCTGTTCCTGAGGACCCCGACCATCAGCCGGACCATCGTGGGCCTGCTGAGCCTGGCGATCCTGCTGCTGCTGGTCATCAACATCGCCACCTTCGTGATGGTGCAGCGCATCTCCGACCATACCGAGGCGTCGGAGCGCAGCCAGCAGATGCAACTGGCCGCCCGGGAATTCATGCTGCTGATGGTGGACGCCGAAACGGGGCAACGCGGCTTTCTGCTGACGGGGCGCGCCGACTATCTGGCCATTCACGACGCGGCGCAGCACCAGCTCCCCGCGGCCGGAGATCGCCTGTCCCGGCTGGCCGAGACGCCCGACGAGACCCTTCGCATCGACACCCTGCGGGAGCTCAAGCGCCAGAGGCTCGAGGTCATGCAGCAGACCATCGTCCTGGCCAGGCAGGGCCGGATCGGCGAGGCGGTTCAGATTCTGCGTGGCGGCGAGGGCAAGGCCCTCATGGACGAGATGCGGGAGCAGGTGGCCGCTCTTGATGCGATCGAGGAAGCGCGTGTCGCCCAACGCGTCCGCGCCGCCCGCAACGCCACCTGGGCGGCGATCGGCGTGAACGGCGTGTCGGCCGTCCTCATCATCGCCCTGGCCATCATCAGCCTGATGTTGATCCGCCGCTATGTGGCCGAGGTCCAGTCCGCCCGCGACAGCCTGGATGCGCTCAACAGGGGGCTGGAGGCCACGGTGGCCGACCGCACCGCTGATCTGACCCGCGCCAACGAGGAGATCCAGCGCTTCGCCTATATCGTCAGCCACGACCTGCGCGCGCCGCTCGTCAACGTCATGGGCTACACCTCCGAGCTGGAGCAGGCGGGCAAGGCCCTGTCCGCCCACATGGAGCGCACACGCTCGGATGATCCCGATCCCATCGAGCAGGACGCGGTTCAGGCCGTGACCGAGGATGTGCCCGAGGCCATCGGCTTCATCCGCGCCTCCACCGCCAAAATGGACCGCCTGATCAACGCCATCCTCAAACTGTCCCGGGAAGGACGCCGCGGGCTTGTCTCCGAGCCCTTGGACATGACCGCCATGGCCCGGCAGATC
This sequence comes from Brevundimonas abyssalis TAR-001, assembly GCF_000466985.1. Classification (GTDB taxonomy): domain Bacteria; phylum Pseudomonadota; class Alphaproteobacteria; order Caulobacterales; family Caulobacteraceae; genus Brevundimonas; species Brevundimonas abyssalis. The sequence goes on from NZ_BATC01000005.1 coordinate 9,817, forward strand.
GCCGACAGCGTGCGCCACCAGACCGAGGAGGCGGACGCCGAAATCGTCGTCCACGACCTGCCAGTGGTGGAGAGCGACCGCCTGTCCATGGAGCAGATCTTCGGCAACCTGATCGACAACGCGGTCAAGTATCTGGACACCGGACGCCCGGGCCGCATTGAGATCCGCGGGCGGGACCTGCTGGGCGGATGGGTCGAATACGAGATCGTGGACAACGGGCGGGGCATCTCTGACCGGGACCACGAACGCATCTTCGAACTGTTCCGTCGATCCGGCCGTCAGGACCGGACGGGCGAAGGGCTGGGGCTGGCCTTTGTGCGCAACAGCGCGCGGCGCCTGGGCGGAACCATCGACATTGAGTCAGAGCTTGGAAAAGGCTCGACATTCCGTTTGAAATTTCCGAAACGTCTGATCGCAGGGGCGGGAGACACAGTATGAGTACAGCCGTAACCATCGTCATGGTCGAGGACGACCATGGCCACGCCAAGTTGATCGAAAAGAACATCCGCCGCGCCAACATCTCTAACGAGATCAAGCATTTCGACGACGGGTCTTCAGCCCTCGATTATCTGTTCAGCGAAGAGGTGAAGGCCAATGGCCCCATGCTGGTGCTGCTGGACCTCAACCTGCCCGATATGCAGGGCACGGACATTCTGGCGAAGATCAAGGCGGACGAACGCCTGAAGCGCGCGCCTGTGGTGGTTCTGACCACCACCGACGACAAGGTCGAGATCCAGCGTTGCTACGACCTGGGCTGCAATGTCTACATCACCAAGCCGGTGGACTATGAAGCCTTTGCCGGAGCGATCCGCCAACTGGGCCTGTTCCTGTCGGTGATGCAGGCGCCGGACATCTGATGAGCGCGGCCGGGAACGGAGTTCGGCTGCTCTATATCGACGACGACCGGGGGCTGTCCCGGCTGGTCGAGAAGGAATTGACCCGACACGGCTATGTCGTCACCTGCGCGCTCGACGGGGACGCGGGGCTGGAGCAACTGCGCGAAGGCGCCTTCGACGTCATCGCCCTGGATCACTACATGCCCACGCGCGACGGGCTGGACGTTCTCCCGGACATCCTGGCGGTGCCCGCTGCGCCGCCTGTTGTCTATGTGACCGGGGCCCAGGACGGACGCATCGCCGTGGCGGCCCTGCGCACCGGCGCGGCCGATTACGTCATCAAGGACGTGTCCGAGGACTTCACCGCGCTGCTGCGCGCCGCCCTTGAGGACGCTCTCGAGCGCCGCCGCCTCAGCCGGGCCAACGAGGAGGCCCAGGAAGAGGTTCGTCTGGCCCGCGACCGGGCCGAGGCCATGCTTCGTGAGGTCAATCACCGCGTCGGCAACAGCCTGCAACTGGTCTCCAGCTTCATCTCCCTGCAACTGCGCCAGATGAAGAACGACGCGGGGCGTCTGGCCCTGCAGGACGCCCAGGTGCGCATCGAGGCGGTGGCCCAGGTCCACCGGCGGCTCTACACCTCGGCCGACATGGCCAGCGTGGCGCTGGATGAATACCTGGAAGGGCTGGTGGACGAACTGGTCCAGTCCCTGTGCCCGGAAGAGGGCGCGCCATGCATCACCCTGAAAGCCGAGCCCCTGCGGGTGGACACGGACCAGGCCGTGTCGCTTGGCGTGGTGGTGACGGAACTGGTCACCAACGCGGTCAAATACGCCTACCTGCCCGGAAATGGCGGCGACATCCGCGTCCTGCTGGAACGCCAGGATGAGACGCGCGCCGTGCTGACGGTGGAGGACGACGGCCCCGGCATGGGCGACGGCAAGCCCAAAGGCACGGGCCTCGGCGGCAAGATCATCTCGGCCATGGCCCATGGCCTGAAGTCTCAGCTCGAGATCGATCCGGAACACACCGGCGTGCGGGCGCGTATGGTCTTTGACCTGTAAGGCGCGCGATGAACCTGCAATTCGGCCAGCCGGAACCCGGCCATAACTATGAAGACCGTCCGACGGCCTTCGGCCTCGTCCTTCGCGACGGCTTGATCGCCTGCGTGCGCGTCGATCGCGGGGAGGGGAGCTATTACGACCTGCCCGGCGGCGCCATCGACGGGGATGAAACCGAAGAAGACGCCCTGGTCCGCGAGTTCGTGGAGGAGACCGGCCTGACCGTGCGGGCGGGTGATCGTCTGGGCGAGGCGGGTCAGTATTTCCTGAAATCGGATGGCCGGGCCGTGAACAATCTGGCCGGCTTCTGGACCGCCGAGGTTGAGCGGGAGGATCCCGACGCGAAGGTCGAGGATGATCACGAATTGCATTGGCTGGACCCGCACCGGGCGCTGGCCGAGCTCCGCCACGACGCCCACGCCTGGGCCGTCGCCATATGGTTGCGTCGGCGCTGATCCCAAAAGCGTGACGGAACAATCGGATGGCCCGCCTGTTTCCTTATTGAAGCGCCGCCGCAAACGGCTGGCGTCAACCGAAGGGATACACCATGGCTGATCATGATCGTGTTGAAGGCTCCGCCAAGCAGGCTGAAGGCAAGATGAAAGAGGGCGTCGGCAAAATGACCGGCGACCAGAAGCTGGAAGCCGAGGGCAAGGCCAAGCATGCCGAGGGCAAGGTTCAGAACGCCGTCGGCGGCATGAAGGACAGCCTGAAGGACTGAGTGTTCTCCAGGAACGTGGATGGGCCCGCCGAAAGGCGGGCCTTTTCAATTTCAGTCGCCATTGAGAAGGCGGTTCAGAGCCTCGGCGCAGGGCCGTCCTGCTCGCCGCAGCGGATGGACCAGGAGGCGGTGTCCCCGTCCTGGCTGCGCTGGGAGGACTGCCGGCAGTTTCGCAGGCGGTCGGCCGGGTTCGTGGCGGGCGCCTGAACCCACTCGCGTTCCTCCGCTTCCGTCCAGTCGGTGGTGCGGTTCATGGCGCCGCCCCGGGCCAGCGATTCCTGAATGACGGCTTCGGTGACCCGCTCCCGGCATGCGGCCTCGGATTCATCCGGACCCCGGGCGTCTTCGGCGCAGGCGATCTCGAAACGCTGGGCGAGGGAAAGCCGGGGGCGCTCCGCATCCAGGTCAAAACCCCGGTCATCAATCTCGTCTGCGGCCGCGGACCGCCGCTCCCTTTCCGCCTCCACCGCCGCACGCAGATGGCCGTATCGCGCGCCGACCTCCGGCCGGCCGGGCGGCTCCTGGCCCGCCAGCGCCGCCGCGATCATCAAAGCCCCCGATATCCACATGGCCGCCTCCGGGATTTCCGGCAGACTGTCCCGAAATCCGCCGTCGGGCGACTGACAGCCCCTGACGTCAGCGCGCCAAGGTCCGCATGGCCCGCTCCAGCCCATCCAGGGTCAGCGGGAACATGCGCTCCTCCATGACCTCGCGGATCAGGCCGACCGACGGCGTATAGCCCCAGAACCGCTCGGGCACGGGGTTCAGCCAGACCGACTTCTCCCACTGCTCTCGCGCCCGCTTCAGCCAGACCGCGCCGGCTTCCTCATTCCAGTGCTCCACCGACCCGCCGGGGACGGTGACCTCATAGGGGCTCATGGTGGCGTCGCCCACGAACACCGCGCGCCAGTCGCCCGGATACTTGTTCAGCAGGTCCCAGGTGGCCGTCTGTTCCGACTGCCGCCGCCGGTTGTCCTTCCAGACACCTTCGTAAAGGCAGTTGTGGAAGTAGAAGAACTCCAGGTTCCGGAACTCGGTCTTCGCGGCCGAGAACAGCTCCTCGCACAGCTTCACGTGCGCATCCATCGAGCCGCCCACGTCCAGGAACAGCAGCACCTTGATGGTGTTGCGCCGCTCGGGCCGCATGTGGATGTCCAGCCACCCCTGGCGCGCCGTGCCATCGATGGTGGCGTCCATGTCCAGCTCGTCCGGCGCGCCCTCGCGGGCGAAGCGGCGCAGGCGGCGCAGGGCGACCTTGATGTTGCGGGTGCCCAGCTCGACCGTGTCGTCCAGGTTTTTGTACTCGCGTTTCTCCCAGACCTTCACCGCCCGCCCCTGGCGGCCCTCGCCGCCGATGCGCACGCCTTCGGGATTGTAGCCGCCGTGGCCGAAGGGGCTGGTCCCGCCCGTGCCGATCCAGCGGTTGCCGCCCTCATGCCTTTCGGTCTGCTCCTCAAGCCGCTGCTTCAGCGTCTCCATCAGCTTGTCGAAGCCGCCGAGAGCCTCGATCTGCGCCTTCTCCTCGTCGGTCAGGTATTTCTCGTTCAGCAGCTTGAGCCAGTCCGCCGGGACATCGGCGGTGATCGCTTCGCCCGCGCCGACGGTCTCCACGCCCTTGAACACCTTGCCGAACACCTGGTCGAAGCGGTCGTAGTGCTTCTCGTCCTTCACCAGCACCGCCCGCGACAGGTGGTAGAAGTCCTCCACCTTCCCGTCGGCCACGCCCGCGTCCATGGCCTGCATCAGATGCAGCCATTCCTTCAGGGACACGGGCACCCGCGCCTCGCGCAGGGCGGTGAAGAAGGGCAGCAGCATCAGGCCGCCTTCGCCGCGTAGGCGTCCACCTCGGCGATGTGGCGGGCCTTGTCCTCATCGGGCAGGAACGAGCCCTCGAAGCTGTTCTTCGCGATCTGCACCAACTGCTCGCGGGTGACGCCCGCATGCTCGGCCATGGCTCATAGTTCCTGTTCACATAGCCGCCGAAATAGGCGGATCGTCCGAGTTCAGGGTCACGTGCAGACCCTGTTTCAGCATCTCGGGCACGGGGTGCTTGGTCAGGTCGTCGATGACGCACAGCTTGTGGTTCGACAGGGGGCAGACCGTCAGGGTCATGCCTTCGGCCGCCAAGCGACGGATCAGGGTCGGGTCCTCCAGCGACCGGTTGCCGTGGTCCATGCGATCGATCTTGAGCAGGTCCAGCGCTTCCCAGACGTATTCCGGCGGGCCTTCCTCGCCCGCGTGGGCGACGCGCTTGAGGCCCAGCGCCCCGGCGGCGGTGAACACCCGCTCGAACTTGGACGGTGGATGGCCCACCTCGGACGAATCGAGCCCCACGCCCTCGATCCGGTCCAGCCAGGGCTCGGCCGCTTTCAGGGTGGCGAAGGCCGCGTTCTCGTCCAGATGGCGCAAGAAGCACAGGATCAGCTTCGAGGTGACGCCCAGCTCCCGCTCCGCCTCATCCATGCCCGCCAGCAGCCCGTCGGCGACGACCTGGAAGGGGATGCCGCGGTCGGTGTGGGTCTGGGGGTCGAAGAAGATCTCCGCGTGCCGCACGCTGTCGGCCGCCGCGCGCCGGAAATAGGCCAGCGCCATCTCGCGGAAGTCATCCTCGGTCCGCAGGACGTCGGCCCCGGCGTAGTAGATGTCGAGGAAGTCCTGCAGGTTCGAGAAATCGTAGGCCGCCTTGATCTCCTCCACCGAGGCGAACGGCAGCGCCACCCGGTTGCGCCGGGCGAATTCGAACATCTGCTCCGGCTCCAGACTTCCCTCGATGTGCAGGTGCAGTTCGGCCTTGGGCAGGCCGGCGATGAAGGGCGTCAGCGACATGATCGATCCTCTGATGACGTCGCGGGGATTGTGCCTACATCCGCTCCGGCGTCGCAATGCCCAGCAGGTCCAGCGCGATCTCCAGCTGTCGCAGGGCGGCCGCCGCCAGGGCCAGGCGCGAGGCGCGGGTCGTCTCGTCCGGCGCGGCCAGCACGGGGCAGGCGGCGTAGAATTTCGAGAACGACTGCGCCAGACGATAGGCGTGCTCGGCGATCAGGTGCGGGCTGCGCTTGTCGTAGGCGTCGGCGGCGGCCTGGTCGAAGGCGTCCAGCGTCAGGACCAGATCCCGCTCGGCCGGCTCGGCTACCGCGATGGCCCCTGCGCTGGCGCCTTGGTCGGCGGCCTTGCGCAGCAGGGATTTGATGCGCACCGCCTGATACAGCAGGTACGGCCCTGTCTTGCCCTCGAAGCTCATGAAGCGGTCGAGGTCGAAGACGTAGCTGGTGGTGCGGTTGTTGGACAGGTCGGCGAATTTCAACGCCGCGACGGCCACCTTGCGGGCGATGTCCTCGAACTCGGCCTCGGGCAGATCAGCGCCCAGTTCGGCCTCCTTCAGGCGCTCGCGCGCCTTGTCGGTGGCCATGGTGATCAGGTCGTGCAGCTTCAGCACCCCGCCCGCCCGGGTCTTGAACGGCTTGCCGTCCGGCCCGTTCATGGTGCCGAAGCCCAGATGCTCCAGCGCGCCCTCGTCGGCGTATCCGGCCAGATAGGCCGCCCGGAACACCTGCTCGAAATGGTCGGCCTGACGCTGGTCCACCACATAGAGGATCAGGTCGAAGCCGGGGTCCTCGCGCCGTCCCACGATGGTCGCCAGGTCGGTGGTGCCGTACATGGCCGAGCCTTCGGACGACACGACCAGCAGCGGCGGCAGGTCGCGCTTGTCGCCCTCCTTCGCCACCCGAACGATGCGCGCGCCCTGATCCGCGATCAGCAGGCCCTGCTTTTCGAGGTCCGCCACCATGCCGGGCACGAAGGCGTCGGCGTCGGACTCGCCCTTCCACAGGTCGAAATCCACGCCCAGGGCCGAGAACTCGCGCTCCAGCGCCGAGCGGCTGACGGTGACAAAGTGGGCCCACAGAGCGCGGTATCCGGCACGGCCGGACTGCAGTTCGGCGGTCGCTTTCCGGGCGCGGTCGCGGAACGCCTCGTCCTCCTTGGCCTTGGCGGCGGCCAGCGGATACAGGCGCTCCAAATCCGCCAGCGACACCGGGCTTTCGGCGGGGAAGGGGCCGTCGCCGTCGGCCATGAAGGCGTCGGCCCCCGGAAGTTTCTGGCCTTCGTCGGCGCAGGCCACGATGAGCAGGCCCATCTGGAAGCCCCAGTCGCCGAAATGGGCGTCGCCCCACACGGTGTCGCCCCGGAAGCGGAACAGCCGCTTCAGGCTCTCGCCGATGATGGACGAGCGCAGGTGCCCCACGTGCATGGGCTTGGCCACGTTGGGCCCGGCGTAGTCGATGATGACCTTGCGGGCCGCCTCCACGCCGCTGGCTCCGGCCCGATCGCTGTCGCCCGCCACCGCCTCGGCCCGCTCGGCCAGGGTGGCGCCCGCCACCTTCAGATTGATGAAGCCCGGCCCGGCCACCTCGACGGACTCTAGCCGGGGGTCGGCGGCCAGCCGTTCGGCCACGCGGCTCGCCAGCTCACGCGGGTTGGCTTTGAGCGCCTTGGCGGCGGCCAGGGCGCCGTTGGACTGGAAGTCGGCCAGGTCGGGCCGGTCCGAGGCCGTCACGCGCGCCAGCGCCGCGTCCACGCCTTCGGCGGCGAAGGCGGCCCCGACCGCTTCGCCCAGAACAGACTTGAGGTCGGTCATTGTTGCGTTTGGGCCGTGCCGGCGTTGATGCGGAAGCGGCTGCCCGTGCGGTTGAATTCGGCCATTTCAGGCGTCACTTCAAAACCGACGAGGATCTCGAAGTTCGACCCGCTGGTGGTCTCTTCAGCGCGGGGAATCACGATGCCGCGAATCTCTTCCTCGACGCTGGTCTCCGACTGCCCCCGGAAATTCACCGGCAGGTCGAAATATTCCTTGGCCAGCACTGCGGTGTTTCGGTCCGTCACCGCGATCCAGTACCGATAGGTCCGGCTGTCGTTGGTCGCCTGCGGACCTCGTCCCAGTTCGAACAGGATGTTCATATTGACGGTGATGGGGTCGTCGCCGCGATACGAGCAGTTCGCCGTCACGCCCTGGATCTCGCCGGTGTAGCCCACATTGGCGGTGCTGGGCTGGTCGAACGGCATCTCCACATAGCGCGCGGCGTCATAGAGGATTTTCACGAAGGGGCAGGGCCCCGCGTTGACCTGCTCGTTCAGGCGCAGCCGAGGCATGTTCCAGGCGTCATTCTGCGGGCGGGTTTCTTCCTGACCGCTGGTCTCGCCCGGACGGGTCTGTCCCGGACGGGTCTGGGCTTCGCCGACGACGGGGGTGACGGCCAGGGCGGTCGTGGCGAGGAGGGGCAGGGCGATACGGCGCATGAAGAAATCCCGGCGAGCAGGTGAAGCCCCGCGCCGGTCGTGGCGCGAACTGAGGCTAAGGCTCATCGCTGATAGCGGCTAAAGCGAGGCGCCGCAACGCGCGCACCCCCCGCTGGCGTCCGACGCCGTGAGCGCCTAGTTAGGCTGCATGACCGCCGCCGCCGTGACCCTTCCCCATCGCCGCTCCCTGACCGTGCGCCTGGCCACGCCGCGGGGTTTCTGCGCGGGCGTTGACCGCGCCATCCAGATCGTGGAGCGGGCCCTCGAGAAATACGGCGCCCCCGTCTATGTGCGGCACGAGATCGTTCACAACCGCCATGTGGTTGAGCGCCTGCGCGACCTGGGCGCCGTGTTCGTCAAGGATCTGGATGAGTGTCCGGACGACCGGCCCGTGGTCTTTTCAGCCCACGGCGTGCCCAAGGCGGTGCCCGAGGCGGCGCGCTCCCGACAGATGTTCTTCCTGGACGCCACCTGTCCGCTGGTCTCCAAGGTGCATGTGGAAGCCGAGCGGCATTACGCGGCCGGCCGCCACATCATCCTGATCGGTCATGAGGGCCACCCCGAGGTGGTCGGCACCATGGGACAGCTGCCCCCGGGCGCCATCACCCTGGTGGAGACCGTCGAGGATGCGCGGGTCTTCTCTCCGCCGGGTGACGCGCCCCTCGCCTATGTGACCCAGACCACCCTGTCGCTGGATGACACGGCCGAGATCGTGCGCACCCTGAAGGAGCGCTTTTCCGGCCTGCCGGATCCGCACAAGGAAGACATCTGCTACGCCACCACCAACCGGCAGGAGGCGGTCAAGCGTCTGGCCGAGGGGTCGGATCTGGTTCTGGTGGTGGGGTCGGCCAATTCCTCCAACTCGGTGCGGCTGGTGGAGGTGGCGTTGCGCGCCGGCGCCCGTGACGCCAGGCTGGTGGACGACGCCTCGCGCATCGACTGGGCCTGGCTCGAGGGTGTCGAAACCGTGGGCGTGACGGCCGGAGCCTCGGCGCCCGAGGAATTGATCCAGGGCCTGATCTCGGCGCTTTCCGCCAACTTCGATGTGACCCTTCGCGAGGATGACGGAGCCCGCGAGACCGTCACCTTCAAGCTGCCCCGGGCCCTGACCGCCTAGAGCGTGTCCAGATAGGGGTTGTTGACCCGCACCCGCTGACCGGGCTGCAGCCCCAGCTCCTCGAAGGTCCAGATCAGCTCGAGGCCGTCTTCCGCATAGGCCTGGCAATAGTCATTGTGCATCCGCCGCAAGGTCACCACCGCCTCGTCGTCGACCAGGGTGATGATCGGCTGAATGTCGTCCCGTTCGGTGCAGCCGCCCGAAGTGACGCGGAAAACGGCATGGTCCGCGATGATCGCCGCGGCGTGGATCGGCTCCAGCACGCCGGGCATGTCTTCGGTGTTCACCACGATCTCACGGTGCGCGGCCGCGTCGGCGCGATCGGGCAGGATCCGGTCCAGCATCGCGCAACCGCCCATGAGGACGCAGAGGGTCAGGGTGGCTGCGATGGTGCGGAGCAAGACGCTCTCCCCCGTAGACATGGCCCATAATCGCCTGATTGGGCCAAATGCGAAAGGCCCCGGATTGCTCCGGGGCCTTGTTGTTCACAACCGGGCGCTCGAAAGCGGCCGATAAAGCCTTAGGACGAGTAGAACTCGACCACCAGGTTCGGCTCCATCTTCACGGCGTAGGGCACGTCGGCCAGCTCGGGGATCCGCACGTAGCGGGCCGAGAAGCCGCGGTCGCCCAGCTCCAGATAGTCCGGCACGTCGCGCTCGGACGACTGCTGGGCTTCCAGCACCAGCGCCATGGAGCGGGACTTTTCCTTGACCTCGACCACATCGCCGGCCTTCACGCGGTAGGAGGCGATGTCGACCTTCTTGCCGTTGACGGTCACGTGGCCGTGGCTGACGAACTGACGGGCGGCCCAGACGGTGGGCACGAACTTGGCGCGGTAGACGATGGCGTCCAGACGCGACTCCAGCAGGCCGATCAGGTTTTCCGAGGTGTTGCCCTTGCGGCGGGCGGCCTCGTCATAGGTCTTGGCGAACTGCTTCTCGGTGATGTTGCCGTAGTAGCCCTTCAGCTTCTGCTTGGCCTTCAGCTGGATGCCGAAGTCAGAAACCTTGTTCTTGCGGCGCTGGCCGTGCTGGCCGGGACCGTAGGAGCGCTTGTTGACCGGAGACTTGGCGCGACCCCACAGGTTTTCACCCATGGCGCGGTCGATCTTGTACTTGGCGCTGTGGCGCTTGGACATATGTCACTCTCTATGCTGATGCGGCCCGGCATCCCCCCGAATGGGAATGCGATCTCAACGGCGGTCCACGCATCGTCCGTCATGGAACACACCCCGGCCTTGCGGGCGGGGCGTGAAGGCGGGGCTTATGACCGCACCGGGCTCAAACGTCAAGGCGCAGAGGACTCCAGAGTGATCACCACCAGCGAATGGGCGGGCAGATCGAGCGCCAGCCGCCCGTTCGAAAGGCGCGCGCCCTCGAACGGGCGAGGCGCGACCCGGTCGGGATCCGCGACGGTGTTGTGGGCGTCCATGGTCCCGGCGGTCAGGATGAGGGCCTGCACGATGCGGGCGGCGCCCTCCATCTCCAGCCCTATGGCCGCCCCGGCGGCGGGGTCCAGATTGATCAGCGCCAGGTGCACGCGTCCGTCCGCGCCGCGCGCCGCCGTCGCGTCCACCATGGGCCTGTCGCCCGCGTCGCCGTCGTCCAGCGTCAGCGGCAGCACGCCGGCGTTCTGGAACGGCTTGTAGAGCATGAAGGCGTGATAGGTGGGCGTCAGCACCATGTCCGGACCGTCGGTCAGGATCAGCGCCTGCAGCACATTCACCATCTGGGCGATATTGCTCATGCGCACCCGCCCGGCGTGACGATGGAAGATGTTGAAATGGGCGGCGGCCACCAGGGCGTCGCGCACGCTGTTCTGCTGCTGCAGGTGTCCATCGGGCGAGCCGGGGGTGGGGTCGTACCAGGCGCCCCATTCGTCCACCGCGATGCCGAGCGCGCCTTCCGCATCGTACTCGTCCATGACCGCCGAATGCCCCGCGATGATGGTCTCGATGCGGTAGGCGTTGTCGAAGGTGGAGACCCATTCCTCGACCGGAAAGCCGATCGCGGCGCCCTTGGCCGACCAGTCTCCCGTGGGCAGGGTGTAGTTGTGCACCGACAGCTGGTCGAAATTGGTCCTGCCGTCCCGCATCAGGGTGCGGGTCCAGTCATAGTCGTCCCCGCTGGGGCCCGCCGCGATGATGACGGACTCCTGTCCGAAGGGGGCGATGAAGCCCGCATAGTGCCTCAGAAGATCCGTGTAGTAGGCGGCGCGCATGCGGCCTCCGCAGCCCCAGGGCTCGTTGCCGACGCCGATGTAATCCAGACGCCAGGGCTGCTCCCGTCCGTTGGCGCGCCGTTCGCGGGCCAGCGAGGACTGGCTGTCCGAGGTGACGTATTCGATCCAGTCCGCCGCCTGCTGCGGCGTGCCCGTGCCCACATTGATGCTGAGATAGGTCTTCGCCCCGATCAGTTCGGCGAAGTCGAAGAATTCGTGGGTTCCGAAGGCGTTGTCCTCCTCCGTGCCGCCCCACCAGCGGTTCAGGGTGACGGGTCGCTCGCCGCGCGGTCCGATCCCGCTACGCCAGTCATAGATGTCGGCGTAGCAGCCGCCCGGCCAGCGCACGACCGGAACCTCCAGCGCCCGCAGGGCCGCGACCACATCATTGCGGAAGCCGCGCGTGTTCGGAATGTCGGAGTCCGGTCCCACCCAGATCCCGCCGGTGATGCCGCTGCCCAGTTGCTCCATGAAGTGGCCGTACACCTCCGGTTGGATCACCGCGCCGGGGCTGTTCAGATCGACCGTTCCGGAGACCGTTCGGGGCTGCGCGAACGCCGCTCCGGCGAACGCGGTCAGGGCGACGGCCAGTGTGGCCAGGGTGCGGCGGGTCATCGTGCGGTCTCCAGTTCCACCAGGATCACGTCATGCACGGCCATGGGCAGGGTCAGGACGGCGCGGCCGCTCGCGTCGGCGCGCACCGTCATCTGTTCGGGCTCATCACGGGTTTCGGCGTGCAGTTCGGACAGCCGGCTTTCGTCCAGGATCTCGGGCGAGCCCATCTCCAGCCAGGCGGTGTAGGCGTCGTTGTGGCGGAAGCCGACCCGGCGGACCGATGCGGCATGGTCGCCGGGCGCCAGACCCTCGAACCTCAACACCAGCGGCGCGGCGGGCGGGGAAGGCCGCACCTGGCGGAAATAGGGCCGGTTGCTGACGTCCTGGTCCCGGGGCGGCTCATAGGCCCAGGCCAGCACCTGAACGCCCGTCGCGCCGCGGGTGATGATGGTCTGGTCATCGCCGCCCTCAAGTTCCTGCTCGCCCAGGGCGTTGAGGTATTTGTAGGCGAACCAGGCGGGCTTGCGCACGCCCTGGGGGTTCATCAGGCCGAACCCGCCCTGGAACGGCAGGGTCTGCGGTCCTGGCTCCTCGAACAGGTCGGAGAAGGCCCAGTAGCTCATGTTCTGGGCCAGGCCCTCGGCCTGACGCGTCTTGGTCAGGATGAAGGACGCGCTGATGTGGCTGTCGTGGACCGGGTCGCGCGGATTGTAGCTGGCGCTCCATTCCGTGAAGTACAGCGGCAGGCCGGGCTGGTGCGACGCCTCGATCTGGGCCCTCACGTTGCGGATGTCGCCGATGACGGAGTCCGGCGACCGGGACAGCATGTTGTCGTCCTGGCCGAACTCATCGAGGAAGCCGCCCTCCACCCCGTAGGTGTGGGTGGTGATGAAATCGACCGGCACCTCGTTGGCCTCGGCGTGGGCGAGGAATTCCGGAACCCAGGCCGCCCCCGCCGTGGACGGCCCGCCGACCCGCAGCGCCGGATCAATGGCCTTTATGGTGCGGGCCGTGCGGGCGTAGTGGTCGAAATAGGCCGCCTGGTCGGCATTCTCCCAGAAGCCGTCCAGATTGGGCTCGTTCCAGAACTCGAAATACCAGGTCCTGACCTCCTCGGCGCCGTAACGGTCGATCAGGTGGCGCACGAAGGCGTCGATGAGCCCTTCCCATTTCCCGGGATCGGGATGGGAGGTGTTGCCCTGCCAGTAGAAGATGGTCTGGTCCGAGGTCCGCATGTCGTGCGGCGTGAAGCCCAGCTCGATGAAGGGCCGGATGCCCATCTCCAGAAACTGGTCGTACAGCCGGTCGATGCGGCTGAAGTCATAGACCGGCCGACCGTCCACCTCGCGATAGACGCCCATGTCGTCGTGGAAGATGGCGTGGAAGCGGATGTAGTCGAAGCCGAGCTCGTCGCGCACGATCCAAAGCTGGCCCAGGGCGTCGTCCCGTCCCGTCACGCCGGGATAGTCCGCCCCGACGGAGTGCAGCGCCATGCGGTCGCGGGGGCGGGCAGGGGCGTTCAGATCAACGGTGACTTCGCGGACGCTTGCGAGGCCCGTATCCTGACCTGCGGCTGCACACGGGGTCTGCGCCAGCATCAAGCCGGCGACGGCCAAAATAGCCAGCGCACCACACCACTTCACGGCATCCTCCCTCGGTCCTTCGGACTCTCAGGAAGACGGTAGCGTTACCATTCCAGATGTGCAAACCAGTTTCACCAGCGCGATGGCGGTCGTGTCAGGGCTCGGGCGTCCAGACGAAACCGCCGTCCCGTTGCTCGATGCGGCCCAGACCCGGATAGGGGAAGTGCACGCCGTAATAACGTTGTCCCTCGCCGGCGCCGCGCTCAAGCAGGCTCCGCCGGGTGGCGATGGCGGTGTCGCTGTCGTTGTCCCAGGCGTTCACGAGCTCCGGACGCCGCACCGATATCACCGCGCTGTGCAGGGCGTCGCCGATGTAGAGCAGGCGCTCGTCGCCCGAGGTGATCGCGAAGCCGGAATGGCCCGGGGTATGGCCGTCCAGCGGCACGGCGGTGAGGAACGGCGTGATGGCGGCGCCGGGTTCGAACGTCTGGACCTGCGGGGTGATGGCGGCCACGAACCCGGCGAGGCCCTGCGCTTCGGCGCCGGCCTGCATGGCGCGCCATTCCGGGGCGCTCATGCGGATCAGGGCGTTGGGGAAGGCCAGGGCGCCCTCGGCGTTCAGCAGGCCGCCGATGTGGTCGCCGTGGGCGTGGGAAATCAGGATGTCGGTCACTTCGGCCGCCTCGACGCCCGCGGCGGAGAGCGCGCCGGGCAGGCCGTTCTGGGTGCCCATCTGGCCGCCGGCGCCGGTGTCGATCAGCACCACCCGGTCGCCCTGGCGCACCAGCAGCGGCTGGACCGACAGGTGCACGGCGTCGCCCTCTTCACCGGCTTCGGCGAGAACGGCGGCCACAACAGCGGGATCGCCCCAGGGGCTCTGGTCCACCGGCAGGCTGATGGTCCCGTCCCTCAGCGCCGCCAGTTGCAGCGCTCCGAGAGTGAAGGGATGCACGTCCGTGCTGGCGGGAATGGCGTCGGCGGCGGCCTCGCTCTCTGCGGGCGCTTCGCCCGGCTGGCTGCAGGCGGCGGCGCCCAGAAGGGCGGCGAGGGTCAGCGCGGCCGAAGCCAGCTTGATGGAAGGTGTCATGGATCGTGTCCCCGAAATGAAAAACGCCCCGCCGATCCGGCGGGGCGCTTTGGTCATCAGCCCTTGGCGGCCGCGAACAGGTCGTTGACCTTGTTCCAGTTCACCACGGTCCAGAAAGCCTTGAGGTAATCGGGACGGCGATTCTGGTACTTCAGGTAGTAGGCGTGCTCCCAGACGTCGGCGCCCAGGACGACCGCGCCGCGCTCGTCGGCCACGTCCATCAGGGGATTGTCCTGGTTGGGGGTGGAGGTGACCTTCAGCTTGCCGTCCTGCCAGATCAGCCAGGCCCAGCCCGAACCGAACTGGCCGGCGCCGGCGGCGTTGAAGGCTTCCTGGAACTTGTCCATGCCGCCCAGGTCCTTGTCGATCTGGGCCTTCAGTTCGGCCGAGGGCTCCCCGGTCTCACCCTGCGGGGCCATCAGCTCCCAGAACAGGCTGTGGTTCCAGTGGCCGCCGCCATTGTTGCGCACGGCCTTGGGGGCCTTGGAGATGCCGGCGAACAGCGCTTCGAGCGACTTGCCCTGCAGGCTGGAGTCCGCGTCCACCGCCTCGTTCAGCTTGTCCACATAGGTCTTGTGGTGCTTGTCGTGGTGGAAGGTCATCGTCTCCTTGTCGACCGCCGGCTCCAGCGCGTCATAGGCGTAGGGCAGGTCGGGGAGGGTGAAGGCCATGGTGTGACTCCTTTTCGTCGGCGATCGTTCTGTCTCAACGCTTCATGTAGGTGAAGCGATGCCGGACCCAAGCCATGCGGGCCGGATTTCTGGGGATTACGGCTCAGCTTCGACGGTGCAGGACGTGGTCGACGCTGGCCTTCAGCATCTCGGCGTCATGGCCGAAGGGCGCCAGGTGGTCCCGCGCCTGCTGGGCCAGGTGGGACACCCGCTCGCGCGCGGCGTCGACGCCCAGCAGGGTGACGAAATTGGTCTTGCCCCTGGCCGCGTCCTTGCCGCCCGCCGCCTTGCCCAACAGATCCTCGTCCCCCTCGGCGTCCAGCAGGTCGTCCACGATCTGATAGGCCAGCCCCAGGTCGTGGGCGAAGGCGAGCAGGGCGTTGCGGTGCTCCTCGCGGGCATGGGCGATGATCAGGGGAATCTCGAAGGCGTAGGTGATCAGGGCCCCGGTCTTGAGCCGCTGCATGCGCGCCACCCCGCCCAGGTCATCGCGCACCCCCATCAGATCGATCATCTGGCCGCCCGCCATGCCCCGCGCACCCGACGCGAAGGACAGGCGCATGGCCAGCTCGCAGCGCACGCCGGGGTCGTCGTGGGTGTCCTCGTCGAGGATGATGTCGAACGCCGCGGTCTGCAGCGCGTCCCCGGCCAGCACGGCTGTGGCCTCATCATAGGCCCGGTGCAGGGTAGGCCGGCCCCGGCGCATGTCGTCGTCATCCATGCACGGCAGGTCATCGTGGATCAGGGAATAGGCGTGCACGCACTCCAGCGCGCATGCCGCGCGCAGCACCGGCCGCTCCTCGATGTCGAACAGCCGGGCCGCCTCCAGGGCGAAGAACGGCCGCAGCCGCTTGCCGGGCCCCAGGGCCGCGTAGCGCATGGCCTCGGTGAGGCGCGCCTCGGGGCCGTCAGCGCGCGGCAGCAGTTCGTCCAGCGCCACTGTGACCAGATCGGCCACCTCCGCCACGCGGTCGGCCATGGCCTGTTCCGGCGAATTGGCGGCGGGGTAGGGATCGGATTGGTTCAAAACAGACGCCCCCCCACCGGAACCTCGCGGTCCACGCACACCAACACCACCTCGCCGTCGGCGTCGGGAAAGCCCAGGGTCAGCACCTCGGACATCATCGGTCCGATCTGGCGGGGCGGGAAGTTGACGACGGCGGCGACCTTGCGGCCGTGCAGCTCGTCCAAAGCATAGTGTTTCGTGATCTGGGCCGAGGAGCGCTTCACCCCGATGTCGGGGCCGAAATCGATGGTCAGGCGATAGGCGGGCTTGCGCGCTTCGGGAAAGGGCTCGGCCTTGAGGACCTGGCCGACGCGAACGTCCACCTTCATGAAGTCGTCGAAGGTGATCTGATCGGCCGCCGGGCCGCTCATCACGAGAACTCGGCGGGCTCGACGCCCCTGGCCTGGCCGTCGGCGCCGACCACGATCTTCTCCACCCGCAGCTGGGCGGCCTTCAGCCTGGCCTCGCAGTGAGCCTTGAGCGCGGCTCCCCGCTCATAGATGGCGATGGACCGCTCCAGCGGGGCCTGGCCCGACTCGAGCTCGGAGACGATCTGCTCAAGTTGAGCCAGGGCGTCCTCGAAGCTGAGATCGGCGGGAATGGTCTTGGGGTCGTCGGCCATGGTGTTTTCGCGCATCCGGAGAGTCGGGCGACCCTAGACCATATCCGCCCCATGCCGGAACGGCCTGAATCCAAAAAATGGTCAGGCGGCCGGCGGCGGTGTCAGGGCGTCGTCCTTCTCGGTGGCGCGGCGCCATGCGTCGCGGTCCATCACCCGGTGGGCGTAGTCGGCGAACTCGGGACGTTTCTCGATGGTGCCGAACTGCAGACCCCAGCCGACCTGGGCCCCCACATAGACGTCCGCCGCGCTGAACCGGTCGCCGGCGATGTAGGGTCCGGCCTTCACCGCCCCCGACAGGGCGTCAAGCACCGCCGCCATGGAGCCGTAGCCCACGAAGCCCTGCTTGTCGGCCGGCACCTGCACCTGCAGCGCCTGATTGGTGACCGCGGCCTCCAGCGGACCGGCGGCGAAGAACATCCAGCGGTAATAGGCCCCGCGCCTGTCCAGCGCGGGCGCCAGGCCCGCCTCGGGAAAGGCGTCGGCCAGATAGGCGCAGATGGCCGCGCACTCGGTGATCACCTGATCGCCGTGGCGAATGGCCGGCACCTTGCCCATGGGATTGATCGCCAGATAGTCGGCGCCCTTCATGGTCGTGCCGTAATCGAGCACCGTCTCGGCGTAGTCGGCGCCCGTCTCCTCCAGCATCCAGCGGACGATGCGGCCCCGCGACATGGGGTTGGTGTAGAACATCAGATTCTGAGCCATCTGCGGTCTCCCTTTACGGTCACGCTCGAACATAAGCAGAACATCAACGCCGCGTCATGTGAAACCTCGGCGACAGAGGCTCGTCGTCAGCGCTTCTCGAAGCGGCGGCTGGACCAGTATTTGAACCCCTGATCCAGGGTGCAGCGCCAGCCCAGCGACTTGAGCCGATGGCCGATCATGGCGTTGAAGAAGCCGTGGGCCAGGACCAGCACCTCCTCGCCCTGTTCGGCGCGGGTGATCAGGATGTTGGCGGCCTTCACCGCCCGGGCGCGGGCCAGGTCGCGGCTTTCCTCGCCCTCGTCATGCAGGTCGAAGGCCCACCACCAGATGCGCGAGACCACGCCCCACCAGCGGGGCGACAGCTTCACCCAGGCTGGAAAGGCGGGCGGGGGCAGGGGGGCTTCGATGAAAACCGGGTCTATGGACAGTTCGCGCTCGCCCGCCACATGGCCCGCCGTCTCGATGGCGCGGGGCCGCGTCGAGACGAAGATGGCGTCGGCGCGGGCGGCGGTTTGCAAAAGGCCCGGCGGCGGCGTCTGCTTCTTGCAAAGGCCGCCCACCTCATAGGTCGCCCACCAGTCGCGGTAGCCCTGGGACGTCAGCAGCACCTTGCGGGACAGGGCCGGTCGGCCGTGGCGAGCAAGCGTGATGGCGCCCGGTGCGCGCACGGCGGCGGGCGCCGCCGGGGGGCGGACGGGAATCGACTCAGCGGGGAGATTCTGGATCGTCATGGCCGGACACGGACGCCTTTGGCATCAAAGGTTTCGCGCGTCTATCCCTCCCCTAGCGCCCGCAGATGGGCGACGGCCGACAGGCCCAGTCCGTTCAGGTCGTAGCCGCCCTCCAGCGACGAGACAACCTTGCCGCCGCAGCGGGCGCGGGCGACTTCGATCACCGCCCGGGTGGCCCAGGCGAAATCCTCGGCCTCCAGAGACTGGTGCGCCAACGGATCGCGGCGGTGGGCGTCGAAGCCCGCCGAGATGATCACAAGGTCGGGATCAAAGGCGTCCAGCGCCGGCATCAGACCGCCGGAGAAGGTGGCCCGCCACGCCTCGCGCGCCGCGTGGGGCGGGACCGGGGCGTTGACGATGTTGCCCACGCCGGTCTCGTCCGCCGCGCCCGTGCCAGGATAGAGCGGCATCTGGTGGATGGAGCCGAGGAACAGGCTGGCGTCGTTCTCGAACGCCGCCTGGGTGCCATTGCCGTGGTGCACGTCGAAGTCGATCACCGCGACCCTCGCCATGCCCAGCGTCTGGGCTTCGCGCGCGGCGACGGCCACATTGGAGAACAGGCAGAACCCCATGGCCTTGTCCGGCTCCGCGTGGTGGCCCGGGGGACGCACGGCGGCGAAGGCGCGATCAGCCTCGCCGCGCGCCACGGCCCGCACCGCCTGGACCGCCGCCCCCGCCGCCAGTCGCCCGGCCCGCACGCTTCCCGGCGACAGCACCGTGTCAGCGTCCAGCGCTACGACGCCGGCGGCGGGC
The DNA here is from genome assembly GCF_000466985.1 of Brevundimonas abyssalis TAR-001. Taxonomy (GTDB): domain Bacteria; phylum Pseudomonadota; class Alphaproteobacteria; order Caulobacterales; family Caulobacteraceae; genus Brevundimonas; species Brevundimonas abyssalis. The sequence goes on from NZ_BATC01000005.1 coordinate 28,777, forward strand.
GAGGCGTCCAGAATCCTCTGAACGTGGGCCTCGGGGTGGACGCGGATCAGGGCCTGAATCTCGGCCTCCGTCGCCTCGCGACGGTCCAGCGACAGGCCCGCGTCGTCCACGGCGTCCAGCACGGCCGCCAGCCGGGCCGAGCGCTCGGGGTGCCCCTGGCCGGTGTCGTGGGCGAGCATGTCGGGGTGGGTGATGAACAGGGTCATGAGTCGCAGTCTAGCGAGGCGGCGGGGTTTGCGTCACGCGCCGGGAAAGCTATGCCGCCATCATGACCGCTTTCGCCATCCGCCCCGCCACGCCCGACGACGCCCCCGCCCTGGCGGTGCTCGGCCGCGCCACCTTCATCGAGACCTTCGTCACAGGCTTTGAGATTCCCTATCCGCCGGAGGACCTGGAGCCGTTTCTGGACGAGACCTTCAGCGAGGCGACCACGCGGGCGCGGCTGAGCGATCCGGACCACCATTACTGGGTGGCCGAGCAGGATGGGGAGGTTCTGGCTTCGCCAACACCGGCCGCTGCGGCCTGCCGCATCCTGACGCGCGGGCGAGCCATGCGGAACTGCACCGGCTTTATGTGTCGAAGGCGGCGCAGGGGCTGGGTGTCGGCACGGCCCTGCTGAAAGTGGCGCTGGACTGGATGGAGGCGAATTCGGACGGGCCGCTGTGGATCGGGGTCTGGAGCGGCAATGTGAAGGCGCAGAAGCTTTACGCCGCCTATGGCTTCGACAAGGCGGGGGAGTATCAGTATCCGGTCGGGGCCTGGCGCGACGACGAGTTCATCCTGCGCCGGGGCTGACGTCAGGGATCGTGGATGGACCTTGCGCCGGTCCTCTGCTGATGTTTGGGGCGAAACGGGAGACCGGCCATGATCTGGATGATGCTGCTTGCCGGGCTGGCGGCCCAGGACGACCCGGCGGCCGCGGCGCATGCCGAAGCGGACGCCCTCATCGCCGCCGCCGGCGCCGAGGGCGTATTCGAGAACATCACAACCGACACCGTCCCGACCCTGCGTCACGTGCAGAGCGGCCTGACTTGTCACTTCACCTCCGGCGAGGCGACCAATTCCATATCCGTCTTTCCCGACGCCGGCGGCCTGAGCCGGGGCGACAACGTGGGCTGCAATACCCGCGGCCAGGACATGGACGTGACGGTTTATGCGACGCGCTACGCCCGGGATTTTTCTGCGGCCGCCGTGCTGGATGACGCCGCCGCCGCGATTCGCCATCGCTGGCCTGAAGCGCAGGCTTACGAAGGCGGCTTTCCCCTGTTCACGCCCCCGGACCGGGAAGAGCCCCCGTTGCACGCGGTCTTCAATGTCACCGTCCGGGATGCGCCCCACGTGACCTTCGTGCTCGTTCAGCACCAGGAGGAATGGAGCTACAAGCTTAGGGGAACACGGGAGGGCGACGACGTCATGATCGCCGGCATGACCGGCAGCATGATGTTCATGAACGCCCTCGGCGATATTGGCGGCGAGCCCTAGATCGGAACCTCGCCTTCGGTCCCCGCCGGGTTCTCCCGGGTGGGCATGTCGCGGATCTCGGGAACCACCTTCTCCCGGAACACCTCGTGCAGGCGGCGCAGCTCGGTGAGGGGCTCGAGGTGGTGGTCCACGCGGATATCCCATAGCGGGTAAGCCTCGGTGTCCATCACATAGACGGTGGCCGAGACCTCGCCCTTCACGTCGCCGCCCGCCGCCACGCCCTCGGCCAGGGCCTCCAGCAAACGGTCGGCTAGGGGCTCGTCCGGCATGGCCTCGAACCGGTCGGCGGCGCGCGTCAGCACATGGGGTCCCGCCAGCCGGTTGCCCTGAACGCTGAAGCCGTCCCGCTGCAGCGATCCGCACCAGTCCAGACACGCCTCGCCGGTGAAGACCGCCGTGTGGCCCTCCCGGTCGATCACCGCGAATTGGCGAAAGTGGATGGCAGGGTCCGTGGTCAGCAGCGCCTCATGCACCGCCCCGGCCGACAGGCCCTGCCGCAGCAGGTCCAGCCCGTCGATGCCCAGATAGGGATTCACCCGGGCCTGGGTGGCCACCGCGCCCACGCCCGCCGCGGCGTGGGTCAGCAGCTTGCCCACAGCCGGAACCGCCGTCACCGCGGCGATGCCGAACTGTCCGGTGCGGGCGCAGCGCGCCACCAGGGAGAAGGTCATGGGGCAGGAGGCTCCGGTTGCAAGGGGGTCCGGGCCAAACGACCGACGAGCGTGGCGGTTGCGCGGCGGCGCTTTGCGTATGGCGACGCTGGAACCTTCCGCACCCGGACCGGGTTGGCGTCTGGCGAAAACGGAGACGGACCATGCTGGCAGGGGATTGGGAAAGTGCAGATAACAAATCAGGCGCCGGCGCGATGACGCGCGCAGCCTTTTCCTCGACTCTGCGAAGCCAGGGCGGGGTGGTTCTGCACAAGGTGGCGGAAATCGACCTGGGCGGACGCGAGGTGACGGCCTACTACCGTCTGACCGGCCCGCGCGGCCCCCGCATCCTTCATGATCTGGCCGAGGCGGAGGACGCCTTTGATCGGGAAGCGGAGCGCCTGATTCCGCCGGCCCGCTGGAAACCGGCGGCGCAGGTCGCTTGATTTCGGCTCGTGAGCTTCACACCTAGGCTGTTCCATTCCGCCTCATCCAGGATGACGACCATGCTGAAGCTCTATTACTCCCCCGGCGCCTGCGCCCTGGCTTCGCACATCGCCTTTGAAGAGGCGGGCGCGGACTATGAGTCCGTGAAGATCGACCTGAAGGCGGGCGAGCAGAAGGCTCCGGACTACCTGGCGATCAATCCAGCGGGCGTGACCCCGGCGCTGGTGACGGATGAGGGCGTCCTGACCGAGAACGCCGTCATCATGTCCTGGATCGCGGACCTGCATCCCGACAGGAACCTCGTGCCGGCCGACGCCTTCCAGCGCGCCCGCATGGACGCCTTCAACGGCTGGGCCGCCGCGTCCCTGCACCCGGCCCTGAGCCGCCTGATGTTTTCGCGCCCGCCGCTGGAAGGCGACGCCAGGGACGCCGCCCTGAAAGCCGTGAAAGACAAGCTGGCCCTGGCCGAACAGCACCTGCTGAAAGGCCCGTTCGTCATGGGCGATCAGCACACCGTCGCCGACGGCTACCTGTCCGTCTTCACCCGCTGGTGCCGCCTGGCGGGCATCCTGGACGGGGACGCCTATCCGAAGCTGAACACGCACCTGGATGCGGTCCAGGCCCGCCCCGCCGTGCAGCGCGCGCTGAAGGCCCAGGGAATAGAGCCGGTCGGCGGGTGACCGCCGGTCATCCACCGCAGGCTTGCCACAAGCCCTCGCATGAGGGCTTGTAATCCCTCCCGTTGAGGGGCAAACGGGCCATCAGGTCGGCCGAAGACGATCAGGGTGCGGTGCGTGAAGGGATGCGCGCTCCGCCAGGGCTTCGCTGAAGCGGACCGACCGCAGACACGCCCTTTTCAAGCCGCACAGCCACGGTACCCTAACGCCCATGAGCTTTTCCCTTTTCGGCGCCATCTCCAACGACATCGCCATCGATCTCGGCACTGCCAACACCCTCATCTACCAGAAGGGCAAGGGCATTGTGCTCAACGAGCCCTCGGTGGTGGCGCTGAGAAACGTCGGCGGGCGCAAGATCGTCCACGCCGTGGGCATCGAGGCCAAGCAGATGCTGGGCCGCACCCCCGGCCACATGGAGGCCATCCGCCCCATGCGCGACGGGGTCATCGCCGACTTCGAAGTGGCCGAGGAGATGATCAAGCACTTCATCCGCAAGGTTCACAACCGCAAGGGCTTCGTGAACCCCAAGGTGATCGTGTGCGTGCCGTCGGGCGCCACCGCGGTCGAGCGCCGCGCCATCAATGATTCCTGCCTGAACGCCGGCGCCCGCCGCGTCGGCCTGATCGACGAGCCCATGGCCGCCGCCATCGGCGCCGGCCTGCCCATCCACGAGCCCACCGGCTCCATGGTCGTCGACATCGGCGGCGGCACCACCGAGGTGGCCGTGCTGTCCCTGTCGGGCATCGTCTATTCGCGCTCCGTGCGCGTGGGCGGCGACAAGATGGACGAGGCGCTGATCAGCTACATGCGCCGCAACCACAATCTGCTGATCGGCGAGACCACCGCCGAGCGCATCAAGAAGGACATCGGCACCGCCCGCATCCCGCCGGACGGCGAGGGTCTGGGCATCGAGGTCAAGGGCCGCGATCTGATGCAGGGCGTGCCGCGCGAGGTGCGCATCTCGGAACGCCAGGCCGCCGAGGCCTTGGCCGAGCCGGTCAGCCAGATCATCGAGGCGGTCAAGGTGGCGCTGGAAGCCACCCCGCCGGAACTGGCCGCCGACATCGCCGACAAGGGCATCATGCTGACCGGCGGCGGCGCCCTGCTGCGCGGCCTGGACGCCGAGATCCGCGACCAGACGGGCCTGCCCGTCTCGGTGGCCGATGATCCGCTGTCTTGCGTGGCGGTCGGCTGCGGCCGCGTGCTGGAGCATCCGCGCTGGATGAAGGGCGTGCTGGAAGCCACCCTTTAAGGCGACCGGTGCGGCGCGGGGTCATTCCCGCGTGATCTCTGTTTTCAATCCGAGCGGTTTTTGCCATAGGCTGGCCCATCGGCGCGGGCGTCCCGCCGATTCCATCCCGATGAAGGGCCCGAAAGCCCAGGAAGGCGCGCCGTGGCGTTTCGCGACGGACCGTTTGATAATCTGAAGGCTCCGCTGACCTGGGTGTCAGCAGGGGTTGTCGTCGTCGCCATGATCGTGGCGGTGGTGCTTCTCATCGCCAACGGCCGTGATGTGGAGTCCGGCGAGTACGGCGCCGCGCGCGCCGGCGCCGACGCCGTGGCCGCGCCTGTGGGCGGCGTCCTCGCCGCCCCGGTGCGGTGGGCGGGGCAGGCCAGCGACTATGTGCGCGGCTATTTCTTCGCGGTGTCCGAGAACCGTCGTCTGCGCGCCGAGCTGGCTGAGCTGGAGCCCTGGCGTGACCAGGCCATCGCGCTCAAGAACGTCAACGCTCGCTACGAAGCCATGCTGGGTCTGCGGGTCGAGCCGCCAGTGGAGATGGTCACCGCCCGTTCGGTGTCGGAGTCCCGCGGCCCCTTCGTCAACGCCCGTCTGATCGACGTGGGCCAGGCCGCCGGCGTGCGCGTCGGCAATCCGGTCATCAACGAGCATGGTCTGGTGGGGCGTGTCGTGGGCGCCACCGGCGGGGTCAGCCGGGTCCTGCTCATCACCGACGTGTCCAGCCGGGTGCCGATCCTGGTGGACCGCACCGACGCCCGCGCCATGTTGTCGGGCGACGGCAGCGGCAATCCCCGGCTTGAATATGTGCGCGGCGAGGATTCCCTGCGTGAGGGCGACCGCATCCTGACCTCGGGCGACGGCGGCGGCATTCCGCGCGGTCTGCCCGTGGGCGTGGCCGCGCGCGGCATTGACGGCACCTGGCGGGTCAAGCTGTTCACCGATCGCGGCGCGGTCGACTATGTGCGGGTGCTGCTGTTCCAGGACTTCGCCCAGTTGGCCGATCCCGAGGCGCTCAACGCGCCGCCCCTGGCCGCGGCGGACACGGCGCCGCCGCCCGACGCCCAGACCGCCGCCCGCATCGCTGATCAGGAGGCCCGCCGCCGCGCCCGCGACGAGGAGGAAGTGCGGCGCGTGGCCGAGGCCGAGGCTCAACGCCGCCGCGAAGCCGCCGAGCAGGCGGCCGCCCGGACCGCCGCCGCCGCTCAGCCGGCGCCAGAGGAGGTTCAGGAGTGAGACGGGCGATGGCCGTGCGGGTCGTGGGGCCGATGCAATGGATGGTCTGGCCGGCGCTGATCGCGGTGGCCGGCACGGTGATCCTGGCCACGCCGGCGCATCTGTTCGGCCTCAGCCTGCCCGAGCCGATCCTGCCGCTGGCCCTGGCTTTCGCCTGGCCCCTGATCCGGCCGTCGGTCCTGGCGCCGCTGATGCTGCTGGCTCTGGGCCTGTTCCTCGACGTCTTCTGGTTCGCGCCCCTGGGGCTGTGGCCCCTGTCGCTGCTGGCCGTCTATGGCGTGGTTCTGGCCGGGCGCAGTCTTCTGGCGGGGCAGGACACCCGGATGCTGTTCGCCTGGTACGCGGGGTGCACCATTCTGGCCTTCATTCTGGCCTACATGATCGTCAGCCTGATGGCGGGCAATGCGCCCAGCCTTCTCGCCCTGTTCTGGCAAGTGCTGCCGACCCTGGCCCTGTTCCCCGTCGCGGGCTGGATGATCGAGCGTTTTGACGACGGGGATGTGCGTTTCCGATGAGCAGCGAACCGTCGATCTTCTTTTCCGACGTCAATGAGCGGCAGGGCTCGTTCCTGCGGCGCACCTTCCTGCTGGGCGGAGCCACGGCCCTTGGTCTTCTGGCGCTGGGCGGGCGGCTGGGTCAGCTCCAGGTGGTCCAGGCGGGCGAATACGCGACGCTGGCGGTCAACAACCAGTTCAACTTCCGTCTCATTCCTCCGCCGCGCGGACGCATCCTGGACCGGGACGGCCTGGTCATCGCGGGCAACCGGCCCAGCTTCCGCGTGATGGTGGTGCGGGACGAGACGCGTGATCTGGACCAGACCCTGGATCTTCTGGGCCGGCTGCTGCCGGACACGCTGGAGCGGCGCCGCGCCATCGTGCGCGACGTCAACGCCGCGCCCCGTTTCGTTCCCGTGCCGGTCAAGAGCGACCTGACGTGGGACGAGTTCGCCCGGGTCAACCTCTACGCCAACGAACTTCCGGGCGTCATGGCCGATATGAACGAGGCCCGCTACTACCCGCACGGCGGCGTCTTCTCCCACACGGTCGGCTATGTGGCCAAGGTGTCGGATCGGGACGTGGCCGCGGTCCGCGAGCGGGGCGAGGCGGTCTCGACCCTGATGTATCACCCCGGCTTCCGCATCGGCCGCCAGGGCATCGAACGGACCCTGGACCCGGATCTGCGTGGGACCGAGGGCGGCCAGAGGGTCGAGGTGGACGCTCGTGGCCGCATCGTCGGCGAAGACGTGGAGGGCTCCGTCGCGCCGACGCCCGGCAAGGACGTCGTGCTGACGCTCGACACCGACGTTCAGTCCCGGGCGCTGGAGGTGTTCGGCGAGGAATCCGGCGGCTGCGTCGTCATGGACATCAGGAACGGCGACGTCCTGTGCATGATGTCGGCCCCGGCCTTTGACCCCAACCTGTTCGTCTCTGGCGTGCCCGGCAGCGTCTACCGGGCCTGGGCCGACTATGAGCGCCGGCCTCTGCTGGACAAGACCATCTACGGCACCTTCCCGCCGGGCTCGACCTTCAAGATGACGACCGCCCTGGCGCTTCTGGACGCGGGCGTGGACCCCACCGAGCGGGTGACGTGCACCGGCGGGTATCGGTTCGGCAACCGCACGTTCCGCTGTCACAAGGCCAGCGGCCACGGCCCCCAGACCATGCACGACGCCATCAAGAACTCGTGCAACGTCTATTTCTACAGCATGTGCAATCGCGCCGGCATCGACCGCATCGCGCGCACCGCCGAGGCCCTGGGCTTCCACCGCACCTACGATTTCGGACTGACGGGCCAGCGCGAGGGCACCATGCCCTCCACGGAATGGAAACGGCACGCCTTCCGCAACAATCCCAACCCCGACGCGCGCACCTGGTATCCCGGCGAAACCCTGTCGGTGGCGATCGGGCAGGGCGCGACCGAGGTCAGCGCCCTTCAGCTGGCCGTCATGACGGCCCGCATCGCCAACGGCCGCAAGGCGATCGAGCCTCGTCTCATCAAGTCGGTGGGCGGGGTGGACCGTCCGTCCGGCGCCGCCGTTCCCGACCTGCCGTTCTCGGTTCAGCATCTGGACATCGTCCGCGCCGGCATGGCCGCCGTGGCCAATGACGTGACCGGCACGGCCTACCGGGTCAGCCAGCTGGGCCTCGGCGACATCCAGATGGCGGGCAAGACCGGCACCGCCCAGGCGCGCTCCGGCCTGCGTCGCGGCACCACCGTCGAGTGGGCCAGCCGCGACCACGGCCTGTTCGTCGCCTTCGCGCCTCATGATGCGCCCCGTTACGCCATCGCGGTCGTGGTCCAGCATGGCGGCGGCTCCCGCGTGGCCGCGGAAAAAGCGCGTGAGGTCATGCGCGTGACCCTGCTCAAGGACCCGGACATGCGCACGCGCATCGAACGACCCCCGCCGCCCGAACCGGTCGGGCCGGTGGAGGAGGAGGATCCCGCCGCCATCGCGCCCCCGGCGCCGGCGCCCCCGCAGCCTCGACCAACGTCGGTTCCCACGGGACCCCAGCCCTATCTGCCTGAAGGCGGCGCCCAATGACCGGCACAGCCCTGACGCGTCCCGGCCAGCGCGAACGCCTGCCCGTCAAGCTGGCCGAGATCGACTGGCGCCTTGTGGGCCTGCTGTGCCTCGTCGCCGGGGTCGGGGCCATGATGCTTTATTCCCTGGGCGGAACCTCGTGGGAGCCGTGGGCGGCCAACCACGTGCTCCGCGTCGGGGTTTGTGTCGTGATCATGCTGGTGCTGTCCCTGGTGAACCTCAGGATATGGTTCGCCACAGCCTATCCCATCTATTTTGCGGCTCTGGTGCTGCTCGTGGCCGTGGAGCTGTTCGGCTACACCGTGAACAACGCCAAGAGCTGGCTGGACCTGGGCGTGACCCGCATCCAGCCCTCGGAGCTCATGAAGATCGGCGTCGTCCTGGCCCTGGCGCGCTGGTACCACGGCGCCTCCGCCCAGGACGCGCGTCTGTCGTGGAAGCTGATCATCCCCGCCGCCATCATCGGCGTGCCCGTGCTGCTGGTGGCGGACCAGCCGGACCTCGGCACCGCCATGCTGATCGCCATGACGGGCGGCGCCATGATGTTCATGGCGGGACTCAGCTGGAGACTGGTCGCCGCAGCGGCCGCGGCGGCGGCGGTCGCCATTCCGCTCTTCGTCCAGTTCGTGCTGCACGAGTACCAACGCCAGCGGGTGCTGACCTTCCTGACGCCGGAGGCCGATCCTCCGGGTCGGGCTATCACATCATGCAGTCCAAGATCGCCATGGGCTCGGGCGGTTTTCTGGGCAAGGGGTTCGGCCTGGGCAGCCAGAGCCAGCTGGAGTTCCTGCCCGAAAAGCAGACCGACTTCATCTTCGCCGCCCTGGCCGAGGAGTTCGGCTTCGTCGGGTCGTTCAGCGTGCTGCTGATCTACGCCGCCATCATCGTCATCGCCCTGCGCATCGCCACCCTGTCGCACAGCCATTTCGGGCGAATGGCGGCGGCCGGGGTGACGGCGACCTTCGCCGTGTACATCCTGATCAACGGGGCCATGGTCATGGGGCTGGCGCCGGTGGTGGGGGTGCCCATGCCGCTGCTGTCCTACGGCGGCACGGTGCTGCTGACCGTGATGGTGGGCTTCGGCCTGATCCAGGCCGTACGGGTGCACCGCTATCTGGAGCTGCCCAAGGGTCGCGGACTGTTCTAGAGCCTGATCGGTTGAGGTGGAATCGTTTCGCGATTCCGCCGATGCCGTGAATCAGGCTCCAGATGAAAGCGAGAACATGATTCACGCTTCAGCCGGAACCGCGCTGCGGTTCCGCCCGAAACGATCATGTTCTAGGTTGGGCGAATGTCAAAGCCCGTAAAGGCCGATCCGGCCATGTTCGCCCCGTGCCCGCAGCCGGTCTCGTCTGAAAAGACCCCCGAGGAATCCGCCGCCCTGGCCGAGGGCCTGCACAAGACCGACAATCCCGCCGAATGGGCCTTCGTGCGCCTGTCGCGCCTGATCAAGGAGTTCGAGTCGCGCCTGGACCCTGATGACGAGGTCGGGGTGCGCGGCGTCGGCATGCCCGGCGACGGGGTGCTGATGATCCACGACCTGGGCTTCTGGGGCCCGGACCTGCTGATGTTCTTCGGACGTGACCCCGACGGCCAGCCGGTGACCCTGCTCCAGCACGTCAGCCGCCTGAACGTGGTCCTGTCCGCCAAGCCAAAGCCCGAACCGCAAAAGCCTGCCCGCCGCATCGGCTTCCGCCTCGACGAGATGGTGCGCGAGAAGGAAGGCTGAACGGACCGAAATCCGGGCCCGGTTGGACGGCGTCCAACTGAACCGATTTCAGCCTAGGCCACCTCGACGCGGTAGCTCTCGATCACGGTGTTGGCGAGCAGTGTCTCGCACATGCGCTTCACCTCCGCCTCGGGGTCGGCGACGTCGTCGGCCAGATCGAACTCGATCATCTTGCCGACGCGGGCGTTGGCGACGCCGGGCCAGCCCAGGCTGTGCAGGGCGCCTTCGACGGCCTTGCCCTGAACGTCCAGGACGCCGGGCTTGAGATAGACGTGAACCTTAACCTTGCGGGCCATCAGTGCAGGCCTCCCTGAATCACGGTGGGCATGTCCTTCATGATGCCGAGACGGCGGGCGACCTCGGCATAGCTTTCGATCACATCGCCCAAATCGCGGCGGAAGCGGTCCTTGTCCAGCTTCTCGCCGCTGGTGGTGTCCCACAGGCGGCACGAATCCGGGCTGATCTCGTCGGCCAGGATGACGCGGGCGAAGTCGTTCTCCCACACCCGGCCGAACTCGATCTTGAAGTCCACCAGGGTGATGCCGACGGCGGCGAACATGCCCGACAGATAGTCGTTGATGCGCACGGTCATGGCCAGGATGTCGTCGATCTCCTGGGTTGAGGCCCAGTTGAAGGCGGTGATGTGCTCTTCGGTCACCATCGGATCGCCCAGCTCATCCTTCTTGTAATAGAATTCGATGATCGAGCGGGGCAGGGCGGTGCCTTCCTCCTGACCAAGGCGCTGGGCCAGCGAGCCGGCCACCACATTGCGGCAGACCACCTCGAGCGGAATGATCTCGACCTCGCGGATCAGCTGCTCGCGCAGGTTCAGGCGCTTGATGAAGTGATTGGCGATGCCCATGCCGCCCAGGCGGGTCATGATGAACTCGCTGATCTTGTTGTTCAGCACGCCCTTGCCTTCAAGGATGGCCTTCTTCTGGGCGTTGAAGGCGGTGGCGTCGTCCTTGAAGTACTGGATCAGGGTGCCGGGCTCGGGTCCTTCGTAGAGGATCTTGGCCTTGCCTTCGTAAATCTTCTTGCGGTTCTTCATCACGGTTCCCGTAGGGGGAGGCGGCGGCGCGAGGGCCGAAAAAACGAAAACCGCGCCGCCTCGGACCGATGAGACGGGCCAAAGGGCTGCGCGGGCGGAATCAGGCTGGCGCCACTATAGCGCCCGGCGGTAGACTGCGCGGCGCCTATATCGCATGGGCGTGAAACGCACAAACGCCGCAGCCCGGATGCGTCGGATTCGCAAGTGCGCCGCCTGTCCCCGGTTCCTGTTGCGTTCGCGCCGGGGCGGGCTATAGACGGCGCCGCGACCCGCCCGGGGGCGCGTCAGGAGTTGATGCTGCGAATGACCACCTTTGACGAACGTGAAAAGGGCTTCGAGAACAAGTACGCCCTGGACCAGGAACAGGAATTCAAGGCCGTCGCCCGCCGCAACAAGCTGCTGGGCCTGTGGGCGGCCGAGAAGATGGGCCTGTCGGCTGAAAGCGCCGAAACCTATGCCGCCGCCGTTGTACGCGCCGATTTCGAGCAGCCGGGCGACGACGATGTGGTGCGCAAGGTCGCCGGCGACCTGAAGGGCTCGGGCCTGACGGTCTCGGAAGGCGAACTGCGCTCCAAGATGGATGAGTTGATGTCTCACGCCCGTGAGCAGATCCGGGCCGCTAAGGCCTTCTCCGGAAAGGATAAGGGCCGCACCCGGGGGAAAGTGCGGCCCTTGGAGTTCGAGGCGCCTGGGGGGATAAGGGCGACTCGATCCTTCTTCGCGCTGTCAAAACTGTCCGCGCGAATTCAGTAACGCGGCTATGTCAGTTTGGTTCTGACGAAAATCAGTTCGGCATCACCACAGTGTCGATGGCGTGGATCACGCCGTTGGACGCGGCCACATCGGCCATGGCGATGGTCGAGGTGCCGCCGTTCTCGTCGGTGATGACCCACTGGCCGTTGCTTTCGCGCAGGGTCAGGGTTCCGCCTTCGACGGTTTCCAGTTCGACCGAGCCGTTGTTGGCTTCGGCGCGGCTGGCGATGTCGGCGGCCGTCAGACGGCCCGGCACCACGTGATAGGTCAGGACGCCTTGCAAGGCTTCGCGCTGCTCGGGCTGCAGCAGGGCCTGCAGGTCGGCCTCGGGGATCTTGTCGAAGGCGCATTGGTCGGGGCGAAGACCGTGAAGGGCCCGGCGCCGTTCAGGGTGCCGGCCAGGTCGGCGGCGGTGACGGCTTCGACCAGGGTGCTGAACTCGGGGTTGCCCTGGGCGACCTCGACCACGGTGCCTTCCGCGGCGGGCGTGGCAGGCTGCTCGGCGGTGGTTTCGCCGGTCATCGTGGTGTCAGCGGGTTCTTCGCTGTTGCAGGCGGACAGGGCCAGCAGGGCGGCGGCGGACACGCCGGCGATCATGAAGGTACGCATCAGGTTTCTCTCCCAGCATCACCGCGTCGAATGGCGGCTCACAGGAGTTACTGATCGGGACCCCGAAAGGATGCGCTCGCGATCAAATAAATGTGCGCGGCGCGTGATCAGCGTCCGTCGATGAGGCTGAAAATTTCTTTCGGCCGAGCGCCGGTTTCAGGCGCTTTCACCACGTGCCCTGGACCCGCAAGGTGGTTCGCACGGTCCGTCCTTCGGCAGATGTGCCATCCGCGTGGATCCAGCGAAGATGGGACGCCATGCACTGAAAGACGGCCTCGTGGCGCTGGGCCGCGGGCGTGGGGTTCAGCACCTCGCAGCGCTCTGGCGACCCATCTGCGCCCACGACGCATTCCAGCAGGACCGTCGCGCCATAGAGGCGCAGACTGGCGTCCGCCGTCTGGCCGCTCCGGGAGCAGCGCTGAACCTCACGCTGGTTCATGGTCTGTTGAATAGCCGGCAGCTCCACCTCGGGACCCGCACGGCCGATTGCCCCAGCGCCACGGCGAACATCCACAGCATCAAGGGCATTCAAGGCTCCCTGCTCAGTCGCCGAACACGCGCTGAAACACCGTGTCCACGTGCTTGGTGTGGTAGCCCAGATCAAACAGGGCCTCCAGATCAGCGTCGGCCAGGGTCACGCGCTCGTCGGCCTTGAGGAATTCCAGGAACCGGCCCTCGCCGCGCCAGACCTTCATGGCGTTCTCCTGCACCGCCGCATAGGCGTCCTCGCGGCTGATGCCCGCCTGGGTCAGGGCCAGCATGACGCGCTGCGAGAACACCAGCCCGCCCAGACGGTCCAGGTTCTTCTGCATGTTCTCGGGATAGACGTTCAGCCGCTCGATCACGCCCGCCATCCGGTGCAGGGCGAAGTCCAGATGCACGGTGGCGTCCGGGCCGATGCCCCGCTCCACCGAGGAGTGGCTGATGTCCCGTTCGTGCCACAGCGCAACATTTTCCATTGCGGGGGTCACGGCGGAGCGGACCAGACGGGCCAGGCCGGTCAGGTTCTCGGTCAGGATCGGGTTGCGTTTGTGCGGCATGGCCGACGAGCCCTTCTGGCCCTTGTCGAAGAATTCCTCGGCCTCCAGCACCTCGGTGCGCTGCAGGTGGCGGATTTCGGTGGCCAGACGCTCGATGGACGAGGCCACCACGCCCAGGGCCGCGAAATAGGCGGCGTGGCGGTCGCGCGGGATGACCTGGGTCGAGACCGGCTCCACCGACAGACCCATCTGTTCGGCCACATAGACCTCAACCGCCGGGTCCACATTGGCGAAGGTGCCCACGGCGCCCGAGATGGCGCAGGTGGCGATCTCCTCGCGCGCCGTCACCAGACGGCGGCGCGCCCGCTGGAACTCGGCGTGATAGCCGGCCAGCTTCAGACCGAAGGTCACCGGCTCGGCGTGGATGCCGTGCGACCGACCCACGGTGACGGTGTATTTGTGCTCCTTGGCACGGGTCTCCAGCGCCGCCAGGACCCGGTCCACGCCCGCCAGCAGCAGGTCGGAGGCGCGGGCCAGCTGGACCGCGAAACAGGTGTCCAGCACGTCCGAGGAGGTCATGCCCTGGTGCAGGAAGCGGGCTTCCTCGCCCACCGTCTCCGACACATGGGTCAGGAAGGCGATCACGTCGTGCTTGGTGGTGCGCTCGATCTCGTCGATGCGGTCGGCGTCCCAGACCACGTCCTTGCCCTTGGCCCACAGGGCCTCGGCGGCCGCCTTCGGGATGACGCCCAGCTCGGCCATCTTGGTGGCGGCATGGGCCTCGATCTCGAACCAGATCGAATATTTGGTCTCCTGGGACCAGATGGCGACGGCTTCGGGGCGGGAATAGCGGATGATCATGGGCGCCGTTTCGGTCGCCGGGGCCGGGGAGTCAAGGTTGCGGCGAATCCGGGCCGGGTCCATTCAGGCGCGGACAGCAAGGGAGCCCGTCATGAAGCTGATCCTGGGAGACAAGGCCTATTCCACCTGGTCGCTGCGGCCGTGGCTGGTGCTGAGGCGGTGCGGGGCGGATTTCAACGAGGTCATGGTGCCCCTGAACCGCCCCGACACGGCCGAGGCCATCGCCCGCCACGCCCCGGCGGGCAAGGTGCCCGCGCTTCAGGTGGACGGCGTCACCATCTGGGATTCCTTGGCCATCACCCTGTGGGCCGAGGAGCGGTTTCCCGACGTGGCCCTGTGGCCCGCCGATGCAAAAGCCCGCTGGGTGGCGCGGTCCACGGTGTGCGAGATGCACTCGGCCTTCGGGACCCTGCGGGGCGAGCTGGGCATGGCGCCGGACCATCCCATGTGCGTGGTGCAGGACCAGCCCCACGTCCCGTCCGAGGCCCTGTCCGCCGACATCCGCCGCATGATCGCCATGTGGAAGGACGCGAAGGCCCGCTTCGGCCAGAACGGGCCGTTCCTGTTCGGCGACTGGTCCGTGGCCGACGCCTTCTTCACCCCCGTGGCCGCGCGCTTCCGCCATTTCCGCATCGACCTGAACGCCCACGGCGATGACGGCACGGCGAAGGCCTATATAGACGCCCTGCTGAGCCAGCCGGACTTTCTGGACTGGGAAGCGGCGGGCCGGGCGGAACTGGCCGCCTGATCAACCACCCCCGCGCGGCCGCTCCAGCAGGATCACCTCGGACCCCTTGTACTGGGTCGCGGCGTAAGGGGCGTAGCCGAAGCGGTCGGCCAGCCGCAGGGACGGCTGGTTGTCCGGCGCGATCATGCAGACGGTGCGGGGCGGATCCAGCACCGCCTCCACCCAGTCCAGCGCTGCGCCCACGGCCTCGGACGCCAGACCCTGCCGCTGGGTCCAGGGCGCCATGACCCAGCCGCCCTCGGGCGCGTCCCCGAACGACGGGCTCATCTCGCGCCGGAAATCAGCGAACCCCGCCACGCCCGCATAGGTGCCCGTGGCCTTCATGCGCACGGTCCACAGGCCATAGCCCAGTGTGACCCAGTGGCCGACATCGCGCAGCAGCCGGTTCCAGCAGTCCTCCTCGCTGAACGGCCGCCCGCCGATGTGGCGATAGACGTCCGGCTCGCGCCAGAGAGCCGCCACATCGGGCAGGTCGGTCAGGGAGACCGGCGTCATGACCAGCCGCGCCGTCTCCAGGGTGGTCGAGCGCACCGGCGGTCCCATGGATTCGATCATCACATCAACCCCAGTTGCCGGAAGCTGGAGACGCCTTCGCGGCCCACGATCAGATGATCGTGCACCTCGACGCCGAGGGAGCGGGCGGCTTCGACGATCTGTTTCGTCATCTGAATGTCGGCGCGGCTGGGCGTCGGGTCGCCGGACGGATGGTTGTGCACAAGTAATTCACAATCAACCTTCCCTCTATTTTTGAACGATAAAAGCAAGTTCGACAGCCTGGCGAGGCATGTGTTAAGGTCATGTCCGCAAAGAATGGCCGTGAACCTCATGATTATTCACCGTCTATCATCATAATTCATAGCAAACTGCGACGGGCGGCGAAAGTGGGTTTCAAACATTTTTCTCTGTCTTAATTTTTGCCAACGTGCATCAGAAATGCCGATTAACACGCTTCTGGTATGATGGAGCCGGCGCGAGCCTTCCTTAGCTTCGATCGCACGCCGTCGGGCAGGGGAGGGCGCCCGGAGTTAGGTTTCGCGCTCGGGGGTTCAGGGCTCATCGGACGCGAGGTCGCTAGGCTTTGCGGACGCATATCGACCTTTGCGCTTCCTTCCGAGTGCCGCGATGGCGGTTTGGATATCCCAGCTTCGCAATCTTGGATTTGACCGGCACCTTAGGCGTGAAGCGGCGTGAGACCACCCGCGCCTGCGCGGGTTTTACCTTCCGGGGCTGGGAGGGATAAGGCGTGGCGGGGGGCTACGCCCCGGGACGTCGATGGGAAAAGCGAATGATTGGTCATATCGATTTTGCCGTGCGCGGCCTGGTGAGGCGCAGGTGCACCATCGTAATGATATACTATAAATGACTCGAGGATGATGGAAGTTCTCCCCGGTCTGATGACAGTAATTCTGCGGCGATGAACCCGTAACTTATAACACATTGCACAATGAGGCAGACCGGCCTATCTGACCGCCATGGCCGCGAAGAGATCGTCCTGGTTGTCGCTCTACGCCGTGATCGCACTGTTGGTCGCGGTGTTTGTCGCGCCGACCGTGGATGCGGCCGCCTGCGCGCCGGAAGCGTCCTTCGCCGCAGCGCATATGGTCGATGATCACTCAAGCGACGGCGCCAGCGAGGATGACGCTGGGGAGCGGGGCGGCGACCATGGCCTGTGCTCGCACGGCCATTGCCACCACGGCGGCGCGGCGCGTGTCGATACCGCTTCCGAGGCCGTCAGGATGACGCTGAGCGAGGAACGGCCGCCGTTCGTCGACGATTCCGCGCCGTCCGGCGCTATCGAAGGACTGAAGCGCCCTCCAAGGGCCTGACCGCGAGACCGCGCCGTCGCGGGCGCACTTGCTGTCAGACCTTTGGATAATGACCCATGCCTGCATTCCATCGCCGGCGGCCGCCCATCGCGGCCAGCTGCGCCCTCGTCGCCCTTGTGACGGCGATCTCCAGCCCTGCCTGGGCTGATCCCGCTCCGTCCTACGCCCAGCTCCTGGCTCGGCTCGATCAAACCCCGGCCGCCACAGAGGCCTTGGCCCTGGAAGACGCCGCCGAGGCGCGTGTCCGTCAGGCGCGGGTGCGGCCCAATCCCACTGTCTCGCTCGAAGCGGAGAATGTCCTCGGCTCGGGCCCCTTCTCGGGGTTCGGCGGCGCCGACACCACCCTGTCGGTCAGCCAGGACCTCGAACTGTTCGGCCGGCGCGGCGCACGCATCGACGCCGCCCGCGCCGACGCGAGGACCGCTACCCTGCGGCGCGACCTTGCCGTGGTGGATGCGGCAGGCCGTCTGGCCTTGGCCTATGCCGAGGCCGAAGCGGCGGAACGCCGCGCCGCGCTCGCCGACGAGACCCTGACCCTCACCTTGGCCGATGCGCGTGCCGCGCTGGTTTTGGTCGAGGAAGGCCGTGAGCCGCTGTTGCGGGGCATCCAGGGCGAAAGCGAAGCCGCCGCCGCCCGCGCGACCGCCGACGAGGCCGCCGCCGAGCGCGACGCCGCCTTCGCCCGGCTCACCGCCGTCGCCCAGCTTGCCGCGCCGGTGACCTCCATCCCAGCCACGCTGCTGGATCAGACGCCCGCCTCGGCCGCTGCGGCGGCGGAAGGCCCGCCGACCGTGCGGGTCGCCGAAGCCGAGCGGCAAGCAGCCGAGCGGCGGATCGCGGTCGAACGCACCCGGGCCCGCCCCGACATCTCCGCCAGCGTCGGGGTCCGCCGCTTCGAGGCCGAGGACGCCAACGCCTTCGTCTTCGGCCTCAGCGTGCCGTTGCCGCTGTTCGACCGCAATCGGGGCAATATCGACGCGGCCAGGGCGGAGTTTCGCGCCGCCGACGCCCGGCTCGCAAGCGCCCGGCAAGACGCCCAGGCCGACCGGGCGGCGGCCGAGGCCCGCCTCGCCGCATCGGTCAGCCGGGTGCGCGCGGCCGACGCCGGGGTGACCTCGGCCGAGGAGGCCTATCGGCTATCGCGCATCGGCTTTGAGGCCGGGCGCATCTCCCAGCTCGAGCTGCGCGCCACCCGAACCGCGCTCGTCAGCGCCAGAACCGCCGCCGTCGACGCTCGCCTCGCGCGCGTCAGGGCGGAGATTGACCTCGCGCGCCAGGACGGCCGCGCTCCCTTCGAAGGACCTCAATGATGCGCAAGCGCATGACCGACAAACCCGTACTGATCGGCGGCGCAGCCGCTCTCGCCCTCGTCGTCGCCGTCGGCGGCTATTTCGTCTTGACCCCGGACGATCGTGAGACCGCCCAGGTCGAGGCCGCCCACAGCGAAGGGGACGGCGATACCCACGAAGGCGAAGCCGGACATGAAGGCGAAGAGGCCCGCGAGGGGTTCGTCGCCCTCGACGCCGAACAGATCCAGGCCTCCAACATAACCGTCGTCGCCCTGGGACGCGGCGGTGGCACGGAGACCCAGCTCTCCGGCCGCGTCGAGCCCATGGTCGATTCCCGCGCGGCGGTCGCCGCCGCGGTCGGCGGGCGCGTCGAACGGGTTCTTGTCGCGCCGGGCCAGTCAGTCCGTGCCGGCCAGGCCCTGGCCAGCCTGGTCAGCGGCGACGCCGCGACTTTCCGCGCGGACGCCGATTCAGCCGCAGCCGGTGCCGAAGCCGCGCGCCTCGCCTATCAGCGCAATCGCAATCTCGCCGACCAGGGTATCGTCGCGCGTCAGGAGGTAGAGGCGTCCCGGGCGCAGATGTTGAGCGCCGAGGCCGCGACCCGCGCCGCGCGCGCCCGATCCGCCGCCGCCGGCTCGCCCAACGCCTCCGGGCGGCTCAGCGTCTCCAGCCCGATCTCCGGAGTGGTGACTTCGGTCCAGGTGGGTCCCGGCGGCTTCGTCCCCCAGGGCGGCGTCGTTGCCGAGGTGACCAACCCGGCGCGAGTCGAGTTGGTGTTCAATGCGCCGCCTGCCCTTGCAGCCCAGGCGCGCGTCGGCTCGCCGCTCCGGGTCACCGGACCGACCGGCGAGTTCGACGCCGTCGTCAGCGGCGTCGCCGCCGGCGCGGGTGGAGATAGCGGAGCCACGCTCATCCGCGCGCGTCCGACCGGCGGGGGCCTGCCCCCAACGGGCTCCGCCGTCACCGGCGCCATCGTCACCGGCGACGCCGCAGGCGCGCTGACCGTGCCGAGCGACGCCGTGCAGACGGTCGAGGGGCAGACCGTGGTGTTCGTGCACGTCGCGGGCGGCTTCCAGGCCACGCCGGTCCTCGCCGGACGGCAGGCGGGCGGGCGCACCGAAATCCTGCGTGGTCTCGACGGCGACGAGCGTATCGCCGGAACCGGCGCCTTCTTGCTCAAGGCCGAACTGGCCAAGGGCGAAGCCGAGCACGGTCACTGAGGGAGGGCGGGATCATGTTCAAACTTATCATCGAGACGTCCGTTCGCTTCCGCTGGGCCGTCGTCCTCATCACTGCTTTGGTCGCCGCCGTCGGCATCTACAACCTGACCCGATTGCCGATCGACGCCGTGCCCGACATCACCAACCGGCAGGTGCAGATCACGACGGTCGCTCCGGCGCTCGCGCCCGAGCAGATCGAGCGGCAGGTCACCTATCCGATCGAGACCGCCATGGCCGGGATACCCGGCCTGACCTCGACCCGCTCGCTGAGCCGTAACGGCTTCAGTCAGGTGACAGTGATCTTCACCGATCGCACCGACATCTACTTCGCGCGCCAGCAGGTCGCCGAGCGGCTCGCCGCTGCCCGCGAAACCATGCCCGAAGACGTGGAGCCGGCCATGGCTCCGATCACCACCGGCCTGGGTGAGGTGCTGATGTGGACGGTCGACTACGTCCCCTTCAACAGCGACAACCTGGCTGAGCCGGGCCAGCCCGGCTGGCAAGCCGGCGGCGCCTATCTCACGCCGGAGGGCGAGCTTCTGACCACACCGCAAGCGCGCGCCACCTATCTGCGCACGGTTCAGGATTGGATCATTGCCCCGCAGATGCGCACGGCCGAGGGTCTGGCGGGGGTCGACGTCAACGGCGGCTACGTCAAGGAATACGCCGTTCGCCCCGATCCGGCGCGGCTTTCGGCCTATGGCCTGAGTTTGAATGACCTGACCCAGGCGTTGGAGCGGGCCAACACTCAGGCGGGAGCCGGCTATATCCGGCGCGCCGGCGAGGGGCTGACCGTGCGCACCGACGCCCTTGCCACAACCGTCGAAGACCTGGCCCAGGCGCCCGTGGTCAATCGGGGCGGGCTGGTGGTGCGTGTCGCCGATGTGGCGACGGTCGAGATCGGCCAGGCCCCGCGCCTGGGCGGCGCGACGCGCGACGGGCACGAGGCGGTCCTGGGCACGGCCCTGATGATCGCGGGCGGAAACAGCCGAACTGTGGCGCAGGCGGCCGGTGAAAGGCTGGAGCAGATCCGGTCGACGCTGCCGCCGGGCGTCGAGGCGGTGACCGTGCTGGACCGCAGCGCCTTGGTGAACGCCACCATCGGCACGGTGGCAAAGAACCTGACCGAAGGCGCGCTACTGGTCATCGCTGTGCTGTTTCTGCTGCTGGGCAACTTCCGCGCTGCGGCGATCACCGCCCTGATGATCCCCATCAGCTTCCTGTTCGCGGTCATCGGCATGAACCGCTTCGGCATCAGCGGCAACCTGATGAGCCTGGGCGCGCTCGACTTCGGCCTGCTGGTCGATGGCGCGGTTATCGTCGTGGAAAGCACTCTGCTTATGCTATCGCAGAAGCGCATCGAGCTTGGCCGGGCGCTCTCGCGCATCGAACGCTTGCAGGTGGCTGCCGCGGCGGCGCGGAAGATGGTGCGGCCAGCCGCCTTCGGCCAGCTCATCATTCTGCTGGTGTTCACGCCGCTGCTTCTGCTCGAAGGGGTCGAGGGCAAGACTTTCATCCCGATGGCGGCCACGGTGATGCTGGCGCTGGCGGGCGCTTTCCTCTTCTCCTTCACCTTCGTGCCCGCCATGGTGGCGCTGCTGGTGCGCGAACCCAGGACGATCCATGTGGACGCCGAAGGGCGCGCCGAGGAGCATGAGACGCGCATCATCCGCTGGGTGCGCTTGCGGGTCGAACCCGTCATCCGCCGCGCTGTCGCCCGGCCACGCACGGTGATGATATCGGCTGTCGCCGCCTTCGCCATCGGCCTGCTTGCCTTCTCCACCCTGGGCCGGGAGTTCGTGCCCACGCTGGACGAAGGCGACATCGCCATGCAGGCGCTGCGTGTCCCTTCGGCCTCGCTGGAGCAGTCACTGGCGATGCAGATGGCGCTGGAACGGGCGATCACCGCCCAGCCGGAAGTGGAGACCGTGTTCTCGCGCACCGGCACTGCGGAGGCGGCGGTCGATCCGATGCCGCCGAACATCTCCGACGCTGTCATCGTCCTGAAGGACCGGTCCGACTGGCCCGATCCGAGCCTTTCCAAGGAGGCGCTGATCGAACGTATTGAAGGGCTGGCCTCGCGCCAGGTCGGCAATGCCTTCGAGTTCAGCCAGCCGATCGAGCTACGCTTCAACGAGCTGATCTCAGGTGTGCGCACGGACCTTGCCGTCATGGTCTACGGCGAGGACTTCGAGCAATTGAACCGGGTCGCCGACCAGGTGGCGAACGCGCTGCGCCAGACCGAGGGCGCCGCCGACGTACGGGTCGAGCAGACAACGGGCCTGCCGACGCTGACCGTCAGCGTCGATCGCTTCGCGGCCGCCAATTACGGCCTTGCGGCCGCCGACGTCTCCGAAGCGGTCTCGGCCGCCATCGGCGGGGCCGAGGCCGGGCAGGTGTTCGAGGGCGACCGCCGCTTCGATGTGGTGGTGCGCCTGCCCGACGCCCTGCGTAACGACCCGGCCGCGCTCGCGGCCTTGCCCATCGTCTCAGCTACGGGGGTCACCGTGCCGCTTTCCTCGGTGGCGCGGATCAATGTCTCGGAAGGGCCCAACCAGATCAGCCGGAACGACGGCAGCCGCCGCGTGGTGGTGCAGTCCAACGTGCGTGGTCGGGACCTGGGCGGCTTCGTCGCCGAGGCGCAGGACCGCGTGGCGGAAATCGAGCTGCGACCGGTGTTCGGCTCGACTGGGGCGGCCAGTTCGAGAACCTTCAGAGGGCCGAGCAGCGTCTGGCGCTCGTGGTGCCCATGGTCTTCCTGATGATCGGCGCTTTGCTGTTCATGGCGCTCGGCTCCTTCAGGGAAGCCGGGCTGGTGTTCGCCTGCGTGCCGCTTGCTTTGGTCGGCGGGGCGCTGTCGCTGGTCCTGAGGGGCATGCCCTTCTCGGTATCGGCGGCGGTTGGTTTCATCGCCGTCTCCGGCGTCGCGACCTTGAACGGCCTGGTCCTGATGCAGGCGATCCGCGAACGGATCGAAGGCGGGCTGCCGCCGCATGAGGCGGCGATCCAGGGCGCGGCGAGCCGCCTGCGCGCAGTGCTGACCACCGCGCTGGTGGCCATCGTCGGCTTCATCCCCATGGCGTTGGCACACGGGGCCGGCGCAGAGGTGCAGAAGCCGCTCGCCACAGTGGTCATCGGAGGACTGATGACGGCCACGGCTCTCACTCTGCTGGTGGTGCCGACCTTTGCCGCCAGAGTCATGCGGCCGAGGACAGAGGTGGCGGAGGCATGAGCGGTTCGCACGGTTCCGCGCGGATCCAGAAGCGAACGCTTCTGATCGTCCTGGCCCTCAACGCAGGCCTGTTCGTCCTGCTCGGAATCGGCGGCCTCGCCGCCGATTCCAGCGCGCTGATCGCCAATGCGCTCGACAACGCCTCGGATGCGCTGGTCTATCTCGTAAGCTTTCTCGCCATCGGCCGAGCGATGATCTGGAAGCAGCGGGCCGCCCAGCTGTCGGGCGTCCTGCTGCTGATCTTCGCCGCCGCCGTCCTAATCGACGCCGGTCGGCGCTGGTGGTTCGGCACCGAGCCGATCGGCCCGACGATGATGGTCCTCGCGGTAATCGCGGCGGCGGTGAACCTGATCTGCCTCATGCTGATCCGACGCCAGCACAGCGAGGACGTCAACATGAGGGCGGCGGAGACCTTCAGCTTCAACGACTTCGCGGCCAATGGTGGCATCCTCGTCGCCGGCGGCCTGGTGATGTGGCTGGAACAGGCTTGGCCCGACCTCGTGGTCGGCGTCCTTGTCGCCGCCATCGCGCTCAAAGGCGGAAT
This sequence comes from Brevundimonas abyssalis TAR-001, assembly GCF_000466985.1. Classification (GTDB taxonomy): domain Bacteria; phylum Pseudomonadota; class Alphaproteobacteria; order Caulobacterales; family Caulobacteraceae; genus Brevundimonas; species Brevundimonas abyssalis. The sequence goes on from NZ_BATC01000005.1 coordinate 51,890, forward strand.
CGATATCCTGCGCAACGCCGCTCATCCGGAGCCGGCCGCGGACGAACCGACATGAGGCCGGGAGCCTCGCGGCGCACCCAAGGGGCGCGGGATCGCGCCTCGATGGCTATGATGTCAGGAGGAGATTGCGCGATGACCGAAGTCCCTTCCCGCCGACCGGAGCCCCGGTCATGAAGCGGAACCGGCTGGCGACCGTGATCGCGGGAATGATCTTCGTCCTCGCCCTCCTGCTCGGCATAGCGGCGCGGGCGCTGTGGATAGAGTGGGACCATCACAAGAGCGCGCACGCCCCGCCAACGGCGTCCGAGCGACCGCCGCCCTGAACCAGCCGCGCCTCCGACCCGATACCTCCTTCGCCGGGAGCCCCGACATGTCCGACACGATGAAACTCGACCTTCCGATCCTCCTGCCCGGCGCGCCGGACGCCTCGGACGCCTGCGTCGGGCGGCTCATCTCCCTGCTCCGCGACGAACCGGGGGTTTCGGAGGCCCATGTGGTCGAGGAGGACGCCGCGCCGCGCCTGTGCATCCATTACGATCCCGGCCAGCTCACCCTGGCGGAGGTCCGCCGGCGGGCACGTCTCGCCGCGCCGAGATCACGGGGCGCTACGGCCACCTCGTCGGGTGGCTCGACGGCGTGCGCCATGCCCGGCACGCCCGGACGATCGAAGCCGCATTGGCCGCGCATCCGGGCGTGCTGGAGGCCGCAGTCGACCCTTCGGGCGCCGTGCGCCTGGAGTTCGAGCGCGACCGTCTGGACCGCGCTGGAATCGACCGCCTGCTCGCCGACCACAAGCTAGGCTTCTCCGACACGCCGCTTGCGCGGACGGCGGCGGCGCCTAAGCGCAAGGAGGCCGACGATCATGCACACGGGGTTGGAGAGGACCACGACCACGCCCACGGTCCCGATGACGGGCACGGCCATGCCCATGGCGGCTTCCTCGGGCCTAACACCGAGCTGATCTTCGCACTCGCCAGCGGCGCGGCGCTGGCCCTCGGTTTCCTCCTCGAATGGCTCGCGCCCGATCTGCCCGGCTGGCTGCCGCTTGCCTTCTATCTCACGGCCTATGGATTCGGCGGCTTCTTCACCGTCGGCGAGGCGATCGAGAATCTGCGGCGCAAACGGTTCGAGATCGACACCTTGATGCTCGTCGCCGCCGCCGGCGCGGCCGCCCTCGGGGCCTGGGCGGAAGGCGCGCTGCTGCTGTTCCTGTTCAGCCTCGGCCATGCGCTGGAGCATTACGCCATGGGCCGCGCGAAGCGCGCCATCGAGGCGCTGGCCGAACTCGCGCCGCGCACCGCCCATGTCCGCCGCGACGGCCAAGTGGTCGAGCTTGCGGTCGAGGACCTGGTGGTCGGCGACATCGTGATCGTCAGGCCCAACGAGCGCCTGCCCGCCGACGGCTTCGTGTTCGCCGGGTCCACCAGCATCAACCAGGCGCCGGTCACCGGCGAAAGCATGCCGGTCGACAAGCAGCCGGTCGCCGATCCGGAGGAGGCGCGCGCCCGGCCCGCCTCGGTCGGCGCGGCGTCGCTCGTCTTCGCCGGCACCATCAACGGCTCCGGCGCGATCGAGATCGAGACCACCCGGAGATCCAGCGACACCACCCTGGCCAAGGTCGTGCGCATGGTCAGCGAAGCCGAGACCCAGAAGTCGCCGACCCAGCGGTTCACCGAGCGATTCGAGCGTATCTTCGTGCCGCTCGTGCTGGCGCTTGCGGTCGTCCTCCTGTTCGCCTGGGTGGTGGTGGACGAGCCGTTCCGCGACAGCTTCTATCGCGCCATGGCGGTGCTGGTCGCCGCCAGCCCCTGCGCCCTCGCCATCGCCACGCCGAGCGCGGTCCTGTCCGGCGTCGCGCGGGCGGCGCGGGCGGGCGTGCTCATCAAGGGCGGCGCGCCGCTGGAGAACCTGGGCTCGCTCGACGCCATCGCCTTCGACAAGACCGGCACCCTGACCGAAGGCCGACCGCGCATCACCGATGTTGCGCCCGTGGACCGCATTGAGGAGGCCGAGCTGCTGACGGTGGCCGTGGCCGTGGAGCGGCTGAGCGACCACCCGCTGGCCGAGGCCATCGCTCGTGACGGCGCCGAACGGTTGGGCGGAAAGACGCAAGCGAGCGCGTCCGGGCTGCGCAGCCTCACGGGCAGGGGCGTGACGGCACAGTTCGGCGGCGAGACGGTCTGGATCGGCAAGCCCGAGATGTTCGGCGCGGACGGCCTCGATCCGCTCGGCGAAGATGCTTCCGCCGCGGTGGAGCGCCTGCGCGAGCAGGGCCGCACCCTGATGGCGGTGCGCAAGGGGGACCGGGACCTCGGCGTCATCGGCCTGCTCGACACCCCGCGCGCTGCGGCCGGGCCCGCGCTCGACGCACTGCGCCGTCTCGGCGTGCAGCGCATGCTGATGATCTCCGGCGACCACCAGAAGGCGGCCGAGGCGATCGCCGGCCAGGTCGGTCTCACCGAGGCGTGGGGAGATCTGATGCCCGAAGACAAGGTCGAGGCGATCAGGAAACTGCGCGCCCAGGCGAAGGTCGCCATGGTCGGCGACGGGGTTAATGACGCGCCCGCGATGGCGACCGCAACCGTCGGCGTCGCCATGGGCGCCGCCGGCTCCGATGTGGCGCTGGAAACGGCGGACGTGGCGCTGATGGGCGACGACCTGTCGCAGTTGCCCTTCACCGTCGGGCTCAGCCGCCAGACCCGGCGCATTATCTTGCAGAACCTGGTCGTCAGCCTGGGCATCGTCGCCTTCCTCGTCCCTGCCACCATTCTCGGACTTGGGATCGGCCCCGCCGTCGCTCTGCACGAAGGTTCCACGCTGCTGGTGGTGTTCAACGCATTGCGCCTGCTCGGCTATCGCGATCCCTCGTCATCGCGGTAATCCGAAATCCAGTCGCTTTCGCACGACGAGGCGGTGGTGAGAGGTCGAGACGGTTCTTCTCAGCTTCTCGAACCGGAGAGGGTGATGAGCGACCGTCAGTTGGCGTCCCGCGACGCCCTGCGGAGAGCCAGTTCATCAAGATAGGCGTCCATGAGGTCTCGGCCTTTGTGTGTGAGGCGAGTGAGCTTTCGCCGCCCGTCGCTAGGATCGGGTGACCGTTCCACCAGCTTTTCCGCCTCCAAAGCGACAAGGTGCCGAAGCGCAGTCGACGCAGGTGTGGCTGAGCCAATGCATGTCGAGGAGACAGATGGACTCCGCACTGCATCGGACTGGATGCGCAGGTCGAGCAACATATCCCAGGCGGGTTCTCCGAAAAGCGAACCATCAAAGTAGCGCGCCCGGCGCCGCCGTTCTTCGTAGAGGGCGCGCGCCATCTCGCCAAATTCCGTTGACCAGGAGGGAGCGATGAAGGTCATAGGATAGCTTTCGAGGCGGCCGATCCCGCCGCGTGCTAACTCAAGGTCCTGCCTCGGCCTCGGCTTGTGTTTCACCGGCGCCAATGGTCATTCCGGCGCGATATGACGGCGGCAGTTGGCGAGGCCATGCCGGATCTGATCCGAAGCGCCGCAGGCGGAACTGATGGCGCCAGGTCGCCGATGCCAAGATGGCGACAAGCACCCAGGCCCATAGCGCGACGGCGTTGCCATAGGCCCATGAGATGACGTCGGGCCTCAGTCCCGCCAGATGGGAGATCGCAACGACGCCCTGTATCGCGGCCATCCAGATCGGCCAGAACCGTGTGGAAGAGATCGACAGGGCATAGAGCGCCAGGAAAGCAACTCCATCGACGCAAAACATCGCCCATTCGACATCCGCATAGCGACTCTCCAGCGGCGCGATCAGCCAGTGGCTGAACTGGAAGTTGGCGATGAGGATCACCGCGCCGATACGCTCGGGGGCTCCGCCTCTGAGTAATGCGTAGCTGCAACTCAGAATGTAGAGCAGGTTGAAGATGACCACGCGGAGCATCAAGGGCGGTGATCGACATGCCGGTGGTTCCCGTCAAGGAAGTGCATTGACGGGGTCCGCCTGCGCCGAGCCGGACGTCCCACGAACCGGTCCTGGGATGATGTCCTTGTCGCCGCCCGCGCTGACGTCGATCCGGAAATGCTGGCGCGTCTTGTCGAGGCTGTGATGCCCATCGACCGCGCTTTCCATCGCCTTCGAGATGAGGCCCAGTGAAATGACGAAGTGACCGATAGCGTCCTGGCCGACCGTCGCGGACAGGTCGGCGTCGGTCCGCGCGCCCGGCAGGAATCCGACGAGCCGCGAACCGCTTTCCAGGGCGCGGCCGAGGTCGCATTCGAAAGTCGTCAAGTGTGCCACGATCTCGTCGGCGATTTCGTGGCGACGATTATGGCTACGGCGCAACTGGGCAACAGACATGGCAATCCCTCTCCAAAATTTGGAAACGCAAGGTCGCCGAAGTCACTCCGAGAACGAGAGGGCGAGCTGGGACAAGGCAGCGATGCCGCCGACCAGTATGCCTACTCCCATGGCGAGGAACCCCATGAGTAGGAGCGGCCAGAGTATGCGCCAGCCCAGGCTCATGTCGTTCCACGGCCTGCCCCTCACGGGGAAGGGCAGGTTGTCCGCCCATCCATTCGAGCGTTCGGCGGGCTCCTGATGTCGCGCTTTCCCGCCGTCGCTCCATCCCGATTCCGTGGTCCCTACGCTTTCGGGGGGTCCTGTTTCATGCTCGCGAAGCATCATCGCTGCGGTCATGCTGTCGCCGACGCCGAGCTTGCGGCGCGCGGATTTGAGGTGGTCGTGCACGGTGTAAACCGATAGGTCGAGCGTGCGCGCGATCTCCTTCGCACGCATCGGGCGGGCGAGCAGGCGCAGGCATTCCCGCTCCCTTTCGCTCAGCAAATCGACTCTCATGGTGCGAGGTTACAAACCAGCCGGGTAGCGGAAAAGCTGAAACCGAATCAATCCCAGCCAGTACCTTTGCCGAAAAAGAGAAACGGTTTCTGACTTGGTCTTATGCGTTAACTGTAAAGTCGAGCTGGAATCGTCCTGATCAACTCCGCAGATTTCACATCGGGCACAAGCGGCGACCGGCGCTGTTGCCGGTCGGGCGACGGTCCTCTGATAGCGGTCGCCTGAGTTAGGCGACGATCACGCGGGGGGTTTGCTGATCGCGCGATGCGCTGCATCATCTAATCTGAATCGGGAGCGCGCATGACAGACGCCATCGGGACATTCGAGGATATTGTTGCTCTCGCGCCAGAGCACGGAGCGATCTTGCACGCCCTGCGCGCCCTGGCGGCCGAGGTTAATCCCGAGCATGTGGAAGTGGCCCGTCCGGGCGATCGGGCCGTGAGCTGGGGTTGGGGGCCGAAGAAGATGAGCGAGGCCTATGCCTATGCGCTTCCTTACAAGAGCCATGTGAATCTTGGTTTCTATCGGGGCGCCGACCTCCCCGATCCCCGTGGCAGGCTGAAGGGCACCGGCAAGGCGATGCGGCATCTCTCTATCCAGCACGCCGATGAAATCTCTGACGCTGCCGTGAGGGATTTGCTCGTCGCCGCACGAGACGAGCGGCGTAGGGCCTTGGGCCTGGCGGACTGACTCTCTCTGATCAGCTCCGCGACGCGGAGTGCGTCCGCAGCTCCGAGCCATGCCGCCAATCGCTTCGGAACTGGGACGGCGGCGTGCCCATGTCCCGCTTGAAGTAGGTCGATAAATGGCTGTGGCTTGGAAACCCGAGGCCGTGAGCGATGTCGGAAATCGTGCGATCGGTCGTCGCGAGCGCGTCTCTCGCCCTCTCCAGCCGGCGGCGGTTCACAAACTTGATCGGCGGCAGCCCGGTCATCGCCTTGAACGCCCCGCTGAAATGGTGCGAGCTGAGTCCGGCGACGGCGGCAAGCCGATCCAGCGTGATCTTCTCCGACAGGTGCGCGTCGATATAGTCGAGAACGCGGGCGAGTTTGGCAGCCTCCAGCCCGCCCTTTACAGGAAGCGTCCCGCTCCGATCGTGCGTGTAGATCCTGAACAGGCGCACGAGCAGCGCCTTGGCGAAGGATTCGGCCAGGACGCGACCCGCTGACTCTCCCGTCACCAGTTCGCGCCGCAGCCTGGCGGCGATCGCCTCCACTTCCGCGTCCCGAGCGCCGATGTAGGTGCCGATGTCCGCGTCGGTCTTGCCGCCGAACGACGCCCCGACCTGTTCGACAAGCCCCCGGTCGAACGCGATGGCCATGATGCGCTGGTGGCCCTCCCATCGTTGATAGAACGGGTGATCGCCGGGGTTCACATGGACTGATCCCGGTCGGATCATTGCCTGTTGGATGCGCCCGGTCGAAGGTTCGCGCCACTCCATCTCGAACGCCTCGCCCTCATGGACGACGACGACGAGCTGTCGCGCCCCGATCCGTGCGCCTGGATTTGGCGACAAAGCGCCTCGGGTGATGTGTATGCCGCCGTGGCTCAGGCCATGGGTTTGCGTGAAGATCGGGGATTCGCCGGCGTCGGAGAAGTCGATGAGCCGATGCGGCTGGCGGAGGGGAAGCCGCATCTCAAGTTCCCGCTGACAGCACAGGCGGCGCCTGCGCACGCCCGACCGGACTGGGCGCGTCCCGCGCTCCCGCGCTCGGGACAGTAGCGGTCAGATGGCGGCCACGGGCCGCCACGCCGTTTCGCGTCATGAGATCGTGCATGAGTACCTTCCCGGTTGTTTGCCTCCCTACCTCGGCCTCGATCCGGCCGCGTCGGCCATGCCGAGGGCGCCAGACACAATTCTCTCCCGCCGGAATCCGGCCCTGCTCGCCGCATGGCGGCTGTCGCTTGTGATTGTCGCGGCCACTCGGCGCCGCTGGTTGGCGAGATCGCCTCATATTATGTTACTATATCTCTCACCAGTTGCAATTGGCGTGGGCCGCGCAGCTGAGGAGATGTCACCGGAATGGTGGCAATTTCCCTGAAACGATGGGGCTTGGGACGCAGCGACGGCGGCGGGAGGGAATGGACGAAATCGCCAAGGCGTGGCGCTGGACCCGATCCGCGATACACTCGGTGCAATCCGAGCCTTCGACCTCGGCCCTAGGGAGGGGCTGTCCATGACCGGCACGGTCGCACCCAGGCTTGATCCGCTGGCCACACTTCTCGACCAGCGGTTCCGCAAGCCGCTCATGAGCTATTTCCTTCGCCGCGTCGGTTCGCGTGCGGAAGCCGAGGACCTGACTCAAGACGTGTTCGTGCGGCTGCTTGACGCTTCCGAGCGCCGACCGATCGAAGATGTCGAAGCGCTCGTATTCGTCACCGCCGCCAATCTGCTTAAGGATCGCGCGCGCAGGAGCCAGCGGCGCAGTCAGCATGGCGCGGCGCCGACGGACGCGGCTGACGTTTCCGCCGTCACGCACGAATTCGTTGAGGATCGGGACCCCGAGCGCGTCTTGCTGGGGAGAGAGTCGATCTCTGCAATGCTGGCCGCGCTCGATGAGCTGGGAGAGCGGACGCGGGACATCTACATCCTGTTCCGCCTGGAAAACATGAAGCAAGCCGAGATCGCAGCCCTGTTCAATGTCAGCCGCAGCACGGTGGAGAAGGAAGTGGTGAAGGCCACGCTTCATCTGGCGCTTCGGCGCGGCCGCGAGGGCGCATGACGTCGATCGACCAGAGATCGGCCGATGAGCTGCGCCGCCTTCAGGAGGCCGCAGTCTGGCGCGTGCGCCTCACGGAGGACGGCGTCGGGAGCAGTGAAGCCTTTGAAACCTGGCGCGCAGACGCCGGTAACGCCGCGGCCTTTGACGAAATAGACGAGCCCTGGCGGCGCATGGGCGAGGAGGGCGCGTCGCCGGAGGCGATATCGGCGCGTGTGGGCGCGCTCCAAAGGGCGCGTCGCAGCGGCCGGAGACGGTGGCGCGCACGAAGCGGCATCTGGAAAGCCGTCGCCGCGATCGGTGTCATCGGCCTCCTCCTTGGCGCCTTCGTGGGCTGGCGGTGGACCGATGCGCGCCCCCTTGTCTATGAAACCGGCATGGGCGAACGCCGCGTCGTCCAGCTCGCCGATGGGTCCACGGTGTCCCTGGATTCCTCTAGTGAGGTTCGGGTCCGGTACTCCGCCGACGCGCGGCAGCTCAGCCTTGAGCGCGGACAGGCGCGGTTCGAGGTGGCGCACGATACTGGGCGTCCATTCACGGTCCGGGCCGGTGATCAGATCGTGGTCGCGACCGGGACAGCATTCAATATCGACATGCTGGGCCCCGAGGTTCTGGTGACCCTGCTGGATGGCCGGATCACCGTCATGAACGTCCCTGTCGATACGGCGGAAAGCGCGCCCAGGAGCGGTCGCGCCAGCGGCTCGGCCATCCCGGCCGAGCAGCCTTCGTCCGCGTCGGTTAATCTCACGCCGGGCCAACAGATCGTCATCCGACCTGCGACGATCGCGGAGGTGAAGCCGGTCAGCGCCAGCCGGGCGACGGCTTGGGAAACTGGGCAGCTCGTGTTCGAGGATGAACCGCTTTCCGCCGCAGCGGCGCGGGTCAGCCGCTACAGCGGTCGTCGGATCGCCGTCGAAGGGCCCGCCGCCGACCTGCGCATCTCGGGGGTCTTCAAGGCCGGGGACGCCGGGGGCTTCGTGGACATCGTCAGCCGCTACCTGCCGGTGTCGGCCCGCTCGGAATCGTCCGGCGAAATCACCCTCCGCACCACCCCTGACGGTGTGTGAATTATTTTTTGAGGAATTGCGTCGGCGCCGCGTCTTCCCCTCCCGAGCCCGAATACGGGCCGTTCCAAATCGGGGGCCTTCCATGACTGCTGCCAGAAAATTCACCGCCTCGGCGCGGCGCGCGCTTCTGTGTTCCACCGCCCTCGCGCTCGGCCTCGCCTTCGGGATACCGGCCCCCGCGGCAGCCGCGAGTCAGGAGCGCACGGCGAGCTACGACATTCAGAACCAGTCGCTGGGGGTGGCGCTGAGAGAGTTCGGTCGGCTTTCGGGCGTGCAGATCATCTTTTCGGAAGATCTCGTGCGAGGACGCACTGCGCCCGCCCTGCGAGGTGACTTCGCCGCGTCCGAGGCGCTTGATCGTCTTCTGGCCGGCTCGGGCCTGGTGGCCCAACGCACACCGACGGGCGCGGTGATGATCGTTCGGGCGGGTGACCGGCTCCAGGTCGAAGGGGCCACCTTCCTCCCCGATCAGGCGACCACCGTGGACGAGATACTTGTGACCGGCAGCCGGATCAGGGGAGCGCCACCGTCAGCACCGGTCATTAGGCTGACGCAAGATGAGATGCGCAACGCGGGCAATGCCAATCTCGGAGACGCTATCCGCGATCTCCCGCAAAACTTCAGTGGAGGGCAAAATCCTGCGGTCGGCCCGGGGTCCGGTTCGGAAAGCGGAAACGCCAATTCTACGTCGCAGGTCAATCTTCGCGGTCTAGGACCCGACGCGACGCTGACTCTCTTAAACGGCCGTCGACTAAGCTATAGCGGAGTTCGCCAAGGGGTCGACATAACTGCGATACCACTTGCCGCAGTGGAGCGGGTTGAGATCGTCGCGGACGGCTCATCCGCCTTGTACGGTTCCGACGCTGTTGGAGGTGTCGTCAACGTTATTCTTCGCAGGGATTTCGACGGCGTGAGCGCCAGCGCGAGATTTGGCGCGTCGACGGATGGCGGAAACGTCCAAGAGCAATATACACTCGCGGCAGGACGTATTTGGGACGGTGGTGGGCTTATCGCCACCGTCAACTATGAAGACGCAACTGCTATCACTGCCCGGCAGCGATCCTACACCGACAGGCTTCAGGAATCACAGATCATCTACCCCCCGATTGAGGCGTGGGGAGGGATACTGAGCGGGCACCAGCGTCTCGGATCATTCGCGGACTTTCGCGTCGACGCGCTGTACAATCGGCGAGACAGCTTCGCTGGCACGCCGTTAGGGCCGACAGAGGACTACGACTACTTCGGCTCGACTGTCGACATGAGCCTGACGTCCTACCTCCTTTCGCCCAGTGTCGCATTCGACTTGCCCTCCGGCTGGCGTGGCGAACTGAGCATCGTTCACGGGCGAGATACGACCGACCAGACTGCCGCCGTGTATATTGGCGGCGCACTGGCTCAGGGCATTGAGGGACGGTTTGACAACGCCACTCGAGTCTACGAGGCCACAGCCGAGGGGCCGATTTTCTCTGCACCCGGCGGCAACGTGCGACTGGCTGTCGGGGCCGGCTATCGCGAGATCGAGTTTGAATCCTTTTCGTCCTCTAATCCGGTCATCCAGGCCAACCAAAACGCGCGGTTCGCGTACGGTGAAATCCATTTCCCTATCGTTAGGCAGTTAGCACTCACTACCGCCGTTCGATATGAGGATTACGAGGACTTGGGCGACGTCGTCGTCCCTAAGATCGGGCTGACCTTCGCTCCCAACCCCGACTGGGATTTCAAGGCATCCTGGGGGGAATCGTTCAAGACACCCACACTCAATCGCCAGTACATGAATGAGGGCGCTACGCTTGTCCGGGCGTCCGCAGCCGGAGGACAGGGCTACGATCCAGACAATCTGGTTCTGGTGCGAAGCGGGGGAAATCCCGACCTAGACCCTGAACGCGCGACGACCTGGTCGGTAACAGCTGTGTGGCATCCACAGAGGCTTCCTGGCCTGGATATCGGAGTCAGCTACTTCGACGTCGAGTACAAAGATCGTGTCGTCGTTGCCGTCACCTCGACGCCCGGTGCTCTAAGCAATCCATTGTACGCCAGCTTTATCACGCTGAATCCGTCGGAAGCGCAGCTCCAAGAGATCATCGCAGGTCTTACGGGAACATTCACCAACAACACCGGTGTTCCCTATACTCCCGAAAACGTCGTCGCTGTTCTCGATCGTCGCTTTCAGAACGTCGCTGAACAGCGAGTTCAAGGTGTCGACGCGTCATTTGCGTACACCTTCGACGCCGGTCGATACGGTAGCGTAGCGACAGTTGCAGGTGGAACGTACCTTACCTCCGACCAGATCATCCTTCCCGGCCAACCCTCGGTCGATCTCAGCGGCACAGTTTTCAATCCCCCTCGCTTTCGTGGGAGAATTGGGTTGGCTTGGAGCAACGGAGACTTCGTCCTTTCGCCACAACTCAACTATTCGGGCCGCTTGACGGACCGGAGGTTTGCGACCCCGGAGAAACTCTCCTCACAAGTTACGTACGATCTGACTGCACGATATAGACTCCGCACGCTTCTGCCAGGTGATGGGGACTTGGAGATCGCTGCTTCCGTTCTCAACATTACCAATGAAGCGCCTGAACCTATTCGGACGACGCTGGCCAATGATGTGCCCTATGAATCGACGAATTACAGCCCCAGAGGGCGCTACGTGGGAATTACGCTGACAGGACGTTGGTGATGAGTTTCCCATACTTCGCCAGAATTGTGCTTCTGGCATTCGTCACTGTTTTCGCTTCGGCGGCTCAGGCTCAGGCTCAGGCTCAGGAGCCGGAATGCGCGGATTTGCATCCAGACTGGTCCATCGAGGGGGAGACACCAACAACGGTTTCCGCCAAGGATCTCGTGCTGCTACGAGACTTCGGCGCCGTTTATCCACTGGCAGCTCAGAGTCCATTCGGCGTGTCCCCGGATGGGCAACGCATTGCGATCCAACTGCGGCAGGCAAGGCCGTCTTCAAATACCTATTGCCTCGGACTGTTTGTCATTGATCGTCACGCTGACGAACCGCCCGCGCTTATCGATGACGGCGGCGATCTTGTGTTCCCAAGGCCGAATCATCAGGGGTTGGGGAGCTTTCCGGTAGGCCACCAGCAGGTCATTGTCCCGCGCTGGTCGCCAAACGGTCAGTCGGTCGCTTACCTGAAGCGAGAGGACGGCTCCACCCAAGTTTATGTCGTCTCGGGCGACGGTAGTGGCGGCCGTTTTGTGACCAGCTCCGAAACGGATGTTGAGGAATTCGTTTGGTCGCCTGATGGACAGGAAGTGATTTACGCTACCCCGGCTGAGCTAGTCGCGGCGGAAGCTGCGATCCTGGAAGAAGGGCGTCGAGGCTGGCGCTATGATGGTAGATTCCATCCACTGACCCAAAGCAGGCCATACCCCGCCCCGATAGCCAGTGAGTATCGCGCTGCCCATCTCAGGACCGGAGCAGAGCGTCCCGCTACCGAGGAAGAGGCTCGACGTCTGAATGCCGAAACACGATCCGGTCGGGTCGTGAACAGCAGAGAGAACCCAGTCGTGTGGAATCATGGAATCGCATGGGGCGGACGACTGGATCAGGAGGTTCGTCTCTCTCCGTACAGGTTGCAGTTCCGGAGTGGTTCTGGCGAAGACATCATTTGCGAGTTCGAGGCGTGCCGCAGCGGTGCGGTGGGCCTCTGGCCTTCGGAAGATGGGAGGGAGCTATACTATCTCCGACGCGAAGGGCCCGCGAGCAGCCGATTTGCCCTCTACCGCTTCTTGTCACCCCATGACGAACCTCAGAAGATATTCGAGACGGAGGACGCGCTATCGGGATGTCAGATGGTCGCCGCAGATCTGATTTGCGGCCGAGAAACGTCGCTCTCTCCGAGATCGCTCGTGGCGATCGAGCCCAACAGCGGCCGGTCGACGGTATTATTCGATCCAAATCCTGAATTCCGGCAACGACGCCTTAGCCGCCCGACGCGGCTGTACTGGACGAATGATGCGGGGGAGGACGCGTTTGGCGATCTGATCCTTCCGCCGGACCACAGAGAGGGGGACCGACATCCGCTGGTCGTCGTCGGATATTCATCCATTGGATTTCTGCGAGGAGGAACCGGAGACGAGTATCCGATCCAGGCGCTAGTATCTCGCGGGTTTGCCGTTCTAAGTTACAATCGCCCAGTTACCACTGCGCCCCCGACGAGGTCGGGCCCGGATCTAAATCGACAGGTGCTTACAAATTGGCGCGACAGGCGCAGTGACTATTCCGCTCTCATGGCTGGCCTCGATTTGGTGATAGCTCAGGGCGTCATCGATCCCGATCGAATAGGGCTTACCGGCTTCAGCGATGGGGTCTCGGCCGCCCAGTTCGCCCTGCTCGCGAGCGACCGCTTTGCCGCTGCGGCGTTGAGTGGATGCTGCGATGATCCGGTCACCAGCCTCACTACAGCAGGACCACGGTGGGCCAATGAGACGCTGATCTATGCTGGGTATCCGCCGCTATCTGCGATGAATACGGATCACTGGCGGCCGATGAGCTTGTACCAGAATGCCGACAGAGTGCGGACACCTCTCTTAATCAACGCGGCCGATTCCGAATATCTTAGGGCGTTGAACACGTTTCAGGCATTGGTCGAACTAAATAAACCAGTCGACCTCTTTGTTTTCCCTGATGAGCATCATGTTAAATGGCAGCCCGCCCATCGCCTGGCTATTTATGAGCGCAACTTGGCTTGGTTCGATTTCTGGCTTCGCGACGTCTCTAGCGACCTGCCGCACATGATCGACGATGTGTCGAGGTGGGGCGCGATGCGGCGCGGTGAGCAGCGCACTTTCTGACTTCACCTGTGCGGATGGCTAAGATTGCGTTGCAGCTTTCTGCGCCCCTCATCATCAATTCTATTGCCATCCTCTGGCCCACGCTTCGGCATCCGCGAGCTGCAACACTCTCGCGTAATCTGTGCCAATGAGGCCTTTCCTATTGTCGAGGACAGAGGCAACAGCGTCCGCTTCGACAATGCCATGTTCGACAAGGGCGCCACCGCAGAGCATTTCCCTTAGAACCGACTTGTTTCGCTCAAACACTGTTGCGACCGCTCCTCCGGGCGTACCCTTCGAACGTCGATGGACCACGGAGACAGGGAGCAAATCGGCATATGCTTCTCGGGCGACGGCTCGATTGATACCGCTTGCGCACCACTCCCAGGTAGGTATGCGGAGGCAGTATTCCACGACCGGCTGCGAAAGAAGCGGCGATACGACCTCGATACCCTCGACAGGCCAAGCATCCAGGCCGATGTGGTTTCTGAGGATCGCAAGAATATGCTGGATCTTACCGGGCACGGCACCATCGGGCGGTACGAGCCATGGATGAGGAATCTGGCTATTCGGCAGCAGTTTCGCAGAGTCGGTTAGCAGACGTCCATCTAGCGGTTCGTGGTAGATGCGAACTCCGGAAACCGCCTTCCGGAATGCCCGAATCCCAGCCTCCCAGATGCTACAGTCAGCGACACGGCAGATATCCAGCAAGGATTTCAGCGCCCCTTGACCTAGGCCCTCCCGCATCACGCGATCAGCAACGACCGATGCTGACTTGAGATAACAGAACACGCCATCGCCTCCGACGCCGCTGAAGTAGCCATACCGGCCCGGCTCGGATGTCATGGCCTTCAAGAGCCGGATGCTTTCCTGCGCCAACGTGTGTCCGCAAGGACGCGCCATGCCAACGGAATTTGTTTGGCGTACATCAACGCGATCCGGCTCGAACTGAAGTTCTGCCAGTCCAAGTCCCAGATGATTGGCCAGAGCCTTGGCATAGGGACGCTCGTCGCCAGCTGCGTCGTCAGTGTAGCGCGTGAAGAGTTTGACACCGTCGGCGTGGACTGTCGCGGCCGCGGCGATGATGGAGGAATCCACTCCGCCGGACACACCGATGAGGACGTTTGAGAACCGCGAGCTCCATGCGCCTACGCATCCGTCAACGATCTCTCGCAATCCCGCAGCCAATTGGCCCCGTGCGATCGGATCGCCCTCGGTGCCTGACGCAAATGTCCAGGGTGACCAACGGGCCGCAACTGCTAGCCCTTCCCGCCGGTCGCTCGCTTGATGGCCGGGCAGCAACTCCCACACGCCACGAAGCGCAGTCCGATGTGTCGTTAAATATGGCGTGTTCAGAATTCCCGCAAGCTCGTTCCAATCGATCTCAGGCCGTCTTCCACTGACGTCAAATATTGAACGAACGTCTGATCCGAAGATCGCCGCTTGCGGTAAGTCAGCTACGTAGCATGGCATCGCGGCCGAGGGATCTCGGAGGACACTGACTGTTCCACCCGTTGCCTCTATCGCCACAGCCACGTAGGCTCCCCACGCGACCGACAGAAGATTGAATGCTGCGCTCGCCGAAAACTCCCGCGACATGTTTTCTGATAGTTGGCGAATTGGTCGTGGGCTTCCTCCGGCGCTGAAGAGTGGACCGATAACCACTCCCATGCTGGGTTCAACAACAAGTCGTTCGGCTTCGGGAGCTACGAGAACGATAGCCCTTTCCGAAAAGCGAATTCGACGTAAGCGATATTTCCTTTCCGCGTATGATGCGGCTCGCTCGGTCCATACTGGATCACGGATGCTAAAGATCAAATATCTCGGCGGCATCACACCACCATTATCGGCGTGTATTCGCTGACATTATCCACCGTGTCGTTCAGCACTGTCTCGCCCGCCTGCACCCAACAATGCGCGCCGAAAGGAACAAGTTTGATGCCAAACACCAAGCGCGGATAGGATTGTTTCCTCGCCAAGGATTCCATCAATGCGAGCGACGTGACGAGACACTGGTTCTTTGCGACCGTAAGGCGACGAGCGATCTCACACGCTTTCGCGGCATCCTGTTGGACACGGAATTCGGAGTGGTCCCGGCCAATCGTCGCGGCCGGTCTTCGGCTTCGAATTCTCTCTAGCATTCGCGCGAGGCGTGCCAATCGCAATGACATCCGAACTATCGTTTGCATCGCGATGGCATCGGCAACTGTCGCGAGTGATGCTTGGCCAAGGCCATATGCACTTGCAGTCGCCGGTTCGAGATCAGGTGGACGGACGGGGACCCCGAAATCATTCGTGAAGAGAACGTCTTCATCGACGAGGGTTTGAAGTTCAATGCAATCGCTTGCGGTCAGCGGCGTTCCGCTCTGCAACCTATTAAACGCCGCAAACGCACCTTCTGATATGGTGAAGTAGCGCGCCTTCTCCACGTGAATAAAGACTATCTGGCCACGCGAGATGCAGAACGACGCGGAAGGATTCATTGTCAGCGGCATGCCGGCGCCCAGGTGAGGGGCGCGCGAAAAATCTAATCGCGCGCCACGCTCATCAATCGATGGAAAGGCCGGCCTCAGGGCGCTGGAGGAAGTTGTCCTGGTCTTGGATATCGTCAACCGTCGTGCCCTTGGTTTCGGCAATGACGTCGCCGAGATCGATAACCTTGTCGCTTATGGTTCCTTTGCGTTGCATTCTTCGTCTCCTTGCTGAATCTGCGGCATGAAGCCGGCAGCAAGGCGAATTCTAACAGCGGCACGGAGAACAGTCGGCTTGTAAAGGCATCGTGCAACCTGTGCGCACCAGATGTACATGGGCGTTTTCAAGTGCTTGTTGAAATGCCACCATATCGGTGAAGATTGGCCCAGTTCGCAGGCGGCCGGAGAAGGCGCTGTTGAAGGTTTCCAGCCGTTCGAGTCGCGCCAATACGGCGGTGGCGATGCGCCAGATTTTCCGCCATCGTTTGTCTTACAACGCGAGAGGGTGAACACACACGGAGAAGACGACACCCGGTAGATGGTCGATGACGAGGTCCTTGACGCCTGGTTCTGCCGAGAGGTGCTTCCTCTCGAACGGGCGCTTACGGCCTTCATCCGCCGCAACTGGAGGGTCGAGGCCGAAATCATGGACTTGCGTCAGGACGTCTATGAGCGCGCGCTGAGCGGTGCTGCCTCTGGCCTCCCGGCCAGGGCGTCGGCCTACGTCTATACGATTGCCCGCAACCACCTGATCACCGTGGCGCGCCGCCAGCAGATCGTTCCCATCGACCTTGTGGCGGACATCGAGAGCCTGCCGATCGACGCCGACCCCTTGAGCCCGGAGCGCCACGCCAGCGGCCGCGAGGAGCTGCGTCGCGTGCAGGCCGGGTTGGATCGGCTCCCGCCCCGGTGCCGGGAGATCCTGGCGCTGCGCAAGATCGAGGGCCTATCCTCCAAGGAGGTCGCCAAACGGCTGGGCGTCGGTGTCGACGCCGTAGATCACCAGACGAGCAAGGGGATGCGCGCATTGGCGGACTTCATGCTGGGCGGCGAAGGCCGGATCGCCCGCCGCGCGCCGCGGCGTCAGCGTGAGCGGAGCGAGGAAGCATGAGCCGGGCGGCCGAGATCGAGAAGCGCGCGACGCTATACCTGATGCGGCGCGACGAGCCCGACTGGTCGCCGGACGATCAGGCGGCCCTGGACGGCTGGCTGTCTGAATCGATGGCGCACAGGGCCGCATTTCTTCGGCTCCAGCATGTTTGGGACCGGGCGGACAGGATTGCAGCATTGGGCGACCAGTCCACGCGGGCGAAGCTCCGGCGCGGACCTGGCACAAGCCTCAAGATCATTGCGCTTGCGGCGACCCTCTGCGGCCTGGCCTACTTGGGCGTCTTCCTTATCCGCAGCAGCGACATAACCGACAGGTTCCTGCAACGGTTCGAAATGCTGGCGCAGTCGGAATACGAAACTCCCGTGGGCGGTCAGCGGACCGTGGCGATGGCCGACGGCAGCACGGCCGAACTGAACACCGCCACCCGGCTTCGCACCGCCGTCGGCGAGGACCGGCGTGAAGTCTGGCTCGATTACGGCGAAGCCTTCTTCGAGGTGACGCCCGATCCCTCCGTCCCATTCGTCGTCCACGCCGGCGATCGCACGATTACCGTCCTCGGGACCAGCTTTTCCGTCCGTGTGGACGGCGAGGAGGTCTCAGTGTCTGTGCTTGAAGGCCGGGTCCGCCTGGACGCCGCAGAGCTGCCGGCTGGACCGTCGCCGCGCAGCGCGCCTACATTGTCGGGCGGCGAGCTAGCCGTCGCGCGCGGCGCGGAAACCTTGATTGCGACCGACGCCGTTGACCGGGTTGATCGCGCCCTGGCCTGGCGGCACGGCATGGTGAGCTTCCAACAGGCGACGCTTGCCGAGGTGGCGGAAGAGTTCAACCGCTACAACACCCGTCAGATCGTGGTGGATGATCCGGCGGTGGCGGCCATGCGGATCGGGGGCAACTTCCGACCAACGAATTCCGACGCATTCCTGCGCCTGCTGCAACGCGCCTATGGCCTGCAAGTCATGATCGAGGACGAGCGGGTCATTATCTCGCAGTGACAGGCTACAGATTTGTGGCGGTCAGGAGTCCTTGAAGTTACGGCGCTTGGACGCGCCGGATTGCTTCAGGGGGCAAGCGCGATGACGAGACGACTCGAATGGATGATGTTTGGCGCGTGCGCCGTCGCAGTGGCGGCGCCCGCCTATGCGCAAGACGTTTCATACGACATTCCAGCGGGCGATCTCGCCTCTTCACTGGATACATACGGCCGCCAGGCCGGGCGTGAGGTCCTCTATCGGGTCGAGGATGTGCGGGGGGCGCGCAGTTCTGGGGTGCGCGGCCGGATGTCGCCGGACGCGGCGCTTCGGGCCCTGCTCATGGGGACGGGCTTCACGTTTGATCGCGACGGATCGGGGGCCGTCGCGATCATTCCTATTCGGGGAACCAGCAGCACAGCCGCCGCTGACGACGGCTCGGGAGCGCCGATCGTTGTGACGGGATCGCGCATTCGCGGCGCTCCGGTCGCCGCGCCGGTCATTTCCATCGATCAGACGGAGATGCGCAATGCTGGTCAGACGGACCTTGGTCAGGTCATCCGTAGCATCCCGCAGAACCACGTCGGCGGCCAGAACCCGGGCATCGGTTCCGGAGGAGAACAGTTGGGTACTGGTGATTTCAATGGAACCTCGCAAATCAATTTGCGGGGCCTCGGCCCCGCCGCGACACTCACCCTGCTCAATGGCCGACGCCTGTCCTACGGCGGGGCAAGCCAGGGCGTCGACATCAGCGCCATTCCATTGGCCGCGGTCGAGCGTATTCAGATCGTCGCGGATGGTTCATCGGCGCTCTACGGCTCAGATGCCGTCGCGGGCGTGGCCAATGTCATTCTGAAACGCGACCTGGACGAACTGGTCGTCACCGCCCGTGCCGGCGGCGCGACAGACGGCGGGCATCGACGGTATCAGGCGAGTGCAACCTTAGGCGAGACGTGGAGCAGCGGCGGCCTCATGATTGCCGGTGATTTTGATCATTGGTCGAAGATCACTGCGGAGCAACGCTCCTACACCAGCGGGATGAACCCGTCCGCGACGATCTATCCGAACTCCAAACGTTGGGGAGGACTCGCGAGTCTCCACCAGCGGGTAGGTGATGCGGCCACCGTCGGGATCGACGGCCTCTACAGCAATCGCACCTCAACTATCACCGTGCCGTACCTGTCCGAAGGCGATTTCACGATCGCGGGCGCGCAGACTGATCGGCGTGCGGAATCATTCCTTGTTTCGCCAAACGTGGAGTTGGACCTCGGCGGTTCGTGGACGGTCTCGCTCGGCGGCTCCTACGGAGAGGACAAGGCGCTCAGCGATGCAACGGCGTTTGATTCAGGGACGGCGTACTACTGGAATACGATCCGCTACGACAACGACACAAGCGTTGTTGAGGCCGGCGCGGAAGGTCCAGTCTATTCGCTGCCCGCCGGAAGCGTGAGGCTCGCCATTGGAGCAGGTTACCGCTCCATTGGTCTCACACGCTCCATTCTGACAAACGGTGCTGAGACGGGCGCGGGCTCGTGGTCGCGGGGCAGTTACTATGGATACGGCGAAGTCTTTTTCCCCCTTGTTTCGCCCGGCCTCGAAATCAGCGGTGTCGACCGGCTTTCGCTCAACCTGGCGGTTCGGTACGAGGACGTCGAAAGCGCCGGGACTGTAGCCACACCGAAAGTCGGGCTGATCTACGCGCCGATTCCCGACATAACGCTCGCGGCGACATGGGGGCGCTCGTTCAAGGCGCCAACGTTGTTTGACCAATTCCAAGGCTACTACACGACCGTTCGCAGTACGGCGTTCTTCGGCGGGCAGAACATTCCGGAAGGTGCAACTGCTCTTTTCGTCGGCGGTGGCAATGAGAACCTCAAGCCTGAGCGATCAACGAACAGGGTCTTGGCGCTCACTCTCGAACCTCAATTCTGGGAGGGGGCTCGGTTCGAGATCAGTCATTTCGACATCGACTACACCGATAGAATCGCGGCGCCCCTCACCGACTTAAGTTCGGCTCTCACGAATTTCGCGGATGCGTCTTTCATCGTGTGGAATCCATCTGGGCAGGAAATTTCCCAGTACATCGATGGCGGATATCTCTTCGACAACGCCGTGCCAGGGCCGTTCGACCCGTCCAACATAGTCGTCGTCGTGGACAATCGTTTTCAGAACGTCGCGCGCCAGCGCGTCAATGGAATCGACATTGCGGCCGGCTACGGTCTGGACATCGGTCCCAATGACGTCATTGCCGCGTCCGTCAGCGCAAGCGCCGTTCGCTTGCGCCGTCAGCTCAATCCCAACGATCCGTTCACCACCCTTTCGGGAACCTTGTTCAATCCACCGAAATGGCGGGGACGCGCGGGCGTCACCTATACCGGGGAGAGGCTGACTGTAAGCACCTACGCCAACTATACCGGGCCGCTGGAAGACGTGCGGCCGGCTTCCACAATCGATGGGCTCGATTCGCAGTTGACCTTTGATCTGACCGCGCAATTCCGTCCTGGGCTTCCGCTTGGACTGGAATTCGAAGTGGCGGCGATCAACATTCTGAGCGCCAAACCGCAGAATATCTACGTCAGCCACTATACCGCGACGCCGTTTGACTCAGCAAACTATCCGGCGATCGGGCGCTTCATTACCTTCGCGGTGACGTCGCGATGGTGAGGCGGCCTGTAAGCCTGATCTGTCTTGCATCGGCTACGTTTCTGATCGCGGTCCACGCGGGTCCAGCCTCAGCTGGTCCCGCAAACTGCGCAGAACTCCTCTCCGCGGACGCGGTGGGCGAACAGGCCAAGACCATCGAAGCTCTTGACCTGGCGCGCCTCCGAGACTTCGGTGAATATGCTCGACCACAGGCCGCTCAGCCTTTCAGCCTATCACCCGACGGCAAGCGGATCGCTTTACTGCTCCGTCGCGCCGATCCCGAGTCAAACAGCAATTGCCTCGGCGTCGTGATCGTTCCGACGTCGGGTGACACGCCACCCATTCTCGCAGATTTTCACAGAGAGGGCGGAGCTAAGGCGTTCGGCCGCGAATACAGCGAGCGGATCAGAGCCCGTCATCCTGGAGGACTCGCCCTCAGCATCGTGCCGAAATGGTCGCCCGATGGAAAGGGGCTCGCCTTCCTCAAACGGCTGGACGGGGTGACTCGGATTTGGCGCGTCGACGCCGACGGCCGCCACGCCGGGCCATTGACGCCGGAAGGCGTCGACGTCGAGGACTTCGCATGGAACTCGGACGGGGGTTCAATTTCATACAGCACCGCCCATCGCGCCCTTGTCGCCGCGCGACTGGCGCGAGAGGAAGAGGGTCTTGGCGGGTTTCACTATGATGATCGGTTCATGCCCTTCAGGAGCAACCGGCCGCTGATCGCGGATGCGTTGCCGGCCGACTTCTTTTCGGTGGATCTCGCGACAGGAGCCGTAGGTACGACGACCGGAGACCACGGCCTCACGCACTACTTTGCGGACGAACGGGACGCCGAGACTTCCCACCGCAACGCTCGCGGTGACGATGTGCGGGTGGTCCTCTCGGACCCTGACGTTTGGTTCTCCGCTCCGCGTCTAACCGTTCAGATGGCCGACGGCGCCAAGCTCTCATGCGACGCCCTGGCATGCTCGGATGTGGTGAACGCATGGTGGTCGAGTTCGGGGAACGAAGTCATCTTCCTGCGGCAGGAGGGTTGGGGAAACAGCCAACTCGGCATGTATCGCTGGCAGCTCGGGGCTGACGAGGCGATACGAGCATTCGCGACGGATGACCTCCTCTTCGGCTGCCAGGCGCAGGCGCGCTACCTCATCTGCGCGCACGAAGCCTCGACCCAGCCGCGCCGGATCGTCCGACTTGACCCGAACACCGGCGTTATGACGCCGATCTACGATCCCAATCCCGAGGTCGGGAGATGGCGCTTCGGCACCGTGGAAAGGCTGGAATGGAAAAGCGAACTTGGCACCGAAACGTTCGGCGACTTGGTGTTGCCGCCGGACCATCGGCCAGGAGAGCGATATCCGCTCATCATCTCGACCTACTCATCAAAGGGGTTTCTTCGCGGCGGCACTGGCGATGAGTATCCGGTCCAGGCGTTTGCCAGCAGAGGCTACGCTGTCCTCAGCTTTAATCGTCCGAGGACAGTCGGATTCACTCCATCTGCTCGCACGTCCGTTGACGTGAACCGCAATGCCCTGACGGGCTGGAGCGATCGGAAGAACGTCCACTCCGCGCTGGAGGAAGGGATAAGGCTGCTCGTCTCGCGCGGGATCGTGGATGAGAGTCGCATCGGCGTTACAGGACTGAGCGAGGGAAGCGCCATCGCACTCTGGGCGACGTTCTACAGCGACCTGATCGCAGCTACGGCAATCAGCAGTTGTTGCACGAGTGAAGTTGGCAACATGGCTTTGCAGGGGCCTCTCTATGCGCGCCAATTCAGGGGACACGGGTATCCCGGTTTGTTGGAGCGGGACACCGAATTCTGGAAGCAAATTGCCCCTGAACATCACGTCGGCCGACTGACGACGCCAGTCCTCATGCAGCTTGCCGATGACGAATTCTACTTGGCCGCGTCGACCATAGCCGCCGCCCAAGAGGCTGAAAGCCCCGTCGATCTCTTCGTCTTTCCCGACGAAGGACATATCAAGTGGCAGCCGGCCCATCGCCTCGCGGTGTATCAGAGAAATCTCGACTGGTTCGATTTCTGGCTCAAGGGCGCCCAGCATTGCGGGGCATCAAGGGCTGCGGAGTACGACCGATGGCGGCAGTGGCGCGAAGATCAAAGCGTTGAAGTCATCCCGACGTGTGAACCCGCAGACCAGCCGCGCGCCCAGACCTCCGCATCCGTCAGCGACATGATAAGGAGATAGCCCGTGTCGCGGCGTGGCCCCTCCATCTCTAGGTACGCCGAGATCGCATTCCTATCGATTAGATCCTGCTGCGCCAGCAGGCCGCCTATCAGCAACTCACGGATCTGGTGCCTGGATCGCTCAAACACCTGAGCTGAGAAATCGTGTGCGCCGCCTTTCCACGTCCGGTTTGCGATGATCGGTGGCAGTTCGTTCGCGAAGGCCATTCGCGCTATCGCGCGATCGCGGCCCTGGACACACCAATTCCACGTTGGGATACGAAGACACTCTTCGATCACAGGCTGAGAAAGCAACGGGGACACCACCGGCGGGGTACCTGGGCCGCCTATTCCACCCTCGGCGAAATTGTGCATGTGGGAAATCGACGCGACGTGCGCGATCTTGCCGGGCGCCGCATCGGGAATGTCATCCAGCCAAGGGTGCCCACCGGCAGACCGTTCCATTTCGACCGCTCGCGCGCCCAGGAACGTCAGTTCGCCGCGCCATATATAGGGTCGTCGGCGTCGCCTCAGGGTGCGCGCCGCTCTCCTCGCCGTGTCGATGTAGGTGGAGGAGTGCAATTCACAAACGTCGTTAAAGGTCCGCCATACACCGGGGCCGATGCCCTCACGAAGAATCCGGTCCACGATCGGCGCGGCGGAGCTGACGGTGCAGAACACGCTGTCTCCCCCACCGCCCATGAAGACCGCACGCGCCGTTCCCCGACCCAGGATCGCCTCAGCTAGCCGCTCAAACTCTTGCGCCAGAGCGCGCCCGTTCGGTCTGGGAAGATGGGCCGTGTTTGACCGCCCAAGGTCAATGTTGCCATGTTCGTAGTGACCTTCGACAAGCCGAAGCTGGACTCTGTCGGCCATCGCCTGGGCGTATCGCCGCTCATCGCTAACGAGTGCAGGCGTGACCAGAGTCAGGCACGTAACATTCGAAGGGGCATCTGAGAGGCAGGCTGCGAGGATCGATGAGTCGAGGCCGCCTGAGAGGCTCAGTACGATCTGATCGTACTCGCTAGCCAACGATCGGACGCACCGTTGGGTGGTCTCGCGAAGTCGAACCGCCGCGGTTTCAGGACTGGCGGCCGTCGTATCCATTGCATATGGCCAAGGTGACCAACGCTGTTCGACTTTGACGGAGCCGTTGGCGACCGTAAGCATACTGCCGCGCGGCAATTCGCGTACTCCGCGGAGGCAAGTTGACTCCGCCCAGTAGCCAGGCGCCCTTAGATGCCACGCGAGATTCTCCCAATCGACCTCAGCCGTTCGACCACTACCGGTCAGTACGGTCGCGACATCCGAGCCGAGTAAAGTGGCGTCCTGCGTCTCGGCGTAGTAGCAAGGCATCGCCGCAGATGGGTCCCGCAGTGTGACCATTTCACCGGCTTGATCCTTGAAGAACGCTACATAGCCTCCCCAAAAATCCGTCAGGAGGGTTGAGCCTCGGGAAGCAACCAGCCGACGCTTATCCGCTCCGCTGATCTGACCGATCCGTCCATTCCGGCCGTCCTTGGAAAACAGCGTGCCGACAATTATCCCGCGACCTTCAGGAAGAACGGTAATCGGTGTTCGGGCGCCGGCAAGGACAGTGAGTTCGTCTTCATCAAAAGCGGTCACCAGGCCGGAATGAGCAAAAGCCGATTTCAGCTTTGACGAGCCAACCGGGTCGGACCTTTTCCGGAGGATTGCGACGAACTCGTCCGGCCTCATATCGTCAGGATCGGACTGTATGGCCGAACCCTTCCAAACGGGTCACTGAGAATACTCCGGTCAGTTTGCACCCAGCAATGCGAACCGAAAGGGTCGAGGCGCACGCCAATGACCATGGTTGCCGAACACCCTCGCCGGGCTAGTTGCATCATCATTCCGATCGATCGCGGCAAGCAGCGGTCTCGGACGGTCCGGACGCGATCCGCCCGCCTGAACGCGGCGGCAACCTCCTTTACGCGATCGTCGTAGAGTTCATCTTTGGCTCTCGTGAGGACGCGACGTTTGCTGCGGCGAACATGCCGGATCACGTCGCTGAGCGTCTGAACCCGCACCAGTGCGTCGGCAAGCGACTGGTAACCTACCGCCTGAACGCAAGCGGACACTGAAGGCGCCGAATGTGCCTCCTCGAATAGGCTTTGTTCCGGCACTAGGATTTCGGTGCCGAGAACATCAAAGTTTGGACGGTCCGTCCTGATCAGCACGCCTGCTGCGATAAGAGGTTGCAGTCGACCAAGCTCCTTCGCGTCCACGGTTCGCCGCGCGGTCGACGTGGCCAAGGCGACATGCACCTCCTCCGAGACAGCGAAAAAGCGGTCTCGCCTGGCGTCAAGGAAGACCGTTCGGTCATCAATGCGGCAAAACGAGACGTCCTTGCGAAGCGATAGTCCCACGTACAATTTCCCGCGATTGCATTGAAGGTAAGGCGCGCGGACATAGCCGCGCGCCCCGCACTTCAGTCGTCCGAGAGGCCGACCGCTTCGAAGTACCCGCCGGCCAGCGGCGAGTCCTCATTCCGTTGGACGATCTGCCCTTTGATCTGCTCGCTCGCGGCGCCCAGGTCGATCAGGTCGTCTTCGATATGATGGTCACGCATCGGAAGTCTCCTTTCAGGGGTTGTGCGACGCGGCCTTCCGCGCCGCTGCCGCAGTATCCGCGTGCGGCGAATGGAAGTAAAATTGAGTCATGAATTGCCCGAATCTCCGCATATGCTGGATTCATTGATGTAAAGATCGTGCGCACGAATGCTCACGCAGAAGTGAATGACCGCTCTATACGGTAAACGGTATTGATACTGCCGATATCGAGATGTGCGAATACGGCGCGGCGGCGAGCCGCGCTGAATGCCTGTCGTCAGCTCCAGGGCCGACCGCTCTCCAGGGGGCGTCGTCGGCCGCCCCGGTGATGGGTCAATTGAGGCGAACAGGATGCCACTCTCGCGCGGGTCTGGCTTTACGATTCTTCCGGTGCGGCGATCACCGGGCGCTCCGCCGGCGGCCGCATGAGCAGACGCATCAGGTCCGGCACCACCGCCAGCCGCCGGTCGCGATAGGCTTCCAGCGCCGAGACGAGCCGATCGGGTTCATTTGCTGCGGCATAGAGCGACGCCAGCTCGGCCTCCCGCCCGGCGATCACATAGCCTTCGAGCCGTCGAACGGCCCGCAGCCGGTCGTTGGCGTGGGCCATGGCTTCGCCACATTCGGCGATCTCCGGCAGGGCGGCGATGGCGTCGAACAGGGCTTCGGTGCGGGCCACGATGTCGGCGGCCGGGTCGGGTTCCGTCATCTTGCGATTGGCCGATGCGCCGGCAATCACGGGCGCGGCGTTGCGAATGGCGAGGATCGCCAGGGCGCACGACCAGCGAAAAACGCCCCGCAACTGCGCCTCGTTGACGGCCGGGGCGTGGAAGCCCTCATGCGGCCCGGTGTCCACCAGCCGCTCGATCGCGAGGCGCCGCAGCACGTTGTAGATCGTCGTCAGGCTTGTGTTCGCATCCTCCTTCAGGCGCGGCGGATGCAGCCGTTCCCCCGGCGCAAACCGGCCGCTGGTCACCCAGTCCTTCACGAGCTGATAGACGCGCTCGCCGATCGATTCGTCTTCGGCCATGCCTAAATCTCCAGCGGTGCGGCGAGGGCGGGGCCATGCGGCCCGACGGGTTTGCGGACGCTAGGGACGGCCGTGTGCCGAGGCTTCCAGATTCGTCTGGACTTGCGCGGCGGTGTTTCGACCCACGCGACCGTCATGCCCGCGCCTCGTCGCCCATGGCGCAGAACGCGCGGTAGGTGACGTCCCCGGCCATCAGATCCGCGTGGCTCCCGGCCGCCAGATGCCCTTCATGCACGAACAGCACCTGATCGGCCTCGCCGGCGAGCCCCAGCCGGTGCGTGATCAGGATCAGGGTCGTGCGGTCCCGGTGCCGCTCGCGCAGCGCCCGCACGGCCTTGCGTTCGGCCGGGGCGTCCAGCGACGAGGTGGTCTCGTCGAGGATGATGGCCGGCGAACGCACGCCCATCAGCCGCGCCAGCTCCAGCTTCTGCACCTGGCCGCCCGACAGCCGCTCGCCCTGTTCGCCCACCGCCAGCCCGAAATCCACCGGCCGCCCGTCGGCGTAGAAGCGCCACTCCTCAAGCAGCGCGCGCAGGTCGGATTCGCCCTGCCGCGTCGGCGGATACAGCGCGTTCTCGCCCAGGCTGCGGTTGAACAGGCCGATGAACTGCGGAACGTAGAGCACCCGGCGGTGGCGCTCCGGCTCCGCGATCGCCGCCATGTCCGCGCCGTCGATGCGGATGACGCCCTCGGCCGGTTCGAGCAGTCCCGCGATCAGCCGCGCCAGCGTCGATTTGCCCGCGCCGTTGGGGCCGACCAGCAGCACGAAGGAACCCGCGGCAATCCGGGCGGCCACGTCGCGCAGCACCCGTTCGGACCCATAGCGATAGCCGACGCCGTCCAGCTCGATCGCGGCCGCCGCTTCCGGCGGCGAGGGCGGCGCGACCGGGGCCGTCGCTCCGAGGGCGGGGCCGCCGAGCGCCAGCACGTCCTTGATGTTGGCGAAGGCCACGCTCGCCTGGCGGAAGATGAAGCCGAGGCCGCCCAGCGGCACCGCCAGCCGGAACGCATAGGCCTGGAGCAGCACGAAGTCCCCGACGGAGATTTGCCCGCGCGCCGCGTCGAGCCCGCCCAGGCCCAGCAGCAGGATCAACCCGCCGCCCACCACCAGATATTGCGCCGCCGCCGTCGCCACGAGCAGCCACGCCAGCCGCACCGACGCGGCCTGCCGTTCGTGGGCGATGTGCGACACCGCCTGGACTTCGGCCGCGAGGTTGCCGTTGAAGACGACCCGGCGTGCATTGCGCAGGATGTCGCCCAGCGTGCCCGACACCGCCGCCATCGCCTGGTTCGCCGCCTGCGCCTGCGCCTGGAACGGCCGCGCGCTCAGCCGCGTGGCGACGAAATAACCGCCCAAGACCGCCGCCATCAGGGCAACATAGATCAGCGGCACCAGCGTCGCGATCACCACCAGCGAGATCACCACCTGGATCAGCATCGGCGCGGCCCGGCCGAGGATGCCGTCCACGATGAGCTGAAGATTGTACGGCACGCGCTCCAGCATCCCCAGCAGCTGGCCGCTGTCCGCTTCGCGCTCGCGCGCCACGACCGGAAGATGGCTGGCGATCGCTCTCTCGGTCAGGCGGCGGGCCAGGGTGTTGATGATCCGCGTGGTGAAGACGTATTTGACCGCGGACGTCAGGTTGGTGCCTGACCAGGCCAGCACGAACGCGGCGATCAGCAGCACGAAGGGCAGGGGATCGATCGTCCCGGCCGCGAGGCGATCCACCACCAGCTTGAGCAGGTAGGGGCCGAGCACGCCCAGGCCGATGCCCACGGCCTCGACCGCTGTGCTTCCCGCCACGTCGCCCCGCAGGCGCAGCCCGCGCGACAGCATCAGGCCGAGCAGGGTGCGCAGGACGGCGAAAGTGGACATGGCGGCTCCTCGCCGGCCGGGCGTCGCGGGCGACAGCGAGTCGGCGCGGCGCAACCTAGACGCCGTCCCTGGCGGCGGCTTTACGGATATTCCGGTTCGGGCCTGTCCGGCCGCTCAGACCGCGAAGCCGAAGCGCCGCCGTCGCCGGACCTCGTAGAGCCCGAAGACGATGGTTCCGAGGAACAGGAAGTAGAACACCCATAGCGACGTGACGTAGCCGCGCGGCAGCAGGTTCGGATCGAGCAGCCGGCCGAGATGGGCCAGCGCCGTGGCCAGCTCGACCCCCGCCGCCAGCGGCAGCCAAAGGCGCGGTCGGGTCAGGGTCAGATGGACCAGCAGCGAGAACAGCGCCACGTCGATCACCGCCACGCCCCACAACGCGCCCTGCGGCCCGAGCGGGCCTTGCAGGAGCTGCGCCGCCGGGGACAGCAAGTAGGCGGCGAGTGACGCGAGCGCCACGATGCGTTCGGGCCATCCGCCGAACCTCAGGGCGGCCGCCGTCACCAGGACGGTGAGCAGCGCGCCCGCGATCTGGACCGGCGTGTCGAACATCGGCGTGCCTCCGCGCAGCGCCGACGAGGGACGCGCTTGCGCGCGGCGCTGTCAAGCGGCGTCAACCGTCCGGAGAGCGGGGGCCTCGCCCGTCGTGATCGGGCGGTTGGTCTCCGGTTTGCCGACCCCGGTCCCATGCAGCGTCGCCGGACGCACCCCGATGCCGGGCGCGGCGGCCGCGAGCGCGGCGTGCGCCGTCATCATGTGCGTGCGGCTCTGGCCCAGCGTGTCCACCGAGCGGGCGACGGCGGCGACGCCGTCATGCCCGAGCAGGGCGGAGAAATCATGGTCGCGCCGCAGCGCGGAGGTTCGGGCGATCAGCAGCGCGGCCTTCTCCAGCGCCATGTCCACGGCCTCCTCGGCCTCGAACAGGGCGTCGGCGACCGATTGGGCGATTTCGCGTCTTTGCATGGGGTATCGCTCCCGCCTTGCGGCAGGCTCCTCTGATGGCGTGGATGTCGTGAGGTCGTCGGGCTGACTTGTCAGTTGGCCGCGAGCCAGGCGTCCAGCGCATCGGACAGGTGCCCCACCTGTATCGCCATCGCCAGCGCGCCGACCGCAAGGAAGCCGGCGGCCACCGCCGCGATCAGGATCAGCATCAGCCGCTGGGCCGGAGACCGGAGAGCCGCTGGATCGGCCGCGAGGGCAGGCGGTCGCTTTCGCGCGTCAGCACGAACGCGATGCAGATAATCTCGCGAGTCAGATCGAGCGGCGTGAGATGGGGACTGAGCAGCCGGGTCGCCGTCAGCAGATGGGCCACCGTCTCCTTCTCCTCCCGCGTAATCGCCAGGTCGTCGTAAACGGCTTCCAGATCGTCCCAGGTGATCGTCGGGATCGCGGTCGCCGAAGGCGTCATGGATTCCTCCTTTCGAGGCCCCATCGGGCGACGGCGCGGTCTCGAAAGGAAGGGGTATTGGGCGCCCCTGATACTCAATAGGCATACCGCTCGCGTGGAGGTGGCGCACCAGCATCATCGCCGCATGGCCGCGTGAGCGCGCCCCGAGCTTCCGCAGCGCGCTGGCGAAATGCTTGTCGATCGTGCCCTTTTGCAGGTCGAAGTCGTTCGCGATGTCCTTGGACGATTTGAACTGGGCCGCGCCCAAGAGGCAGTCCCGCTCGCGCGGCGTCAGCTTGTCGAAGCGGTCCATGCGGCTGGGTTCCCCGGTTCCGTCTCTCCGGCCTCCAGGCAAAGCGTCTCGATGTACCGAAGCAATTGCTGGCGCGAGCGTCCGGGCGGCAGGCGGTTCCACGCCTCCGTCAGGCGGGCCAACTCGCTGCGCGGCGCGGCCGCCGCCTCCTGATCGCGGATGCCGATCAGGTCAGGAACGCTGGTCCCGAGAACCTGGGAGATCGCATAGAGCCGCGAGGCGAGCAGGCGCGTATTGCCGTTCTCGTATTTCTGCACCTGCTGGAGCGACACGCCGAGTTGTTGGCCGAGCGCCTTCTGGCTTATGCCCAGCTCGCGCCGCCGCCGCCGGATACGCGCGCCGACCTTCAGGTCGAACTCGCTCAGCTCCCGCGTCAGCCTCTCCTTTGCGATCGTCATGGCGTCAGTATGCCGCCAATTGCGCAGGGACGCACCTCCCGGCGGGGTCGGGCGGCGCGACCGGCCGATGAATCCCCAATCGACCGGAATTTCACGATAGGGCCGGTCGATCCGTGAAGATCGCTCGTGACCCCGCCGCTAGGGTCGCCGGTCGGACGGAGCGGAAGGCCCGCTCCGGGCTATCGGGAAAGGAGCCGCGCGATCGGAAACGCGCATGGGAATGGATCGAGAGCAGGCGACCGGCTGGCGCCGTCGCGAGATCTACGACCGTCTGGTGTCGATCGATCATGCCGGTTGGGCGTGGGAATCCGCCCGGCGGCATCCCGATGCGCGCCAGCTCCTCAAGTCATACCGGCGCGGCCGGCTGTTGCGTCGCTCGCCGCCCGTCCGACTCCTCGCGCCAGGGAAAGGAGACGAGCCGGCCGCATGGGGCTGGCTTCGTCGGGCGCACAGGGCGTCGAAAGCGTAGGCGCCGCCGTCTTCTGGCGGTCAGAGCTGCACCCGCCCGTCCTGGCGGTGCGGGCCGAGGCGTGCCCGGCGGATCATCCGGACGCTGTCGACCTGTTGCTCCTACCGTGCGCCGCGACGCTGCGCCTGACCCGCGACGGCCGCGAGGAGGTCCTGGTGGCGGATGGGCCACGCTGTATCCGCATCGAGGTCACCGGCGGCACGCTCCTAGGCGGCCCGGTGCGCCTGCACTATCGGCTGTCCGGGTTCGTTGACATCGAGTCCAAGGTGCTGACCCTGCGCCGCCTGGTCGCGCTGCGCCGTCTCGGCCGCCTGCCGCACACGCTGTTTCCGCCGGAGCGCCGCGCGCGGCGCTGGGCACAGGCGTTCCAGGCGCATGACGGCGCGCAGGCCGGCGCCAGCCACCGCGAAATCGCCATCGCCATGTTCGGCGAGGATCGCGTCGCCGAGGACTGGCGCGACGGCGACCATCTGCGGATGCGCATCCATCGCCTGATCCGGACCGCCGACAGGCTGATCGACGGCGGCTATCGCGAGTTGCTGAGATGACCCGTCTCCATCGCCTAGTTCGCGGGCGGGATCAGAAGGGGATTCTCGGCTTCCCGCGCGCCCTCCGACCGCGGCTGGAACTTTATATGTTGCGAAATATGTTCGCTCTTAATGGACAACTTTCGCGATGTATAAAGTTGAGCTGGATATCCCTTTAAGGGTTTGCCATTATGTCCGCCATGGATGCACTGCGCGGACAAAAGCTGAAGCACGTATTGGACTCGGCGCCGCCGGGGTTCCTGGTGGACTCCCGCTGGCTGAAAGACAACGGCGTGGGCCGCAGCTCTGCCTCCGCTTATGCCCAGGCCGGGTGGCTGGAGCGCGTGAGACCGGGTCTCTATCGGCGGCCGTTCGGCGCGGTCGAGCCGATCGAAGCCGCCGACTGGCGCATCGCCGTCCTTTCGGCCCAGCGGATCATGGGCTATGACTTCCACGTGGGCGGCATGACCGCGCTCGCCCTGGACGGCCGCAGCCACTACCTCCCCTTGGGAAGCGAGGCCGCCGTCTATCTGTATGGCGAACCGCGACCTGGCTGTCCCGGCTCGATCTCGACGCGGCCGTCATCGTGCGCAGCCGGCGGCTGTTCGCGGACCCGGCCCTTGGCGTGGACGCCGTCGATTTCGAGCCTTTCGGCGCAGGCGGCCGCACGCCCTGGCGCTGGCCGCTGACCGCCTCCTCGCCCGAACGCGCGATCCTCGAAGCACTGGACGAGCTGCCCGGCCGGGAAAGCTTCCACACCCTCGACATGCTGTTCGAGGGGCTGGACGGCCTGCGCCCGGGCCGAGTGAGCGAGCTTCTCGACCAATGCCGGAGCGTGAAGGCGAAGCGGCTCTTCTTTCTGTTCGCCGAGCGCCACGATCACGCCTGGCTCAAGCATGTCGATCGCGACGCGGTCGACCTGGGCAGCGGACCGCGCGCCATCGTCGAGGGCGGCAAGCTCCATTCCGGACTCCAGCTCGTCGTGCCCGCCGAATACGCCGTTCGGGAGACGGCCGCCGATGGCGCGTGAACGCTACGTCGCCCAAATGCGCCTGCTGGTGGACGCCCTGCCGTTGATCGCCGTCGAGCCTGCCTTCGCCCTCAAAGGCGGCACCGCGATCAACCTGTTCTACCGCGACCTGCCGCGCCTGTCGGTCGACATAGATCTGACCTATCTGCCGCTGGACGACCGGCCCGCCGCGCTCGCCGCCATCGATGCGGCGTTCGATCGAATCGTCCTCGCCGCCGGGAAGCGCGGCATCGCCGGGCGCCGAGGCGCGGGCGGGGGCGGGGGCCGCACCCGGCTCCTGTTCCGCCGCGCCGGGGCCGAGGTGAAGGTCGAGGTGTCGCCAGTCGCGCGCGGCGTCGTTCATCCGCCCCGGCCGATGCGCGTCAGCGCGGCGGTGGAAGACGCATTCGGCTTCGCGGAGATGCCGGTCGTCGCCTTCGAGGACCTGTTCGCGGGGAAGATCTGCGCGGCGCTCGATCGCCAGCACCCGCGCGACCTCTACGATGTGAAGCTGCTCTATGACCACGAAGGCGTGACCGACGCGCTGTTCCGCACCTTCCTGATCTATGCCGCCGCCTCCAACCGCCCGCTCCACGAGTTGGTGTCACCCAACCTTCTCGCCATCGACAACGCCTTCGCCCGCGAGTTCGAGGGCATGACGGTCGATCCGGTCCAGCTTCCCGATCTCCTCGACGCCCGGGCGCGCCTGATCGCCGATATTCACGCCCGACTGCCGGGCGACGCCGCCCGTTTCCTCCTCGCCGTTCACGATGCGAATCCCGACTTCGGGTTGATCGGCCTGCCGCAAGCGGCCGATCTTCCGGCCGTGCGCTGGAAGCGCGTCAATCTTGAACGGCTGATGCGCGAGCAACCCGGCAAACACGCCGAGCAGAGAACCTTGCTGGCGGCGGCCCTGGAGGGACGGGACGACGACATCCCCCGGTGAGGTCCTGTCGGTGATGTCGCCAATCCTGCACCGGCGTCCCGAGGAGATCGACTATCTGCGATCGCTGCGCGATACCGCCTGATCGCGCGGCGGTCCTCAGCCAACCAGGCTCTGATGCGTCCAGCCGCTGTCGGTCAGGATCAGCGTCTCGGTCGCCTCTCCTTCGGGTTCGTCAAGCGCCGACGCGATAGCCGGAAAGGCTTCGCGGATCGCCGGGGCGTTCGCCCAGGGGGCGATGTCGTCGAGCCGCCAGCGGTAGGTGACGCGCGTCATGTGCACGCCGGCCATTTCGCCCGGCTCGGTGTTGCCGCGCACTTCCGCCACCTGCCGCCGCGCGAAGCACAGGTCGGTGCCGCCAAGGAAGGTGTTGGGTGATGGCCGGATCGCCTCGGCGGCGGCGGGCGTCGCCTCATAGTGGATATGCGGAACCGGTTGGTCGCCGCCGGTGAAGCCGGCGGGGACGCGGGTGGTCGCCGTCGCCGTCAGCAGACCCGCGTCGACGAGCGCGTCTATCGCCGCCTTGGCCGTCTCATCCCCCTCGGCGCGGATCTCGACGGGCGGAGCCGGCCGCATCGAGACTCAGACCGGCCGCGCCTCATGCCAGGTCTCCAGCGAGACGGCGAAATTGGCGTGGTCCGGTGCTTGCGGGTCCGAGCCGCAGGCGGCGGCCGTCAAGGCAAGCGCCGTGATCGACAGGCGTGAGAGCGACTTCATCCGATACTCCCTTCGCCAATCATGCCAGAATCCGGCGCGGCGGACCAATCCGGAAGCGGCGGGACGTGCCCGCCGCCCGATCGTTTCGTTCCCCACCGCCCGATGGTGGGGTTTCGCTCCGCCGCGCTCTCTCCGGGCCGGTCCTGGCGTCAGAACCGCTCGCCCACCAGCGTCTCGCTCAGCACCCACAGGGCCTGGGCGCGGGCGTCGTCGAGCGCATAGGACCGCACGCCATCGCGCATGCCTTCGCTGTCGACGATCTCCGCGACGTGGCAGTCCTCGCAATAGCGCCCGCCGACCGCATCGGCATCGGCGACGACCGCCGCCCACACCGAGGTCGCGGCGCCCTGGGGGATGGACTTGAAGGTGAAGGGCGGCAGCCCGGCGGCGGCGTTGGCCGCTTCGAGCGAGGCGACCAGCGCATCCATCTCTTCGTCGCTCATGTGCCGGCCCAGTTCCGTGTGGATGCCGCCGGGATGGACCGCCGCAGCACGCACCCGGCGTTCGCGGTGGCGCCGGTCGAATTCGACCGCGAACAGCACATTGGCGGTCTTGGACCGGCCATAGGCGATCCACGGATCATACTCGGTCCGCTCGAAACCGGGATCGTCCAGGTCGACGTCGGAGAAGCGGTGCCCGGCCGAAGCCAGGTTCACCAGCCGCCCGCCGTCGCGGATCAGGCCCGCGATGCGGTTGACGAACAGGAAATGGCCGAGATGGTTGGTGCCGAACTGCGTCTCGAAGCCGTCCGTCGTATGGCCGAAGGGCGTGGCCATCACCCCGGCGTTGGCGATCACAATGTCGAAGGGGCGGCCGTCTTCGTTCAGCCGGTCGGCGCTGGCGCGCACGCTGGCGAGCGAGGCGAGGTCGAGTTCGATAAGCGTGAAGCTGCCGCCAGCCGCCTCCGCCGCCGCGCGCACCTCGCCGGTCGCGCGCTCGGCCTTGGCGAGATCGCGAGCCGCGCCCACGACATCGGCGCCATGCGCCGCCAATGCGCGCGCCGTCTCCACGCCCAGGCCGGCCGAAGCGCCGGTCACGAGTATGCGCTTGCCCGAAAGGTTCACGCCGGCGAGCACGTCGTCGGTGGTCGATGTCGCTCCGAAATTGCTGGTCATATCCATGTCCTTCCATGTTCCGGCGGCGCTGATGCCGTCGGCTGCCGACGGAAATGGGATTGTGGAGGGTGCGGGCCGCGCCCGATCGGATCGATTGCTTGCCCGATCCTCTCATTCGCACTTGCGCAGAAACGAAGGCGCGCCGATCTTCCCGGTCATGCAGGACCTTCTCGACAGGATGAGCCGGTGCGTCCGGCGCCATACCGATGGCATAGCCTGGGAGACCCCCTTGCCGCGTGTCGGCCTCGGTACGGTGGCGTGCCAGTCCGAGTCGGTCGCCACGGTGTACAAGCCGATGGCGTGCCTCGTGCTGCAAGGCGCCAAGCAGGTGCTGATCGGCGACCGCGTGCTGCGCTACGACGCGGCGAGCTGCTTCGTCGCCTCGCTGGAGCTTCCGGCGACCGGGTGCATCGTCGAGGCGACGCCGGGCGAACCCTATGTCGTCGCCAGCCTCGCGCTGGACCGCGGCGCGCTCGCCGATCTGCTCGCGGAGCTGCCGCCCGCGCCGGAGAGTCCCCCGCGCGGCGCCCTGGCCGGTTTCGGCGTGGCGGCGGTCACGCCCGAATTGCTGGCGGCGTGGGACCGGCTGCTCGAATTGCTCGATACGCCGGGCGACATTTCCTTCCTCGCCCCGGTGCGCGAGCGCGAGGTGCTCTATCGCCTGTTGCAGGGCGGGCATGGGCCGATGCTGCGCCAGATCGTGGCCGAGGACAGCCGGTTGTCGCAGATACGCCGCGCGATCGACTTCATCCGCCGCAATTACAACAGTCCGCTGCCCACGCGGACGCTGGCGGATATCGCGGGCATGAGCGTACCGACCTTCCATCGCCAGTTCAGGGCGGCCACCGCGATGAGTCCGCTCCAGTTCCAGAAGGCGTTGCGGTTGCAGGCCGCGCGCCGTCTGCTGGCGACCAACGCCGATGCCGCGCGCGCTGCCCATGCGGTGGGCTATGAAAGCGCCTCCCAGTTCAGCCGCGAATACGCCCGCGCTTTCGGCGCGCCGCCCTCGCGCGACGCCCAGCGGCTGAGGGGCGAGCTTGTGGCCGCAATCTGACCGCCGTCGGCGCACGGGTCAGTAGAATGCCGCCATCGCCCGCTATTCCTTCGCCCTCCTCAAATAACGGCGATTGCAGATCAAGTGATTTGATGAGACGATTACATCGATAGCGCCATGGGGGCATCGCGCAATCTCAGCACGGAGGGGGGCGGCCGTGAGCGTGCAAGAAATTCAGGGCTTTCCGGGTCCGAAAGGACGCTGGCGGCGAGTCGAGGCCGCCCGGCTCTCCGACCCGCCGTATGCGCAAATCTGCGAGATTCGCGCTCGGGATGAGAACCGGATTGTCGGCAGGGGCACGGGTTGGCTCGGTCCCGACGGCGTTATCGTCACAGCCGCGCACTTGTTCTGGAAGGACAGCCTCCGCGCGACCTACTGCGAGGTTCGTTGGGCCAATTCCTCCGACTGGCAGACAACCAGTCAATTCACCCCTCATGCCAGCTACTTGCCGGGGAACGGTCAGCCGCGTGCGGGCTCTGCCGAGGACCTGGCGAAAGTTCTCGGGATCGCAGACGTGCCTTCGAGCAGATTGGCCCCCAGCAGCCGAACGCCACAGGAGGTCGCGGCGGTTGGCTTCAATTTCGGCGTTCTAGTTGAGCACAGTGGACCGACCAGGCTCGCCTCTCCGTTTCTAGGCCACGACGCCGATACCGATCATGGGCACAGCGGGTGGCCGACGGCGACGTCGTCGGAACGCACCTGGGGTTCGCCAGCCATTCCCAGCGATACTTGTCTAACAAGAGCGCGCCCATTGGCTCCCTCAATTGCGCGGTGCACATGGCGGGTCCGGCGCTCGAATTTCTGTTGCCGTAGAGAATCCGGAGGTAGCGAGATGCGACGTTTGGCGATCTTGGCGGCGAGCATGGTAGTGCTGGCCGGGTGTTCCCATACGGCGGGCACCTCGGGGCCTCCGTTCACACCGGACAGGAGTCGCCTTGTTTACGGGACGCAGACAAGCTTCGGCCCATGCCGGGACGGGGTCGAATCCGCGTTGGGCGCCGCGGTCGCCTCGGCCGTGATCGCCCAGGGCGTCGATCGAATTGGCTCGGCAATCCGGGCTGCGGGAACTGCGGAGACGACGCAGCGTTGGCTCGCCGAAAATTCGCTGCGAACAATTCGATAGCGTTCGGTCCTTGCATCTACGTCGCCCGAGGCTGGTTCCATGTGATGCGACCGACGCTCGGGGCGGACGGCCCGGACAGCAGATTCGAACCCGACCCGAATTCCAGATTTCCCCACAACTCCCCGGCCGAGATCGGGCTCCTTTGGCGAATGGGACTGTACCTCGCAGCGACGCCGGACTTCTTCTTCGAGGGCGTCGTGCGGTCCACGGAAGACGGAAGCTTCCACGCAATCGCTCCTGTCCGCGTCACGCTTGATGCGCCGCTTCGTTCCAATCCCCTACGGAGCAATCGGCGAAGCGTGCTGGTGTCTTTCGCAGTCGGTCAAGCCGGGAGCGCGCTCGACATCCAAAAGACCGGTGCGACGGTCGTTCTCGGGGAGATCGCGCCGGGCGAGCTTGTGGAATTCGATCAGGATGGCTGCGTCGCAGAGCTATGGTGGCGGATAGATGGCGAACAGCGGACGCAAATCGCCGATGATTGCACCCGCAGCGCACTCTCCGAGAGCAGACCAAGGCCGGAAACGCTTTACGCGACCCATCGGAGCCACTTCGAGAGCGAATGGTTCAGCGCGCCGCTCAGCGCCGAGATGCGGCCCATGACCCTCATGGCGCTGGTGTCCGAAACGCGCAGGCCCTCGGCATTCCTGACATACGTCGCCGACGTATTTGGCGCGGTCGAGTCGGGCCTGACGACCGAACTGCAACGCGCCCTCATCCCCCGCGTTGGATTGGCGGCGAGTGAAGCTGAAGCGAACGCATACGACACAGCCTATGGCGCGGCGGGCGCGGCGTTGCGCGAGTGCGTCGCGACTCCCGAAGATCCGGCCAAGCGAGCTGCCGCCAGGAACAGGCTGCGCGACTTTCTGAGAACGGCGCGGCAGGGCGGACAGGCCGCGACCGACATGTCTGCGCATGTTAATAGCATCACGCTGAACGGCACAACGGCGGCGCCCTGCGAGGACGCGCTCACCGCCTTGCGCGAGATTTCCTGAAGGCTCGCGCGTCGACAGTCGTGCTTGTGGCGATCATCCGTTGAATATCGGCAGGCGGACGTGAATTGACGCTGTGACGGCGAGGAAAATGAAGAATGGAACGAGCGACAGCGTGGTCGCGATGATCGCGATTTTGACGGCGACGTACTTCGCGCAAAGGATCTGCGAATTGCGCCACACTTGGCCGACCAGGTCCTTTCTGAACTGATCGTCGCTACAGGCCTCCAGTTCGGACTGGTAGTTCGGCTCGGTCCTGTTCTGGATCTCGGCGAAATAGATCAGACTGCCTTGCCCGCCTTTCACATCCGGGAAATTGGCCCGGTAGAGAAAGATATAAGAAATCAGCAGGCCGGCCAACGCAAAGGCGCCTGGAACGCTCACGTACCACAGCTTCAGGTCAGGGGCCGCGACGTTTAAGGCCCCCACGGCGAGGATCACGGTGTTGACGCCAAACAGCGCATTGATCCGCGTCTCGACGCGCGGAAAGAACCCCAGAACCCGGTCCAGTTGACGTTCGATCGTCTGCATATCCTTCATGACTGTCCCCCTTCCGCAGAATTCGCTCTCAATTGGTCTTCGTGCGCACCCAAAGGACATGACCGCATGGAGCGGCAGCAGCGCGTTCCCTCGTTGAATACGTGGTTCCAGTAGTCTGCCAGCGCCTTTCGTCGCAAATGCTCGGTGTAGGCCAGATCGACGAAGAGACTACGCTTCGAGCAATCCTTGCGCAGCACCCGCGCTTGGCGTCCGCGCGCTCGACGAAGGCAGCCTCGTGGACAGAGGGCCCGGCCATTAATGGGGTGTCCCTTCTTCCCGAACAGATGCAAGCGTTCGTCGGTCAGCCAGCTCGGCTCGTCCATCCGCGCCGCCGCGTACTCTTCTTCCAGCTCTGCTTCGGCGGCGAGAGCCAGGGCGCGTTCATGGTGCCGGCCGGCGTCCCCGTGATCGAGCGCATGGCTAGGCGGCCAGATGCGCGTGCGTTCAGCGACGCCCTGGCAGACGAGATACTGCCGCAACTGCTCCCACCACCGCGCGGCGTCGTTCATAGAGCGCACATCGATGTAGCTAAGACCAAGACAAAACGTCTGGTCCCCTTGGATATGGCGTTCGGGGCAGCGGGCAGGGAGGTCGACGCCCGGCGTTTCCTCGCGCACCTTCGGTGTGCGGTCTCCGAAGGCGCGCAGGTGAAGACCCTTTGCGGTCCACGGCGTCTTGGGAATCCGCGCGCGCCCGATCAGAGCGTCCTTGTCGAGCGTATCGATCGTGAACCAGCCCGGCGCAGCGTCAGCCAGGTAATGCGTCGCGGACTTCACCGTTGGTCATGGGCTCGCATGGGAGGGGCGGCGTCCGGCTCATGAGCGCGCATGGGATCAGTCTGGCCACTACCGACCACATAGGGCGACGGCATCGTGCCGAACAACACCTCCGCTGTGTCCACATCCATGTTGGCGACCTTGCGATCGATCAAGAACGCCTCGCGGATGATGGCCGGCGACTCCCCGTAAGCCCGTTCACCCAAGGCCGTTTCTGTTCCGTCGCATCGCCTCTGCTCAGTCTCGGAAAGGCAGGTTGCCCGGCTCGCGGCCGCGCGAACGCTTGCTGCGCCGCGCAGCCCGAGGCGGCAGATGGGCGTGGTTCCGTAATCAATTCCGATAGCAAGACCCAGGCCTTCCGTTCCAGGCAGCATTTCGCGGCACAGGTCGAAGGAGGACCGCAAGCCGGCCGCTGTGCTGACAGCTTTCTTCATGGTCGCCGTCGCGTTCGTTTCGTGCCTGTCCCCCTCGGCCAGCAGACCATGAATGCAGTCGCCGATATAGCGGACCTTCCGGCCTCCGAAGTCGTCCCGCAGGACCGCCCCCATTTCCGCGCGAATGACGTGAAGATTGGCGACTGCTTCGGCGATCCGACCGGTGGCGATGGCGTTGTCGATGTAAGGGGTGAAGTTATCGACATCGGCGAAGATCGAGGCGAGGTCCATCCGCACCGCATTGCTCGGCGGGTGCTCCGCATAGACCAGATCCTTGAGCGGTGGTTCCTTGTGGTGGAACCGGAACACCGGTTCACCCGAATCCGCCGTCCGTTGAGCCTGGAGACTTTCGACGACGGAGGCGTAGGCTTTTTCGAGACGTTCGCCGCCGCTGCGCTGCATCGTCGCGGTGATGATCTCCTCGTCGAGGCGCCTCCGCTCTGTGTCCTCGGTGAGCAGCACACTCTTGGTGAGCGGATCAGGCGTGCGGCCCAGGAGCATGCCGGCGCGAGGGCTGAGATTGAGGCCTTCATTATCGCCCGCTGCCAGCTTGGCCGCGTGATTGGCGGGGCTGCCGACGAAGAGGGGTTCCCGTTCGTCGCTACGGCCTGAGTCGATCGCCACAGCAGGACCGGTGTCGACGCCGATGCAGACGCGCGTCTTGAACTGCGGATAATCATCGCCGAGGCGTTCGACCATCTCCCGAAAGGCTGCGGCGAATGCGACGGCGATGCGGACGCGCTCGCCTTCGTTTTCCTCGCCAAGGGGTGTGAGCACCACCGCATGCAGCCTGGATCCGTGAAAATCGACCCGCTGCATCTCAAACTCGTCGATGAGTTCGTCGCAACCGCGATAATGCGCATGCAGAAACTCCAGCGCGCGCCGATGGCTCGCCTCTGTTTCCCGTCCGGCCTCGATCAGCACGTCATTGAAGTCGATGAGGTTGGCGTAGACATGCACCGCATCCGTCGTGATCGCGCGATTGCGGGGAATGTCGACCAGCGCCGCGCGAACTGAGGCGTCAGCAACGGCGCCTTTCTGCATCCGGGCCTCGGTGAGGAAGGTCTGAAAATCCTCTACCCGAATATCGCCTTCAGGCACGCTGCCAATGAAATCCCGTATTCTCGCCCGGGCGCGATCCTCATTCCATGCCATCCTGCGCAGTCTCCCAGCTGATCGCGAATCACCGAACGGACGCGATCGATTGGAAAGAACGTTAGCAGAACATCGTTCGCGCAAACAGGCTTGGGTGATAACGGCGCCGAAGACTTGTGGATTACCGCGTGAAGATGGCTCCTAGCCGTTGAAAGGCCCCCATTCGTTGATGTGGTCCCGAAGAATGTTGCAGGCGGGAGCCATTCGCGCTTGCGCGTCCTTGCCCGGCTCGTAGCTGTAGGGGATCGTGGTGATCCCGCTGAGGTCGCTCGGCAGCTTCACCTTGTCCTCACGAGGCTCCATCAGGATCGCGCGTTTTCGGCCGAGGCGGCCCATGAACAGTCCGAGCTCGAACACGACGTTGTCGCGCGGCGCCGGCCACTCCTCCCCGCGGAAGAGCGTGAGGTCGTCGCTGTGCGCCACCGCGATCGCGAAATCGGATTCATCGACCGCAGTCTCAAGCGACTCCAGCGCGTAGCTGGTGGCGCGGAACACGCCGTCGGTCCACAGAGTGACGAGGAAGGAATCGTGAGCCAGCGCACTCTGGATCACTCTCGCAACGGGCAGCGCCTCCGCCGAGGATATGAGAAAGACGCGGATGGTCTCTCGATGCTGCCCGACCAGCTTGTTGCGTTCGAGCAGACGCCGGGCGAGCGTCCTGGCCAGGGCGCGATAGATTTCAGGGTGCTGCCTGGCCAACTCGCTGACGACCTGGTGTGAGAGCTTGCCGACAAGCGCATCCTCAGTTGCGATGACGCTCGCCGAGCGGCGTTGCGTCGGTTCGATCAGCGCCATCTCCCCGACGTGATCGCCTCTGCCGCGCATCGCCACATCGCGACCATTGACCTCGATCCTGAACGCGCCGGCGACGATCAGGAACAGATCGTTGTCGTCGGCGCCCTGTGTGATGAGCGCCTCGCCCTCGGCGATCTCCAGCAGCTCAAGACGGTCAGCGATCTCCGCGGCGAGGTCTCGATTGCCACCGACAAGGGCCTGCTGCATCAATGCATCCAGGAGATTGTCGCGGCCGGCGTCGCCCCTGAACCTGTCGCCAATCGCAGTCACTTGATCTCTCTCCAGTAAGTCGTTGAATATATCTCATCTTGGTTGTGCTGGGACCACTGCCATTTTCTCCAGATGTTCTCGCCCTGCGGCCCCAGCTTCTGCTTGTCCTTGAGATAATCGTAGACGCGTTTCGTGATCCAAGTGGGTTTGTCGGCGCTCAGTGACGTCAGTTTGGCCGCCAGATTCGGCGCGTTTCCGATCCACACCAGATCATTGTCACCGCGAACCCCCGTTCGCGCGGCGCGAACGGTCGAAGTGTCGATGCCGACGACATGACGGATTTTGAAATCTGTCTTCCATTTTTTCTCAAGCTCGGTCTGCACGATATTCTTGACCGCATAGTTGATCTCCAGAGCACAAGCGACAGCATCATTTCTTTGAGTTTTGGAGATAAACACGCCCATGACGCGATCACCGTCATAGGACACGATTGATCCGCTGTGATTGCGGATGAGACGGGATGCGGCGTACAGGAACGTCTTGTAGACTTGGCCCGCGAACTCCCACTTCTTGCTCTCGACAAGGCCCGTGGACGCGTCGAGGTCCGCGTACAGGACCGTCGCGGTCTCAAATCGCACAGCGTCATTGCTCAGCTTCAAGTCTGAAGCGGCGGGGACCACCTGCCCGTCGCGCACCGTCCAAGCCGTTCCGAACGTGTCCTTGGAATTGCTTCGGATATCGTCGGCGACGCTCATAGTCTGTCCGTCGCCGCTGATTGGTCGTGAGACCGTCGCACTCTGCGGACCCCGACGCGGGCGCGATCTCGCTTGGTGCCATCGGACAAGCCGGCGGTCCTTGCGGGCGCGCGCATCTCTGGGATCGAAAAGCTCATGGATAGTCCCCCTGATTGCACCTGTAGCACAACCGCAGATGCTGCGAAGCTGCGAGAGGTTTGGCGTGCGAGAGCGGGAGGCCAGAAGCGAACCATCCCTTGGACGCCCCGCGACGGGCGCCGGCGGTATAACACGAGTGGGCTTGGTCAGTGCCCGAGGATTGTTTGCATCCGTGCCTGAAGCGCCTGTGTCAGCGCCGCCAGGCCCTCATTGTTGTTGAGGTATCGGATGTAGCGAAGGTGTCGCAGATCGAACGGAACGTCATGCTCGCTCTGGGTGATGATAATGACCTCGCGACCGAGCGTGTGAGCGATCCCGGCCTCGTAGAAGACGTTCGGGTTCCTTCCGGTGAGATCGCAGATGACGACGCGGGCCCGATCAATCAGGCTCACGATGTCCTGAATGATGCCTGGCGCCTCCCAAATTTCATCGGCGCGCCGCGCCACGAGGTTGCAGGCGGCGCAGGCCTGCTGGATTGCGGCGTAAACCGGGGCGAAACCGGCATCGAACGGCATCATGACCGACGCCAGTTGCGGCTCGATCGCCTCGTGCTCGGGGATCGTGAAAACCGATGGCCTTTGGCGGCGAGGGTTCACGCTGCGAAGCAGGAAGCGGTACAGGTCCACGTCCTTTACGGCCCAATGATTGCGGCTCCAGTCGAAGTTATGTCGGTGCCGGTCCATGTCGAGCTGGGCCTTGTGGGCAAACAGGAAG
Organism: Brevundimonas abyssalis TAR-001; assembly: GCF_000466985.1. Lineage (GTDB taxonomy): Bacteria > Pseudomonadota > Alphaproteobacteria > Caulobacterales > Caulobacteraceae > Brevundimonas > Brevundimonas abyssalis. The sequence goes on from NZ_BATC01000005.1 coordinate 95,704, forward strand.
GCGTTCCGCAATGGCGGCACGTCGGGATCGAGCGCATATTCGAACCGCACCTCGCCATTGGCGATCCGCGCTGCGGTCACCGTTCCCACCCGGCAAACTTCGTCGTGAATGCCCTCCGGCATGAACAGGCAGGGAAGGCGTCTAAGGCCGTCCACGTCAGGGAGATCACCGTCCCTGAATTGCGCGGCCAGAGCGGGATCGGTGAACTCAAACATCCGATCAAGGGCGATCGACGCGGTTGGGTCGTTCCAATCATAGTGCCGCATAATCACGTTGAACATTTCAGGCAGTCTCCTTGCCTTTGCTTTCATGCTCCGCGAGTAGGGGTTTGTCACCGATTGCCGTCATAACCGCGGATGCCCGGCGGCGTAGCCCTGGTTGCATCATCGCACCTCGGCAAGCCCGGCGGACAAGGCTGTCTTGAGCGGAAAATTCCCTTCGAGATTGACGTGCTTGGTCGTCGGATCAGGTTCTTGTCAGGAGGGGAAGGCCTTCCCCT
>NZ_BATC01000004.1 GCF_000466985.1 Brevundimonas abyssalis TAR-001
CCCCTCCACCGCCTGCGGCGGTCCCCCTCCCCCGATGGGGGAGGAATAGACCGCGCCCTCTTCGGCGAGGCCGGAGGCTTGGTCGGGCAGGCCGAGGGCCCAGGCATCGGGGCGGGCGTCGAGATAGCGATCCAGCGCATCGAAGATGGCGGCCTGATAGTTGGCCATGGGGCGATAGCCGCGGATGGTGGGCAGGCCCAGTTCGGCCAGCACGGCCGAGATGTTCATGTGCTTGAACTCGACCGAGCGGTGGGAGCGGCCTGTCTGTTCCATCAGGGCCCGGGCGTGGTGCGCCTTCACATAGGGCTCCCCCTCGGACTGGGCGCGCAGCATGGCGAAGTGGTCCGCAACGATGGCGTCAAGCTCATCGTCCGACCAATTGCTGCCTGTGACGTTCTGATCCGCCAATGCGTTGTCCCCCGCCAACCCAGGGTAGCGGGACAGGAATGGGTTTGACCAGGCGCCTCGTCGGGCGCTGCGCACGCACGCGGCGCCGTGAGTCTGGATCGTCCGGTCAAGCCGGACGATGACGGGGATTGGGGTTGGGGTGGGGGTTGGGGTGGGGCGCGCCATACGCCGCCGCGTTCGGAGCCCCAAGGTCTTGATCCGCAAGGATCGGGCGGTCGTTTGGGGGCGATTTGTCCGCACGCGTTCGGGCCTGCGCCATCATCACCCCATGACACGCAAGATCGAAGAGGCGCAGCCGACGTGGTTTCGGCTGAGCGAGGAAAGCTGGAACGAGATCCGGGAGGCGTACCGGAACGGGGCGACGGCGAAGGAGCTGGCGGTGCGGTGGAAGGTGTCGCCCAGCTCCATCTATCGCCATGCCTGGGAGGGGGGCTGGAGCAAGAAGCGCAGCGCCGATGCGGATGCGCGGGCCCACGCCGAGGCCATCGCCGAGGAGGAGCGGGCGGACCAGACGCGGCCGGACCCGGAGGCGGGCCTGTTCGGGCCGCCGGGCGCGGACGACGAAGCGATGCTGGGCGATCCGGCGGCTCTGGCCGAACAGGCCATGGCGGCCTCGGTGCGGGCCATGCGGGCGCGGCTGTTCGTGGAGGCGGAGAAGCTGGCGCGGCTGTCGGAGGCCTATGGCCGGATGGCGGAGAAACGGGGCGGGCCGGCGGTGACCATCGAGACCATCGACCTTGAGACCCTGTACGACATCGTCATGAACAAGGACGGGCGGGTGGGCGAGCGGTTCCGGGTGGACCCGGACGATCCGGGGCCGCGCGATCCGATTCTGGTGCGCTACTGGTCCCACCGGTACGCCGAGCGGGAGGCCTTCAAGGAGCAGATCCGCAGGGTGCGGGCCAATGCGAGAAAGGCGGCGTGCAGGGCGGTGGGGCTGGACCCGGACGCGCCGCTGCCGGGGTTCTAGGGGCGACAGGGTCTGAAATTGGCAAGCGCGCCGACCGGGGTCGGCGCCGCTGCTCAGGTCTCAAAATCGGCCCCAGAAGCGTCCTCGGGGCCGGTGGATCAGGCCATGGCCTTTGTCAGGTTCTCGGCCACCTTGTCGAGGAAGCCCTCGGTGGTGAGCCAGCTCTGGTGGTCGCCGACCAGCAGGGCCAGGTCCTTGGTCATGTGGCCGCTCTCGACCGTGTCCACGACGACCTTTTCGAGGGTCTCGGCGAAGTCGATCAGGGCCTGATTGCCGTCCAGCTTGCCGCGGTGCTTGAAGCCGCGGGTCCAGGCGAAGATCGAGGCGATGGAGTTGGTGGAGGTGGCCTCGCCCTTCTGGTGCTGGCGGTAGTGGCGGGTGACGGTGCCGTGGGCGGCCTCGGCCTCCAGGGTCTTGCCGTCGGGGGTCATCAGCACCGAGGTCATCAGGCCCAGCGAGCCGAAGCCCTGCGCCACCACGTCGGACTGGACGTCGCCGTCGTAGTTCTTGCAGGCCCAGACGAAGCCGCCGGACCATTTGATGGCCGCGGCCACCATGTCGTCGATCAGGCGGTGCTCATAGGTCAGGCCGCGGGCGTCGAACTCGGCCTTGAACTCCTCGTCGAAGACCTTCTGGAAGATGTCCTTGAAGCGGCCGTCATAGGCCTTGAGGATGGTGTTCTTGGTGGACAGATAGACCGGGTAGTTGCGCGCCAGGCCGTAGGCCAGGCTGGCCCGGGCGAACTCGGTGATGGAGTCGTCGAGGTTGTACATGCCCATGGCCACGCCGGCCGAGGGGGCCTTGAACACCTCGTGCTCGATGACCGCGCCGTCGTCGCCGACGAACTTGATGGACAGGGTGCCCTTGCCGGGGAACAGGAAGTCGGTGGCCTTGTACTGGTCGCCGAAGGCGTGGCGGCCGACGATGATGGGCTGGGTCCAGCCGGGCACCAGACGGGGCACGTTGGAGCAGATGATGGGCTCGCGGAAGACCACGCCGCCGAGGATGTTGCGGATGGTGCCGTTGGGCGAGCGCCACATCTTCTTGAGGCCGAACTCCGCGACCCGCGCCTCGTCCGGGGTGATGGTGGCGCATTTGACGCCGACGCCGTGCTTCTTGATGGCCTCGGCCGCGTCGATGGTCACCTGATCGTCGGTGGCGTCCCGGTGCTCCATGCCCAGGTCGTAGTAGTCCAGCTCAAGGTCCAGATGCGGAAAGACCAGCTTGTCCTTGATCATCTGCCAGATGATCCGGGTCATCTCGTCGCCGTCGATGTCCACGATGGGGTTGTCGACCTTGATCCTGGTCATGCTTCGTCGCCTTCCGGTTGGGGAGAAAAGTGTCGGGCGGGGTATAGCGAGCGCGGCCGCCGGTGCAAAGCCCGCCGCGGCGGCGGGCCATTCGCCCGTTGCGCGAAACCGGGGGCGCTGATAGCGCTGGGTGGTCTTCGTTCGGAGCAACCGGCCATGCCGCGTCGTCCCCTTTCGCCCGCCCGGGCGCCCACTGTCCGTCCGTCGCTGGAGCCTTCCGCAAGGCGTCGCCGGGCGAGATCCTGACCGATCTGCTGACCTTCGACCGGCTGCTGACCGGGCCGGTGATCCATCTGATCTACTGGGCCGGGCTGGCGCTGATCGTGCTGGGCGGGTTCGCGGTGGTGGGCGGCGCCGTGGGGCTGGCGCTGAACGAGCCGGGCTGGCTGTCGTGGGTGCTGGCGATCCCGACGCTGGTGATCGGCCTGCTGGTGCTGTCCATCGGGGCCCTGCTGTGGCGGTCGTTCTGCGAGCTGTACGTGGCCCTGTTCCAGATCGCGGCGGACCTGAAGGTCATGCGCGCCTATGTGGAGCAGGATCACGCCCCCGCGCGCGGGGAGCCGTGACGGCGGTCGATGTCCTGATCATCGGCGCGGGCCCGGCGGGGCTGACGGCGGCCACCTATCTGGCGCGGTTCCGGCGCTCGGTGCTGGTGGCCGACGGGGGCGAGCCGCGCGCGGCCTGGATCCCGCTCAGCCACAACATGCCGGGCTTTCCGGAGGGCATCGGCGGCGACGCCATCCTGACCCGCATGCGGCTTCAGGCCGAGGAGTACGGGGCGCAGATCCGGCCGGTGTTCGTGGAGGGGTTGGCGCGCGAGGGCGACGGCTTCACCGCGCGGCTGGGGGATGTGCGGATCACCGCCCGCGCCGTGCTGCTGGCCACAGGGTGGTGGACCATCACCCGGACCTGCCCGGAGTCGAGGACGCCATCGCCCGGGGGCTGGTGCGCATCTGCCCCATCTGCGACGGCTTCGAGGCCATCGGCAAATCCATCGCGGTGATCGGCGACGGCGATCTGGGGGCGCGGGAGGCGGCCTTCGTGCGCACCTATTCGGAGCAGGTCTGCCTGATCCATGTGGGGCCGCCCGTGGCCCTGACCCGGCGCGACGACCTGAAGCGTCTGGGCGTGCCGGTGATCGAGACCACCATCGAGCAGGTGCATATCGAGGGCGACCGGCTGATCGCCCTGTCATGGGGCGGAAAGCAGACCAGCTTCGATGCGGTCTATTCGGCCCTGGGCACCACGCCCGAGTGCGGCCTGGCCGTGGATCTGGGCGCGGCCCTGGGCGAGGACGGACGTCTGGCCGTGGATGATCACCAGCAGACCAGCGTGCCGGGCCTCTATGCGGCCGGCGATGTGGTGCGCGGCCTCAACCAGCTGACCGTGGCCTCGGCCGAGGCGGCGGTGGCCGCCACCGCCATCCACAACCGCTTCAGACAGGCGGAGGGGATGACGGCGGACTGAGGCGGCGTCAGCCCCGCTGGGCCGCGATCCAGTCGTCCACCACACGTTCGAGCACGGTCAGCGGCACGCCGCCGGCGTTGAGCGCCGTGTCATGGAAACCCTTGATGTCGAAGCGGTCGCCCAGCTGGGTCATGGCGCGGGTGCGCAGGTTGCCCCACACGGTCTGGCCCACCTTGTAGCTGGCCGCCTGACCTGGCCAGACGCAGTAGCGCTCCACCTCGGTGGTGACCGTGCTCTCGGCGTCGCCCAGGGTCTCGACCATGTAGCGGATGGCCTGTTCGCGGCTCCAGCGTTCGGAGTGGAGCCCGGAATCCACCACAAGGCGCACGGCGCGGAACATGAAGGACTGCAGGTAGCCCAGACGGCCCCACGGGTCGTTGTCATAGACGCCCATCTCGTCGGCCAACTGTTCGGCGTAGAGGCCCCAGCCTTCGGAATAGGCCGAGAAGCCCAGCAGCTTCATCAGCATGGGCGCGTCGTCGTTCTCCATCTGCAGGGCGATCTGGTGGTGATGGCCCGGCGACGCCTCGTGATAGGTCAGGGTGGGCAGGGTGAATTTCGGCCATTCAGCCGTGTCCCGCAGGTTGATGTAGTAGGCGCCCGGACGCGAGCCATCCAGAGCCGGCGGCTGGTAATAGCCGCCCGGCGCGCCCGCCTCGGTGGTGACCGGCACGCGGCGCACCTCCACCGGCGAGACCGGGATGCGGCCGAAATAGGCGGGCAGGCGGGCCTGCATGTCGGCCATCTGGGCGTTCAGGGAGGCCAGCAGCTCCTCACGGCCCGCGTCGGTGTTGGGATAAACCTGGGCGGGATCGCGGGCCAGGGCCGAGATGCGCTCACCGACGGTGCCCTCGGTGCGGCCCTCGGCGCGCAGGATCTGGTCCGCGCGGGCGCTCAGTTCGGCCACCTGCTCCAGCCCCATGGCGTGCACCTCGGCGCCCGTCATCTCGGTGGTGGTGAAATAGCGCAGGCCGAAGCGGTAATAGTCTTCGCCGCGGGGCAGCCGCCACACGCCCGCATCATGGGTGGCGTTCGCCCGCTGGCTGCGCAGGGCTTCGGCCTGACGCTCCACGGCGGGATAGATGCCGCCCTCGACGATGCGGCGGGCGCGCTCACCCCATTCGCCGGGCAGATTCGCCTCGGCGGCGCGGCGCGCGATGGAGGTGGTCATGACCGACTCGCCCGCCGGCGTGCCCGTCAGATTTCCCAGCAGACCCACAGTGCGCTCGATGATGAAGTCGGGCGGCACGGCGCCCGCCGCGAAATCGGCGTGCATCCGCTCGGTTTCCTGGTCCAGGGCCGTTGGGAAAGCCTCCAGGCGCGAGAGATAGGCCTCCGCGTCCTCGGCCGTTTCAATACGGTGCTGGGCGTCCAGGAAGTCCGGGACGCTGTTGTAGGACCCGCCGAGCTGGTTGACCGTATAGGGCGACGGAAAGCCCTGGCCGTAAGGGAACTCGTAGCTGGAGGCGACCGTATCGCCGAAGTATTTGACCGTGTCGTAGTGGATCTGGCTGCGCGCGGGCAGGGCCGCGCGGTCGATGGACTCCATCTCGGTCATGAAGCCCTGGAACACCACCTTGTCAGCCTCGATCTTGGCTGCGGAGCGGTCGTCGAGGCGCGATTTCAGGGCGGCCATCGGCCCGGTGTCCAGGCCCAGCATGGTCACCGTCTCGGGCGACGTCATGACCATCTGCTGGACGATGCGCTCCATCAGGCCTTCGAGGGTGGCCTCGGCGGTGTCCTGACGGGCGAAGGCCAGAACCTGGCCGGAGGCGGCCAGACCGGCCCCCGCGGCGGCGGTGAAGAGAAGGCGACGGCGGTCGATCATGGCGAAGCTCCCGAAAAACCCAGGATGAAGGGGTATCACCCCCCGGCAGGAGAACAAGTCCGGCGCGCGTTACAACTCTTTCATCCTGGCCGGCGGCCCGGGCCTCGCGTCAGGGATGGTCAGGGCTTCCCGGCTTGTCAGCGACCAAGGTTCGGCCCCAGGGTCTGATGGACGGCGGGAGGGCCGCCGCTGAAAGGGGTCGTCGATGTCCCGACCGATCATTCGCCGGATGCGCAATCTCGCCGTCGCCTGCGCCGCCGGAGCCGGGGTGTCCGGCTGCGTCACCGATCCGGCCTTTCTGGAGGGCCTGGCCCTGGCGGCCGACTCCATCGCCGCCAGCACAGCCAACTGCTACTACCGGCACAACGCCTATGGGGTCAGCGAATACTATTGCCCGCCCACGTACGGCTATGGGGCGCCGGTCTATGTGGCGCCGGTCTACACGCCCCGCCCCCGGCACTATGACCGCCGGGACCGCCACGATCGCCGCGAGTGGCGCGACGACCGCCGCCGGGACCGGGATCGGGACGGACGCCGCGACCGCCGTGATCGGCGCGGCGGCAAGGGCTGATCAGGCGGCGTATAGCTCCTGCTTGACCCGCTCGGCCAAGGTCTTGATGTCCAGCGGCTTGGGCAGGAACGAGACATTGGCCTCGTCCGTCAGCAGGTCCGAGAAATCGCTCTCGGCATAGCCGGAGATGAACATGACCGGCGCGTCGCCCAGATAGATGCGCGCTTTCTTGAGCAGGGTCGGGCCGTCCATGCCGGGCATGACCACGTCGGAGATCAGCATGTCGATCTGGCCGGCGTGCTCTTCGGCCAGCAGAAGGGCCTCTTCGCCGTCGGCGGCCTCGATCACCTCATAGCCGCGCTGACGCAGCAGCTTGGCGGCGATCAGGCGCACGGCGGATTCGTCCTCCACGAACAGGATGCGGCCGGCGCCGGACAGGTCGCGCGGGGCTGATTTCTTGGGCTTGGGCTCCTGCACAGCCTCGGCCAGATCCTTCTCGTTCGCGGCGGGCAGGAACATGCGGAAGGCCGCCCCCTCGATCCCGCTGGGGCCTTCCAGATTCTGCACGGCCACATGGCCGCCCGCCTGCTGCATGATGCCGTAGATGGTGGCCAGGCCCATGCCCGTGCCCTCGCCTACGGGCTTGGTGGTGAAGAAGGGCTCGAAGATCTTGTCCAGCAGCTGGGGCGGCACGCCCGGGCCGGTGTCGGCCACCTCGATCAGGGCCACGTCGCCGTCAGGCGCGGCGGCCCAGCCCAGCTCCCGGGCCTGATCGGCGGACAGACGCTGGGTGCGGATGGTGACCAGCCCCGCGCCCGGCTCCACCACCCCGCGCATGGCGTCGCGGGCGTTGACGGCCAGGTTCATGACCGCCCGCTCCAGCTGGCCCCGGTCGGCGGTCACGGTGGGCAGGTCGCGGCCGTAGTCGGTCTCCAGCCGCACGTCCTCGTGCAGCAGGCGGCGCAGCAGGACGGCGAAATCGGCCACCAGCTCGCCCAGGTCCAGCCGTTCGCGCTTTACCGTCTCCTTGCGCGAGAAGGCCAGCAGCTTGGACACCAGGCTGGCGGCGCGCGACACGGTCTGGCGGATGGCGTTCAGCCCGTCATAGGACGGGTCGCCCACCGGGTGGCGCTCCAGCAGGGCGTCGGTCTGAAGGCGCATGGCCGTCAGGATGTTGTTGAAATCGTGGGCCACGCCGCCCGCCAGCTGGCCAACCGCCTGCATCTTCTGGGCCTGGGCCAGCTGCATCTCTGTGGATTTCTGGGCCGTGACGTCGAACAGCCAGATGCGCCGTCCCTCGCCCTCGGGGGCCACATACAGGTGCAGGCTGCGGTCCGGAAACGCCTTGGCGATCAGCTCGATGGGGCCGGACGAGCCCTGGGCGATGCGTTCGCGCGCCTCGGCCACGCCCTGGGGCAGGAACAGCTGGCCGAAGGCGGCGTCGCGCGCGGCCGCGGGGCCGGTCAGCACGGCCAGGGCGGGATTGGCCTCCTCCACCTTGCCGGCGAACAGGTCCTCGCCCGCCAGCACGGCGGACCCGAAGGGCGCACCCGCCGCCATGGCGCGGCCGTCGCCGGTCTCCACCACCGGCGCCCGTGCGGGCTGGGCCGGGTCGCGGGGGGCCAGCACGCTTTCGGGGGCCTGGCGCACCAGGAAGCGTCCGTCGCCCGCCGCGCCGATCAGGACCTCCACGTCCCGCTCGCCGATCCTGAGCATCGCGCGGCCCGGCTCGCCGCCGCGCGCCTGGGCGAAGGCCATGTAGAGGGAGCTCGCAGAACGGCCCGACGGCAGGGCTGTGGTCGCCCCGCCCGCCTCGGTCCAGGCGGCGTTGAAGGCCAGCACCCGTCCGCCGCTCCAGACCAGGGCCGCGGGTTCGGCCATGGCGTCCAGCAGGTCCACCGCCGCGTCGCCCGCCGCGCGCCGCCGCTCGCCCGCATCGGCGCGGCCGAACGCCATCACCCCCATCAGGGCCACCGCCGCCAGAGTCACGATCAGGATCAGCCCCGGGGCGCTCCAGGGGTCGTGGCGGAAGGCCGGATAGGCCGCCGCCGCCACGGCGATGACGAAGCAGACCGCCGCCGTCACCAGCCAGGGGTCGATGCGCATCCGGGTGGGGATGTCCCGTGTCAGGGCTTCCATGGGGGCCTCGCAGCCGATTCGCTGATCATCAGCATACCCTGTTTCAGTCTCAGCGACGCTTGCGGCTGTTCAGCACGAAACCGATGACCTTGGCGGCGGCCTCGAAATGCTCGCGGGGGATGACCTCGTCCACCTCCACCGTGGCGTAGAGGGCGCGGGCCAGGGGCACGTCCTCGATGATGGGCACCTCGTGCTCGCGGGCCACTTCACGGATTTTCAAGGCCAGGGCGTCGACGCCCTTGGCCACGCAGAGCGGCGCGGCGTCCTCGCCCGGCTCGTATTTCAGGGCCACGGAATAGTGGGTCGGGTTGGTGACGATGACCGTGGCGTTGGGCACGTTCTGCATCATCCGCTGGCGGCCCTTCTGGGCGCGGATCTGCTTCAGCTTGGCCTTCACGTGGGGGTCGCCCTCGGCCTGTTTGTAGTCGTCCTTCAGCTCCTCGCGGGTCATGCGCATGCGCCTGGCGAAGCGGTGGCGCTGCCACAGGAAATCGGCGAAGGCGGCGACGCCCAGAAAGGCCAGGGTCGCGCCCAGGATGGCGACGGCGAGATCGCGGGCCATGGGCAGGATGGCCGCCGGGCTCATGGCCGCCATGGCCTCCATTTCGCGGGTGTGGGGCTTCAGAACCACCCAGGCGATGGCGACGATGGCCACCAGCTTGAGGAAGGTCTTGACGAATTGCATCAGGCCGTCGGGACCGAAGATGCGCTTGGCGCCCTTCAGGGGCGAGATCTTCTCCAGCTTCGGCTTGATCTTCTCGCCGGTGAACAGGAAGCCCGACTGGGCCAGATTGCCGCCCGCGCCGCCGACGATGGTGGCCAGGGCGATGGCGCCCAGCAGGGGGACCGTGGCCCACAGGGCGCGGGTCCCGATCTCGATCCCGGCTCCGGCGTGCAGGGCGTCGACCATGGCGTGGGGCTGGGCGAGGAACGGCATCAGCTCGGCCGCCATCCGGCTGGTGAACCAACCGCCGCCGATCAGGATCACCGCCGAGGCGCCCATCAGCGACAGCCAGCTGGCCAGGTCCGGGGTCTTGGCGACGTCGCCCTTTTTCCGCGCCTCGTCTAATTTTCGCGGGGTGGCTTCTTCTGTTTTGGACTCCTGGTCCTTTTCCTCAGCCACCGGCGCCTCCGGTGAACCCCATGGCCAGGGTGCGGAACCGCTCGATGAACACCGTGCCCACCACGCCCAAGCTGAGGGCGAACACCGACAGGCCCAGGATGATGCTGAGCGGGGCGGTGGCGAAGAAGATCTGGAACTGGGGCATGACCCGGCCCACCAGCCCCGAGGCCAGGTTGAAGATCATGGAGAAGACCAGCACCGGGGCGGCCAGCTGCACCCCCAGCAGAAAGCTGTCGCCCACCGTGCGCACGGCCATGGCGGCGAAGTCATTCAGCAGCAGGGGGCTGACCGGCGGGATCACTTCATAGCTGCCGGCCAGACCGGCGATGAACAGGTGATGGGTGTCGGTGGCGAAGATCAGGGTCACGCCCAGCAGGGTCAGGAAGGCGGCCAGGGTCGAACCGGGCTGGGCCTGGAACGGGTTGGCGGTCTGGGCGAAGGCCAGGGTGGTCTGCAGCGAGACGATCTCCCCCGCCGTCGCGAGGGCCGACAGCATCATGCGCAGCAGGGCGCCGATCATCAGGCCGGTCGCCACCTCGCGGATCACCCAGCCCGCCACCCCGCCCATGGTGGCCGGCAGGGGGGGCAGATAGCCCACCACCACGGGCGCAAGGGCGATGGAGATGACCAGGGCCATGGACAGGCGGATGCGCGGCGGCACATAGGCCTCACCGACGCCGGGGATGGTCATCAGCATGGCGCCCACGCGGGCGAAGATCAGCCCGCCGGCCCAGACCTGATCGGCGGCGGCGTAAGGCTCCATGGACGCCCTACATCCCCGCGATGCGTTCGGTGATCTGCTGGAAGAACCCGCCCATCAGGGCGCCCATCAGCGGCAGAAGCAGCAGTAGCGACACGAAGATGGCGATGATCTTGGGTGCGAAGATCAGGGTCGCTTCCTGAATCTGGGTCAGGGCCTGGAACAGACCGATGACGACGCCCACGACCAGCCCCACGATCAGCACCGGCGAGGCCAGCTGGATGGTCAGCCACAGGGCGTCGCGCCCCACATCCATCACCTCGGTCCCCGTCACGCGCTCAGCCCCGTCAGTCGACAATACACCGGGCAGAAAATGCCGGGGGCATGGTTAACAGGGGGCTAAGATCGGCTGATCGCATCCCTTCAGCCGGAGAAATCGTATGGAAAAGGACTCCTCGATTGGACCCTCATCGCCACGATCCGCTATGGACGCCCCATGACCGACGACAACACCCCCGTCTCCCAGACCGACGCCGAAGCCGCCGTGCGCACCCTGATCCGCTGGGCCGGCGACGATCCCGCCCGCGAAGGCTGATCGACACCCCCGCCCGCGTGGCCCGCAGCTATCGCGAACTGTTCGCCGGCTACGAGGTCGATCCGCGCGAATATCTGGAGCGCACCTTCCAGGAAGTGGGCGGCTATGACGAGCTGGTGATCCTCAAGGACATCCGCTTCGTCAGCTTCTGCGAACACCACATGCTGCCGGTGGTGGGCAAGGCGCACGTGGCCTATCTGCCCACCGACCGGGTGGTGGGCATCTCCAAGCTGGCGCGGGTGGTGCGCGGCTTCGCGCGGCGCCTGCAGATCCAGGAGAAGATGACCGCCGACATCGCCCGCACCATCCACGAGGTGCTGCGTCCCGAGGGCGTCGGCGTGATCATCGAGGCCGAGCACAGCTGCATGACCATGCGCGGCGTCGATGTGCCGGGCGCCAGCCTGATCACCAGCCACCTGATCGGCGTGGTCCGCGACGACCCCCGCACCCGCGAGGAATTCATGCGGCTGGCGCGGGGCTAGAAGCGGACCCTCTTCCCCCTCAAGGGAAAGAGGGTTTCCGGGTCAGTGCTCGCCGTGGTCATGGCCGTGGACCTGGCCGATGGCCTCGTCCGGGGCCAGGGTGTCGCCGTCCTCGCCCTCGAACCAGAACGGGCGGCGTGGCTGGCCGCCCACCTCGTCCATGTTGTCGTCGAAGATGCGGCCGTTGATCACCGTGTAGCGGATCGAGGTGGAGTTCCGCAGGTTCTCCAGCGGGTTCTGCGACAGCACCACCAGATCGGCCAGCTTGCCGGGCTCGAGAGACCCGATGTCGCGATCCATGCCTAGGGCGCGGGCGCCCTGGATGGTGCCGGCCTGCAGCGCCTGGTGCGGGCTCATGCCGCCCTGCTCCAGCATCCACATCTCCCAGTGGGCGCCCAGCCCCTCGCGCTGACCGTGCGGCCCCAGCAGGACCGGCACCCCCAGCTCGGCCAGGCGTGCGGCCTCCCGGGCGACCGAGATGTGGTTCAGCTCGTTGTCCGGCACATGCACGGGGCGGCGCGAGCGGGCGTCCACGATGCGGCGGGGCACGAAGCGCAGCAGGCGTTCGTTCCGCCAGACCTCGCTTTCCTGGTACCAGTAATTCTCACCCCAGTTGCCGCCGTAGGCCACCGTCAGGGTCGGATTGTAGGCCACGCCCGTCTGGCTCCAGAGCTGGTGCACATCGGCGTACAGATTGGCCAGCGGGATGGCGTGCTCGATGGTGGTGTGACCGTCCACGATCATGGTCATGTTGTGCTGGAACAGCGAGCCGCCCTCGGGCACCACCATCATGTCCAGTTCGCGCGCGGCCTGGATGATCTGCTGACGCTGGTCCCGACGGGGCTGGTTGTAGCTCTTGACGCTGAAGGCGCCCGCCGCCTGCATCCGGCGCAGGGTCGACCGGGCGTCGTCCAGATCCTCCACCACCGCCGTGAAGGGCGTGGCGGCGCCGTACAGGATCGTGCCGGTGGAGAAGATGCGCGGCCCCAGCACCCTGCCCGCCCGCGCCAGTTCGCTGTGGGCGAAGATCTCGCTGGTGTCGTTGGACGGGTCGTGGATGGTCGTGACCCCGAAGGCCAGGGACGCGTAGTTCACCCAGCTCTGCTGCGGGATGATCTCGTTGGACCCCATGGAGCCGTGCCAGTGACCGTCGATGATGCCGGGGATGATGGTGGCGCCGGAGGCGTCCACCGTCCGCGCGCCGGCCGGGACCGTGACCGATCCGGCCGGGCCGACCGCCGCGATGCGGTTGCCGTCGATGACGATGGTCCCGTTCTCGATCACCTCGTCGCCGTTCATGGTGATCAGCCGGGCGCCGGTCAGGGCCAGCACGCCGTCGGGCGCCGCCGTCGGATGGCTGAAGCCCAGATTGATCCCGCGCTCGGGCGCCTCGGGCAGTGTCTCGGGCGCGCCCTCGACGAAGGCGAAGGCCTCGTTCAGATCGCGTGAGAACAGCTCCGGCCCCAGCGACCATTGCAGGCGGCTGGAATCGCCGGACCAGTGCAGCCACTCGCCCGCGTCGCGGGTGACCCGGGTCTGGGGCAGGGCCCCGCCCCCGGCGCTGAGCGACACGCCCCGGCCCGTGCCGATGAAGGGGGCCACATAGGCGTTGAAGCGCTCGGTCCAGGCGATCCAGTTCTGGTCCGGCGAGATGAAGAACTCGGACGCATACTGGCTGGTCAGGTGGGTGCGCTCGTCCGAGCCGTCCAGGTCGATGGAGCGGAACTCCCGCACCCCTTCGGCGCCCGAGGCCGTGAAGAACAACCGGTCGCTGTCGGCGCCGAACTGGGGCTGCGAGCCCGAACCGACCACCAGGGTCGGCTCTCCGCCGCCCGCGGGCATGGCGTAGACGCCGGTGTCGCGGCTGTAGAGACCCGAGCGCAGCCCGCCCCCCGACACGGTCCGGTAGACGATGGTCCGGCCGTCGGGCGAGAAGGTCGGCTCCACATAGTGCCCCGGCCCCTGGCTGACCACGCGGCCGTTCCCGCCCGAGGCGGGAACCACGCGGATGGTCCCGAGCTCGTCGTCGCTCCAGGTGGTGTAGACGATGGAGCGGCTGTCGCGGGACCAGGACGGATACAGCTCGAAATGGTCGTCCTGACGGGTCAGGCGGCGCGCCTGTCCGGTCGGCAGGTCGCGAATCCACAGATGGCCCAGGGCCTCGAACACCGCGCGGCGGCCGTCGGGCGAGGTCTCGGCCCAGCGGACCATGCGCACGTCGAACTGCTCGGGCGCCACCTCAACCGGGCGGCGCAGGGCGTCCTGCACCCGGCGGGTGTCGGTGACACGGAACGGGATGTCCGCGACCTCGCGGCTGTCGATGTCGATGCGACGGATGTGGCCGCCCGCCCAGAAGACGATGGACTGGCTGTCCGGGGTCCAGCTGATGCCCGGATAGACCCCGTGGATGGCCCAGGTTTCCTGAAGATCGCGGTCCAGCCCGTCATGGATCGGGATTTCGCGGCCGGACTCGATGTCCATCAGATACAGGGTCGACTGGTACCGGACCCGCCGGATGAAGGCGAGCCAGCGGCCGTCGGGCGACGGGGTCGGCCGGATCGCGCCGCCGGGCCCGGTCACATAGGGCTCCACCTCGCCGGTCTCCCGGTCCAGGCGCTGGATCACATAGATCTGACCGTTGGGGTCCTTGCTGTATTCGAAGGTGCCGCCCGGCGTGGCGTCGTCGCTGAAATACAGATAGCGGCCGTCCGGCGAGAACACGGGCTCGCCCGAGTCCTTCTGCTGGGTGCGGCGCTCGGTCAGCTGCACCCCGGAGCCGCTGCCCGAGCGGTGATAGAGCCACATCTCGCCGGCCCCCAGCGAACGGCCGGAGGTGAAGTGCTTGCGCGCCACGATGAACTGGCCGTCCGGAGTCCAGTCCGGCTGGCTCAGCAGGCGGAAGGTCTCACGGGTGATCTGGGTGGTCTCGCCGCCGGCCCGGTCGATGGTCCAGATGTTGTCCCCGCCGCCCCGGTCCGAGGTGAAGGCGATGGAGCGCCCGTCGGCGACCAGCGGGGGTGCATGTCCCAGGCGACGCCCGAGGTGAGATTGGTGGCCGGGCCGCCGCCGATGGGCATGACATACAGGTCGCCCAGCATGTCGAAGACGATCTCGGTTCCGTCGGGGCTGACATCCACGGACATCCAGGTGCCCTGGGTGACATCGATGGGGATGTCGCGCGCCGGGCCCATGGGGTTGTTCACATCCCAGCCTCGTCCGTCTCACCCGCGCCGGGAGGCGGCTCGGTGGGGCCTGATCCCACGGCTTCCTGTTGCGCCAGCTCCTGCTCGAGGGGCCGCGGCTCCTGCTCCTGCTGTTCGGGGCTGTCCGCGTCGGACTGGTCGGCAGGTACCGGCTGGGGCGTCGGGGCCGGCTGGGGTTCCTGGGCCCACGAGGGGCAGCTGATGGCCAGGACGGCGACGCTCGCCAACAGGATGCGCTTCATGGGGAATATCCAACGGGCAGCTTCGCGGCACGCGCGCCGCGGCCGAATGTCTAGACGACCTTCGCGCGGCTTGGCGAGCCTTTGAGAGATTTTGGCGTCCCGGGCGGCTCGCGCTAAGGCTTGATCATGACCGATCCCTCGCAGCCGCCCGACCCCGTCGATCTGCGCCGCGCGTCCGACGACGGCGACGCCGAAGCGGCCCACCGCCTCGCTGTGCTGGCGGCGGTGGGATTCCGCATGCCGCCGGACTGGACCCTGGCGCTGGGGCAGCTGGCCCGCGCTGCGGCCCTGGGATCCGGAACGGCCCGCGATCAGCTCGCCGTGCTGGCGCCGGACGCCGGGCCTGTCGCGGCCGGACGGGACGATGCGGCCGCCTGGGATCAGGCCGCGCGGGCCGTCGATCTGGCGTCATGGCTGGCGCCGCCGCGCCCCATGATGATCTCGCCGGGTCCGCACGTGCTGTCCATTCCCGGGTTCCTGCCCCCGGCGGCCTGCGACTGGATCATCCAGAGGGCGTCGGAACGGGTCGGGCCCGCCGAGGTCTATGACCCGGCCACGGGGCTGGGGCGGCGCGAGGGCGCGCGAACCAACAGCGCCTGCGCCTTCGACCTGTGGTCTCTGGATCTGGTCATGGTTCTGCTGCGCGAGCGGGTGATCCGGGTGACCGGTCTGCCGGCCCATGGCCTGGAGCCGTTGCAGGTGCTGCGCTACGACACCGGCGAAACCTTCGACTGGCACGTGGACTATCTGACGCCCGACCAGCCGGGTCTGGCCGAGGACATGGCCCGAAAGGGTCAGCGCA
Organism: Brevundimonas abyssalis TAR-001; assembly: GCF_000466985.1. GTDB lineage: Bacteria > Pseudomonadota > Alphaproteobacteria > Caulobacterales > Caulobacteraceae > Brevundimonas > Brevundimonas abyssalis. The sequence goes on from NZ_BATC01000004.1 coordinate 15,781, forward strand.
TCGCGACCCTGCTGGTCTATCTCAATGAGGACTATGAAGGCGGTGAAACGGCCTTCGAGAGCACGGGGCTGAGGCACAGGGGCGCGCGGGGCGACGCCCTGATGTGGGCCAACACCCTGCCGGACGGCCGTGTCGACACGCGCACCCGCCATGCGGGCCTGCCGCCCGTGAAAGGGGTCAAATGGGTGGCGTCCCAGTGGTGCCGGAGCGGGCCGCCGCGGCGCTGAGGCCTCAGCCTCAGATCGGCATGCGCATGATTTCCTGATAGGCGCTGATGACCTGATCGCGGACGGCCATGACGGTCTCCAGGGAGGCCTCGGCCGAGGTCACGGCGGTGACCACGTCGATCAGTTCGGCGCGGCCCTGGATGGCGGCCGACATCTGGGTCTCGGCCGCGCGCGACTGCTGCACCGTGTCGCCGATCACCGACTGCAGGATGTTCGAGAATTCCGAGCCGCCCGCCGGGGCGACGTTTCCGCCGGCCGCCGAGGGAGCCGCCGCGCCCTGGGTGGCCGCATAGGCCCGCGCCGCCATCATGGGGTTCATGGCTTAAGCCTCCTAGCGCTTCAGCAGGTCGAGGATGCGGGTGTCCATGGCCCGCGCCGTCTCGATGACGTTGAGGTTGGCCTCATAGGCCCGCTGGGCCTCGCGCATGTCCATGGCCTCCACCAGGGTGTCGACGTTGGGCCGCATCACATAGCCCTCTTCGTTGGCGGCCGGGTGCGACGGGTCGTACTCCATGCGGAACTCACCCATGTCGCGCCGCACCGCGGCCAGCTGGACGCCGGTGCCGCCGTCGAGCGCCTGGGTCTGGAACACCGGCATCTGGCGGCGATAGGGCTCGCCCCCCGCCACCAGGGCCGTGGACTGGGCGTTGGCGATGTTCTCTGCAATGACGCGCATGCGCGATTGCTGGGCGCGCAGCGCCGAGGCCGCGATGTTCATGGTCGGGTTCCGGGGGGGGACGGGATCAGGCATTGCTCACTCCTTTAGCCCGCGCCGGGCTTGCGTGCGGCCATGCGCAGCATGTTCAGGGACTTCTGGTAGAAGCCGATGGCGGCGTCGTGGGCCATGCGGCTCTCGGCCATGCGCAGCATCTGCTCCTCGACCACCACCGAATTGCCGTCCAGCGTGGTTTCGGAATCGGGGGAGGTCATGGAGGCGTAGTTGATCCCGCGCTGGGGCTCCATGGCTATGTGGGCCGTGCTGGTGCGCATCATGCCCACCCCCTGCGTCTGACGCATCATGGCGTGGGCGAAGTCGTCTGGCGCACGCAGGTCCCGGGCGGCGAATCCCGGCGTATCGGAATTGGCCACGTTCTGGGCGATGACCCGCTGACGCTCCTCCAGCCAGCCGAGTCGGCCGCGGATGGCGTCGAACAGGGGGATGTTGTCCAGGCGCATGAGATTCCCGCCACAATGGCTACTGGGCGGAAAATGCCGGGTGCATGGTTAACAGGCCGTTTCCTCAATGGGTCGTTAACCACGATCCTTAATGCTGAGGCGCGAATCCGGCGTGTGGCCGGCGGGGCGGTTGAATGGGTTTTCTTGATTTCGCGCGGGCGATTCTGGGCCTGGCCATCACGCTGGGCCTGATCGGTCTGGCGGCCTATGCCCTGCGCCGCTATGCGCCTGGCCTGATGGTGCGCTTCCAGGGCGTGCGGGGCGAGCGCCGCATGCAGGTGGTCGAGACCCTCGTTCTCGATCCCGCCCGCCGCCTGATTCTGGTCCGTGTGGACGATGAGGAGCGGCTGATCCTGCTGGGCGAGGGCAAGGAGCTGATCGAGCCTCGCGGCAAGGATGGCGGGGCGTGACCCGGCCGGCCGTGCTCGCCCTGCCCACCCGCGCCGAACTGAAGCGCGCCCTGCGCCTGTCGCTGATCGTCACCCTGGTCAGCCTGAGCCTGGGCCTGATCCTGCCCGTGGCGGCCATCGCCCAGGAGGCCGCCCAGTCCGGGTCGGCCATCAGCATCGATCTGGGCACGGGGGCGGGCCTGACCGAGCGGGTGGTCCAGCTGGTGGGCCTGATCACCGTGCTGTCGCTGGCGCCGTCCATCGTCATCATGACCACCAGCTTCATCCGCATTGTGGTGGTTCTGTCGCTGCTCAGGACCGCCCTGGGCATGCAGCAGTCGCCGCCCAATGCGGTGCTGGTGTCCCTGGCCCTGTTCCTGTCGGCCATCGTCATGGCGCCGACCTGGCAGGCGGCCTACGATTCCGGCATCCGGCCCCTGATGGACCAGCAGATGGAGCTGCCCCAGGCGTTCGACGCGGCGGCCGAGCCGGTCAAGGGCTTCATGCTGGATCAGGTGGGGCCGCGCGATCTGGAGCTGTTCACCCGCATGTCGCGCATCGATCCGCCGGAAAGCGCCCAGGATCTGCCCCTGCGGGTGGTCACGCCGGCCTTCATGATCTCGGAGCTGAAGCGCGCCTTCGAGATCGGCTTCTTGCTGTTCGTGCCGTTCCTGGTCATCGATCTGGTGGTGGCCAGCGTGCTGATGTCCATGGGCATGATGATGCTGCCGCCGGTGATCATCAGCCTGCCGTTCAAGCTGATCTTCTTCGTGCTGGTGGACGGCTGGCGGCTGGTGGCCGGATCGCTGGTGGAGAGCTTCCAGCGCGCGGCGGGCAGTTAGCCGCCTGACGCCGCGCCGGACACGGCGTTGGCCGCGCCGATGAACACATTGGTCGCGGTCTCGCCGAACAGGGTCACCGCCCCGATGATGACCAGGAAGATCAGGGCGCAGATCAGGCCGTATTCAATGGCCGTGGCTCCACGCTCGTCCGAGGCCAGCCGACGCACAAACCGTTTCATGCCGCCCCTCCGCGGTTCAGATCACAGAAGGTCGCGCAGATAGGCGACCAGCGGTGCGTCGGCGGGGGGCATGGGATAGTCCGACATGCGGTTCGGCCTGACCCACGCCAGGGCGGCGTGCTCATGGCGTGTCACCGCACCCTCCCAGCGTCTGCACAGATACAGTGGCATCAACAGGTGAAAGGATTCGTAAGCGTGGCTGGCGAACACGAACGGGGCCAGGCAAGCCTCCTTCGTCTCGACGCCCAGCTCTTCGCGCAGTTCGCGGATCAGGGCCGCTTCGGGCCGCTCGCCAGGCTCCACCTTGCCGCCGGGAAACTCCCATAGCCCCGCCATCTGCTTGCCCTCGGGCCGCTGGGCGATCAGCACCCGGCCGTCGGCATCGATCAGGGCGGCGGCGACGACGAGGAGGGTGGGTAGAGGGGTGCTCACGAGCGGTAATCGCCGTTGATCTCGATGTAGCCCTTGGTCAGGTCGCAGGTCCAGACGGTGGCCGCGGCCCGACCCGAACCCACGTCGACCGTGATCTCCAGCTCGGGCTTCTTCATGTAGGCGCTCATCTTCGCCTCGTCGTAGTCGGACGCCGGCGCCCCGTCCCGCGCGGCCCAGTGCGGCCCGAAGCGGATCGACAGGCGGTCGCGGTCCACCGGCTCGTCGGTCTTGCCCACGGCCATGACCACCCGGCCCCAGTTGGCGTCCTGGCCCGCGATGGCGGTCTTGACCAGCGGGCTGTCGGCGATGGAGCGGGCCAGCTTGCGCGCCGAGCCGGGCGAGCGGGCGTTCTCCACCGTCACCTTGACGAATTTGGTCGCGCCCTCGCCGTCGCGCACCAGCTGGTGGGCCAGGTCCAGCATCACCGCGTCCAGCGCCTTCGAGAAGTCCGCCAGCCGCCGGTCGCCCACCCGCCCGATGCGCGGCGCGCCCGAGGCGCCGGTAGCGAACAGCAGGCAGGTGTCGTTGGTGGAGGTGTCCCCGTCCACGGTCACGCTGTTGAAGGTGGTGCGCACATGCAGGTTCAGCAGGGCGCGCAGCACATTGGGGTGGATGTCCGCATCGGTGACGATGAAGGCCAGCATGGTGGCCATGTCCGGGGCGATCATGCCCGAGCCCTTGGCGATGCCGGCGATGCGCACCGTCACGCCCTCGATCTTCGCCTCGGCGAACGCACCCTTGGGGAAGGTGTCGGTGGTCATGATGGCCTGGCCGGCGGCGGCCCAGCCGTCGGCCGTCAGCCCCGCCTCGATGTCGGCCATGCGCGCGGCGATCTTGCGGTCGTCCAGCACCACCCCGATCACCCCGGTGGAGGCCAGCATCACGTCGCGCTGGCGGCAGTCGAAGCGCTTGGCGGCCGCCGAGGCCGTGCGCCGCGCCGCGTCGGCCCCCGCCTTGCCGGTGAAGGCGTTGGCGCAACCGGCGTTGATCACCAGGGCGCGCACATCCTGGCCCCCGTTGTCGGATTCCAGATGCCGGCGGCACCAGTCCACCGGCGCGGAGCCCACCTGATGCCGGGTGAACACGCCCGCGCAGCTGGTTCCCTCGGCGAAGCGGAACACCGTCAGGTCGTGGCGGTCATGCTTGTAGAAGCCCGCCCGTGCGGTGGCGATCTCCACCCCCGCGATGGGCGGGATGGCGGGGAAGGGCACGGCCAGCGGCGACACAGCCAGCCCGGGCTTGCCTGTCTTTGCGGGCGTCGCGGGCGTCGCCCTGGCGGGCGTCACCCGTTTCAGGGCCGAAGCGAACGGATCCAGCGCCTTTTCGATGGAGGTGGAGACGCCCTTGCGGGGCGAAGGGGTCTTGCTCACGCGGCGTCCTCGGTCTGGGGCGTCTGGGCCTCTGCAGCGGCCGGCGGGGCGGAGTCCGGCTCCTCCGGGGCGCCCGGCACGGCCAGGGGGTCCCCGGTCAGCATCACCTCGACCTCGGCGCGGCCGCGCAGCTGCTCCAGCAGGCGGCGCACCTCCTCATAGGTCAGATAGCGCACGATCTGGGGCCGGGCCTGCTCCAGCGTCGGGGGCGTCTCGCGCCGGCGGTCCTCGACCCGCAGCACGGCCCAGCCGCCCTCGGCCTCGAACGGCCCCACCGTGTCGCCCGCCGCGGCGTCGCGCAGGGCGGCCGCATAGACGGCGGGCATCACGTCCAGGGTGGCGTAGCCAAGGTCGCCGCCCGAGAAGCGGGTCGCCTCGTCGGTGGAGCGCTGCATGGCCAGCTGCTCGAAATTGGCCCCGGCGGCCAGCATGCCGCGCACCGCGTCTGCGTCCTCACGCGTGGCCGACATGATCAGGCGCAGCCGGATCTCCTCGGAGTTCCGGGCCAGGCGCAGCTGCTCCTGGTACAGGGTCTGAACCGCCTCGTCGGAAATGGCCCGGTTGACCGTGGTCTCCACCAGCATGTCGCCCAGGATGCGCTCGCGCGTCGCCTCCAGCCGCCGCTGGGCCAGCGGACTGTCCGCCAGACCGCGCCGGTCCGCCTCGCGCGCCAGCAGCTTCTGGTCGATCACCTCGTCCAGCACCCGGCGGAACAGGTCCGAGGTCACGTCCAGCGGCTCGCCCTCGCCGATCAGGCCCTGGGCCACCGCCTCGCGCTTGACGTCCGACGCCCAGATGGCGGCCCCCTCGACCCGGGCCACGGCCCGGTCGCCCGGCTCGGGCGGGGTTTCGTCCCCGGCGCCGCGGCCGCAGGCCGCAAGCGTCAGGACCAGCATCAGGACAGTGAAAGGACGAAGGGTCTGACCCATGAGGCGCTCCTCGAATCCGGGTCTGCGGGACCCTTGCCGGGACCGTGCCGCAAAAGCCCTCGCGTTGACAGGGGATAGGCCGGTGCTTAAGTCTCGCCCGCGCCCAAGTCGAGGGGTTTTCGATGGATCGCGCGGCCTCGAATTCCCTTGCGGGCGTGGCCGCCGGGGTCCTTCGCACCTCCGGCCCCCGGCGTCGTCCGCCGACCCTCCCTGGGCCCTCACCTAGCAGAACGAGCGCCCGCTCGACCGCCTGACCGGATTTTTCATGCTCGGCTTCGCCAAAAAGTTTCTCGGCTCCTCCAACGACCGCCAGGTCAAGTCCTTCATGGCCCAGGTCCAGCGCATCAATGCGCTGGAGTCCAAGATGGAGGCGCTCAGCGACGACGAACTGCGCATGATGACGCAGATGTTCCGCGACCGGGTCGCCGGGGGCGAGAGCCTGGACAAGATCCTCAACGAAGCCTTCGCCGTGGTGCGAGAGGCCTCGAAGCGGGTGCTGGGCCAGCGCCAGTTCGACGTGCAGCTGGCCGGCGGCATGATCCTGCACAAGGGCGGCATCGCCGAGATGCGCACCGGCGAGGGCAAGACCCTGGTGGCCGTGGCGCCCGTCTATCTGAACGCCCTCAGCGGCAAGGGCGTGCACGTCATCACCGTGAACGACTATCTGGCCCGCCGCGACGCCGAATGGATGGGCCGGGTCTACCGCTTCCTGGGCATGGAGGTCGGCGTCATCGTCAACGGCCTGTCCCAGGGCCAGCGTCAGGCGTCCTACGCCGCGGACATCACCTACGGCACCAACAACGAGTTCGGCTTCGACTATCTGCGCGACAACCTGGTCTATGACCGGCGCGAGATGGTCCAGCGCAGCCACCACTTCGCCATCGTGGACGAAGTGGACTCCATCCTCATCGACGAAGCGCGCACGCCCCTGATCATCTCAGGCCCCACGGACGACCGGTCGGAGCTGTATCTGATCATCGACGGCATCGTGAAGGAGATGATCCAGGACGAGACCACCTTCGATCACGACGAGAAGCAGCGTCAGGCCCTGCTGTCCGAGATCGGCTCGGAACGGGTCGAGGACATGCTGCGCGAGCGCGGTCTGCTGGTCGAAGGCACCGTCGACCTCTACGAAGCCGCCAACGTCTCCCTGGTGCACCATGTGAACCAGGCCCTGCGCGCCAACACCCTGTACCATCGGGACAAGGACTACATCGTCAAGGGCGGGGAGATCCTGCTGATCGACGAGTTCAACGGCCGCATCATGCAGGGCCGCCGCCTGTCCGAAGGCCTGCACCAGGCCATCGAGGCCAAGGAGGGCGTGAAGATCATGCCCGAGAACCAGACCCTGGCCTCGGTCACGATCCAGAACTATTTCCGCCTCTACGAAAAGCTGTCAGGCATGACCGGCACCGCCGCCACCGAGGCGTCGGAATTCCACGACATCTACAAGATGGACGTGCTGGAGGTGCCGACCCACCGGCCGATCCTGCGCATCGACCACGACGACGAGGTCTACCGGACCGCCGCCGAGAAATACCTGGCCGTCGCCCAGACCATCGCCGACCGTCACGCGGCGGGCCAGCCGATCCTGGTGGGCACCGTCTCCATCGAGAAGTCCGAAAAACTGTCCGAGCTGCTGCAGACCCACGCCTGGGAAGCCGAGGTCTGGCGGCTCAAGCCCGAGGCGCTGGAAAAGGCCAGTCAGCTGGCGGGCGGGCGGCGCATCAAGCCGATCTGGACGCGCACCGAACTGGAGACCGATCCCACCGGCGTCAAGCTGCTGGACAAGCTGGGCGTGGACGCCTTCACCGTCGAGAAGAAGAGCGGCAAGGGCGTGCCGCACAATGTGCTGAACGCGCGCCACCACGAACAGGAAGCCTTCATCGTTGCCGACGCGGGCCTGCCCGGTGCGGTGACCATCGCCACCAACATGGCCGGCCGCGGCACCGACATCCAGCTGGGCGGCAACCTGGAGATGCGCATGTCGCGCTGGACCCAGGAACAGCGCGCCATGGGCAATGAGATCACGCCCGAACTGGAGGCCGCCGAGTCCGCCCGCCTCCAGGCCGATATCGAACAGCACAAGCAGGCGGCCCTGGAGGCCGGCGGCCTGTTCGTTCTGGGCACCGAGCGCCACGAAAGCCGCCGCATCGACAACCAGCTGCGCGGCCGGACCGGCCGTCAGGGTGACCCCGGCACGTCGAAATTCTACCTGTCCACGGACGACGACCTGCTGCGCATCTTCGCCGGCGACCGCCTGGCCTCGATCATGGAGACCTTCAAGGTCGCCGAGGGCGAGGCCATCAGCCACTCGTGGCTGAACCGCGCGGTGGAGACCGCCCAGAAGCGGGTCGAGCAGCGCAACTACGAAATCCGCAAGAACCTGCTGAAGTACGACGACGTCGTGAACGACCAGCGCAAGGCGGTGTTCGAGCAGCGTCAGGAATTCCTCGACACCGAGGACCTGTCCGAGCTGGTGGGCGAGTTCCGCAAGGACACGGTGTCGGACATCGTGGAACAGCACATGCCGCCCAAGGCCTATGCCGAGCAGTGGGACATCGACGGGCTCGAGGAGGATGTGGTCAAGACCCTGGGCCTGGACGTCCCGGTGCGCGAATGGGCCGCCGAGGAAGGCGTGTCCAACGAGGAGATCGAGGAGCGGCTGCAGGCCGCCGCCGAGGCCCGTGCGGTGGAGCGCGAGGCCCAGATCGGCGCCGGCCAGATGCGCGGCCTGGAGCGCCAGTTCCTGCTGCAGATGATCGACATGCAGTGGCGCGAGCACCTGGTCCATCTGGACCACCTGCGCGGCGTCATCGGCCTGCGCGGCTACGGCCAGCGCGATCCTCTGAACGAGTACAAGACCGAGGCCTTCTCGCTGTTCGAGACGCTGCTGACCAATCTGCGCCACAACGTCACCCGGTGGGTCATGACGGTGGAGTTCCGCTTCGAGGCGCCGCCCCCGCCCGCCGGCGACTTCCAGGAGATTCACCTCAATCCGCTGACCGGCGAGAACGAGATGAAGAACCCGGCGGCCCAGAACCCTGAAGGCGCCCTGTCGGGCGACGACCGCGCCCGCCTGCCGGTGGACGCCCTGCCCCCGGGCTGGGAGCGCACCAGCCGCAACGCCGACTGCCCCTGCGGCTCCGGCCGCAAGTTCAAGCACTGCCACGGCGCGCTGGTCTAGACAGCGGGGCCCTCTCCCCTTGAGGGAGAAGGCGACTTGCTAACCTACCACAGTGGCTGAGCAATTTCGACCGGCGGACCGGTGTGTACGGGCTGTGCAGATCGCCTACCCGGGACATGTCCGATCCGGCCGAGGGGCTTTTTCGTTTCTTCCCCGTCCATATACGGCAGGCGAAGTAAGTGAAGCCGTACGCTTGCGACACTGGGGCTGAGAGGAGCGCATGGTTGCCGGCAACCGCCGGTGCTTTGATCCCATATTTGGCAGTGGCGCTCCGCGGCTGTTAGCGTCACTTCTTACGGCGGAGGGGCATGTGGAGCAGTTTCGGTTCAACATCAGGTTCGACGGCCTCGACGCTGATGATCATGTCATCGACATGCGCTACTTCGGCGAAGCACTGATCGGGTTAGAGCGGACCCTCTCGCTGGGGCTAAACACCCTCGCGACAGGATCAGTACCAAGCTCTCGCGGTAAGCTGGTGCTTGCGATCAGAGCGACACCGCCTCGGGACGGTTGTGTTCAGTTCGACGCCGTTGTGGAGATGTCCAAGGGCGTCCTCCCGCTGCTCAAGCCCGTTCTCATCAGTGCAGGGGCCAAGCTGGCCATGCACATAGTGGGTGCTGTGGTGAAGCGCTGGGCAGGCCAAAAAAAGCAGGCGAAGTTGGAAGTTGAGGCGATGCTGGACCTGATGCGGCTGGAGAAGGACGACCGGCAGCGTGAGCGGGAACATATCGAACGCGTGATCGAGCTGTCCCGGCCCGCCGCGGCCCAGATTGTCGCGCCTATTGGCCGGTCTTGTGAATCCCTAAGTCTGGCCGCAAATGACGATACGACCGTTTTCGACGTCCCCATGGCACAAGCTGTCCGGTCCAAGGCAGAACTGGAGGTGGGTGAAATGGAAACTCTTGTCCTCCGGGTAGATGGCGTCGTCGTACATAGCCGCTCGCTGAAGGTGGAAGATCCCAACGAACCTGGCCACTTCGTTTCGGCTGAGGTTCGCGACCCGGCCTTCACAGACGGGGAGAACATTTACACCCAGTCGGTCACGAAGATGCTTGAGGTACAGGCGAAGGCCACATACCGCGACGGACGGCTCTATCGCCTCCACATAATGGACGCGAAGCTCGCTGCGTAGTCCGACTCGACGGCACAGGACCGAGCCGCAATGTCACTGGTGCCCCCCCGGGGCGAATGTCCGGTGCCCAGAGCCGACCGTTATCATCGGGTGGAATGCAGGCGTTTGTACGGGCATTGATGGTCGTACAAACGGGGGAGCATAGATGGCTGGCGCACATTATGATGGCATAGAAGCCATCTTTCGGATCGCGAAGAAGGGCGAGGTGCTTGATACCTTTGCGATCGAGGTTCTGACGTTCCACGCTGCCGTCGAATACGAACTGGAAGTCGTGCTGCGGAAGCTGTTGCCACACCCCGACAAGCTCTTCGGCAAAGGTCCCAAACTCAGTTTCCCGCACAAGGCGCGCCTTCTGTGCGCGATGTGGCGGAAAGACCCCGCAGATGCGGACAAACTGAACCGAGTATTGAAGGCGCTCGAAGATTTGCGCAACGAGGTCGCGCACCAGGGCGACATACCGTTGAAGAGTCACAAGGCCAACCTGAGCCAAGCGTTCAGGGAGATCGAGCCACGTTGCAGTGATGATCCTTCAATGTTGGAGATCGCCCAAGGCATCAGCATGTTCATTGCCGATGACGCAGGCACCTTGGCGGACTTCTCCGAAACGCTAAGTGCGTTCGACGTTCTGGTGAATCAAAAGATGCCGTCGGTTCTAGGCGTCGCGAGACAAGAACCGGATTAGGTGCCGGCTGGGGATGGAGACGAGCCTCGCGTGCGCTCGTTCGAAGCTGCGGGCAGCCGTCACATGTGCCCCGGTTCGTACCGGGTTTCTAGCCGTCCATTTATGAACCGGTATCCGATGCTGGCGGGCGCCGGTACGCCGAAATAGCGACGAATGAAGGTCGTGGGCGGAGCTTGGCGAGTGAAGACGAAACGTTGCGCGGCGGAAAGCGTGATGCGGTTCATGCGCGCCACGCCGGGGTTCGTGGCTTCGATTACTGGGACCTCTCGAAGAGGAATGGGATTGGGCACTGGCAGCACCTGAAGCGCCACGTCCGGCGTCAAGGGAACGTGCATGGTGAACGGAATGTCCGGGGCCCACGGCTCATCAACAACGATCCCGCCGTCAGCGTAGATGAACTCGGCTGTCCCGGTGCGTTGGGAGATCATAAAGGTCGCTGAGAGGATCGTCTCGACGTAAACGCCGAAGACGTGGCCCATGTTGTCCAGAGCGGCTGACTTGGCGCTGGTGTTGTCTGGTGCGGAGAGCCGATGAAACTCGGTCAGCTTGCTGAGGTAACGTGGGTGCCGGACGAGAAGAGCGGCGACGTAGCGGGCTGCCGCCATACGGACTTCATCTGGCAAAGGATGAACGTCGATATAGCCGGGTGTGCGCATGCCCAACTGCCGGCTGACAGCCGCTTTGTCCGGGTCACCGGCGTAGGGGTGGCGCTTACGCAGGCTTGCATCCGAAAGATGGTCGATGAGTAGGCCTGCAGGCTGATCAACGGTGTTTGCGAACCAGTCCTCGATCGAAGGGTCCTTTGAATCATCCGGCCCGAAGCGGGTGTATAGCTCGGACTCGACTCCGAGGTTGATCGGATTGGCGCGAAAGCCTGTCCCGTCCGCGCGCACGACATTCACCAGGCCATCTGCGCCGGTCCAGTAGCGAGACTGAACTTGAGGCCACCAGTGATGCCGCTTGGGAGATGTCATTCCGCTTAGGTAGCCTGACTCGTCAGCGTAGAGGTGCCTATGAGGCCGAAGCCGGGATTTCTACCGGGTCTGCTCCTCGGCAGCCAGCGGCGGACTACCGTGAACGGCTTCGATCTACTTCCGTAATTCTCTCGCGGGGCGCGCTGCGTCCCAAGGTCCTAGCGAGTTCGGCGCTTCCCGCAAACTCTTCGCGCCCATACCGCAAGCTGGCCGCGTCACGGTGCCGGCTCATCGCCACATACGACGCATGTCGATTCATGCTCCGGCTGGCGAGAACGTAGGTCCTGTCGACCGTCGCTCCCTGCATCTTGTGGACCGTCGCCGCGTACCCGTGCGCCAGGTCCGCATAGTCTTTGCGGTCGAACCGTACGTGGCGGCCGTCATCCAGCCTTACCTCCATCTCGCTTGCACTGAGCCACAGCAGAGTCCCTAGCGAGCCGTTCTTGACCCCGAGCGACCGATCATTGCGCAGGAACATTACTCGGTCGCCGATTGCGAACGCCCGTTCGCCCCGCGTGGTCTCCACCCGCTGATCGGGTCCCAGCTGACCCTCCGCCCGCAGCGCGTCCCGGGCCAGCCGGTTCAGCTCCGCCACGTCGGCTCGGGTATAGGCCATCAGCATCTGCGAACCGGTCGGTTCGCGCCTTCGGTCCGCCAGCCAGTCGTCCACCAAGGCGCGGCGGGCCTCGTCGCTTGTGTCGTGCCCATGAACAGCTCCGGCCGCCTCATAGCGGCCCAAGGCCTCGGCCGTGCGCCCGGTAGCCAGCTCCTTCGTCGCCTGCCGCTGCCAGCTCTCCCGCTGCCTGCGTACCTCCGCGATCTCGACCGCGCCGTGCCGCTCAACAATCCGCCGGAGCGGCGCACCCGCCTCTATGGCCTGAAGCTGCTCGGGATCGCCTGCCAGCACCACCTTGGCGCCAGCGCGGTCCGCTTCCTCAAGGATGCGGCGCATCTGCCGCGTGCCGACCATCCCGGCCTCGTCGATCACCAGCACGTCGCCTGCGGACAGCCGGTCACGCCCGCGCGCCCATGAATGTTCCAGGCTCGCCAGCGTCCGCGATGCGATGCCTGAACCCTTCTCAAGGTTCTCGGCGGCAATCCCGGACAAGGCCGCTCCGACGACGCGATAGCCCTCTGCCTCCCAAGCGGCGCGGGCGACGCCGAGCATGGCGCTCTTGCCGGTGCCCGCGTAGCCGACCACAGCCGCCAGCCGGCCGGACGCCAGCACATGCGCCACCGCCAGCACCTGTTCCCCGCTCAGCGGTCGGTCGGACCGCTTCTGCGCGGCGGCGGCCGCTCGCAGGGACCGCTCGGTGACGCCGCGATGATAGCCGTCCGCCAACCGATCCGACGCGCGCACCAGCGCGTCTTCGGCCCGGATCATGTCCCGGCTGGTGAAGCGCTCCCGGCCCCTGTCGTCCGGCTCAAGTCGGACCAACTCGGACGAGGCCAGAAGCCGGGCATGAAGCCGGTCGAACTGATCCTTGCCGTCGGTGTGGCGGAACACGAACCGCGCCAGGTCGTGGCGACTGAACGTCGCCTGGGTGTGGGTCAACGCTTCAAACGCCGCCGCCGGATCGCGCAGCAACCGCTCGCCGTTCCGCCGCGCGATCTCGCGATGCTCTTCGGCCCGTACCGAGGCCCGGCCGCGCGCTTCCAATCGCGCGGCGGCCGGGCCGATCTTCGACTGTGGCTCCAGCTCGACGCCTGATCCTTGAGCGGGCGGTGATCGATGCGAATGTCGAGATCGAGTTGGGCGAGACGTTCGTTGACGTGGTCGGCCCAGGCCGCACGCCAGTGTTCCAGAAGGGCGGCGCTGTTCCAGTCCCGGACCTTGGGACCGAAGCCATCGGCGGTCGCCTCCCTCAACGCCAGCATCACGTGTGCATGGGGCTTGGGCAGGCCGTTCTCGCCGACATCGCAGTGAACATTGAGGTCAGCGACCATACCGCGAGCCACGAACTCCCGCTGGACAAAGCTGCGGGCCAGCTCGATGCCGTCGTCGGGGCCGATCTCGCGCGGCAGGGCGAACTCGATCTCGCGGGCGAGCTGGGCGTCCTTGCGCTTCTCGCCCCACTCGATCTCGTTCCAGAGCGCCTGCCGGTCGGACCAGCGCTCCGGCGCGCCGTCCGGCAGCAGAATCTCGGAGTGCAGCACGCCGCTCTTGCGGCTGTAGTCGCGGTGCTGCTCGGTGCGCTCGTCGAACAGGCGCGAGGCCGAACGGTAGGCGGCCGCCGCCACGGCGCTGCGGCCGGTCGAGCGGGAGATGACCTTGGCCGAGAAGTGGTAGATAGCCACGACCGCAGCGCCCTGAAGCAAAGCGCACGTCGGAACGACGTATAAGCGCGCACTCCGGACAGCATGTCCGTCGTGACGGGCGCTCGCGTCCCGCAAGCCTACGGAGGGGGAGAAGCCGCCGTCCCTCCGTCCGGCTGGTTTTCAAGCGGCGGGTAGACGTGCGAGGCTGGTGCTTTCAACACCATCCGTGTGCGGGGCTGACTTGATGGACAATCCGACTGCCGACGCTGACCTGATCGGCATGACCGCCGACATCGTCTCGGCCTATGTTTCGAACAACCAGATCGAGGCTGGCGCGCTGGCCGGGATGATCGCCGCCGTCCACGGAGCGTTGGCCGGCACGTCGCAGCCGGCAGCGCCGGAGCCAGAGCCGCAGGCGCCAGCAGTGCCAATCAAGAAGAGCATCACCCCCGACTATCTGATCAGTCTTGAGGACGGCAGCCGCTACAAGTCGCTGCGGCGGCATCTCACGACGAAGTACGGCATGACGCCGGACGAGTACCGCGCCAAGTGGGGACTGCCGAAGGACTATCCGATGGTCGCGCCGAACTACGCCAAGGCCCGCTCCGAATTGGCGAAGGCCTCGGGCCTCGGCCAGGGCGGTCGAAAGCCAGCGGCGAAGCGCGGTCGCAAGCCCGCCGCGAAGTAGCGCCTCACGCGCGCGCCACCGCAAGCTTACGGAGGCGCGCGCGACTCACCGCCGCTCTAGACTGCCGGCTCCCCGGATCACTGCGGAGCCGCCACACATGCGCAAGCCCAAGGCCATCGACGCCGAACTGGCCGCCCTCGCCGAACGAACGGCGGCGCTAAAGGCTCGCCGCGTCGCCCAGCTCGGCGAGCTGGTCATCGCCACCGGCGCCGACGCTCTGGAGGTCGAGGCTCTGGCCGGGGCGCTTCTGTCGGCGGCAGGCGAGACGGACGCCGCCGCTCAACGCCGCTGGCGGGTCCAGGGCGAAGCCTTCTTTCGCGGAGGAAAGGCGGACAGAGCTACTCCACCGGCTTCGGGCGACAGCGGCACGGCTGGCCAAACTCCCCGCTCTGGTCCGGCGGGTTGAGGCGATGCGACGCCGGGCCGATCACCACGAACGGCAGAGCGAGCGCCGCGCTCGCACGCGCCGCCTGATCGAACTCGGCGGGCTGGTGCAGAAGGCCGGGCTGGTCGAACTGACCGGCGACGACCGCAACGTCCTGTTCGGCGGCTTCCTGCTGGTCTCCGAGATGCTGCGATCCGACCGGCGGGACGCCGTCCTAGCGGTCCTGGAGCGAAAGGGTCGGCGCGGGTTTCGGGGTGACAAGGAGTCCGCCACAGACGAAGCTCCGACCTCATGGTGATCCGCCGCGAATACCACCGGGCCGGCCGCGAGGAGCTTCGCCTTGCGAAGCAGGCCGGCAGGCGCAAGACTCGTTCGATGAAGACGAGTCTCGATCACCTGCCCGCCGGCAAGCGCCGCGAACTGGACCACGTGATCGCCGTGCTGCGCGAGGAGTTCGCCAGCGCCATCGCCAGCCGTAAGGCGGAGGGGGTTAAGGACGGACAGATCCTCAAGGTCATCCTCTACGGCTCCTATGCGCGGGGCGACTGGGTCGAGGATCCCGTTGGCCGCTACTTCTCCGACTTTGATATGCTGGTCGTTGTCAGCCACGAGAAACTGACGGACGTGCTGGAGTTCTGGGAAGGAGCCGAGAAGCGGCTGCTCAAGGACTTGGCCTCCGGAGCCGATCTGCGAACGCCCGTGAGCCTGATCGTGCACTCGCTCGATGACGTGAACGACCAGCTGACCCAAGGCCGCTACTTCTTCGTCGATATCGTCCGCGAAGGCATCGTCCTGGCCGATGAGCCCGGTCACCCGTTCGTTGATCCGCAGCCGCTGCCCGACGATGCGGCTCTGCGAGAAGCGGAGAAGTACTACCGCGAACATTTTACGGCCGGGCAACAGTTTCTCCGGCAGGCCGAACACGCCATCGCTGACGACGCGCCGAAGGTTGCGGCCTTCGATCTCCATCAGGCGGCCGAGCATTTCTACAATGCCGTGTTGCTGGTCGCGACGCTCTACACGCCGAAGTCTCACAACCTCGTCCGACTGCGGAATACCGCCGAGCCGATTGATGCTCGATTGGCTGAGGTCTGGCCGACTGAAACCAAGTTCCAGAAGCGGTGCTTCGAACTGCTGCGCGCCGCCTATGTGAAGGCGCGATACTCCGAACACTACAGGGTGACGGGCGAGGAGCTGGCGTGGATGCTGGAACGCTTGGGCGTGCTCAGGAGCGCGGTGGTGGCGATTTGTGCGGATCGGCTCAACAAATTGAGGCAGGCCGATAGGGACTGAGAAGCGCCAGCAGCGGACATTCACAGGGTGCCGGAGATTGGATGTTCATACGCCAACTCGACTGACAGGCGACACCCATTGACGACGGGTGCCTATGAGCCGATCAAAGCGCGGCAGCCTCCGGGAGATCAGAATGACCCTCAAAATCGCCGCCGCGGCAGCAGCCATCCTCGTCCTCAGCGCCGGTGCCGTACTCGCGGCGGACGCCTGCGCCTGCTGCAAGGACATGGCCCCCGGCGCCGGGATGGATTGCTGCGACGAAATGGAGGCTCCCGCCCCGGGCTTAGACGCCGCTCCGGCACCGGCACCGGCTCCAGCCCCCAAGACCCGGCAGGGCGGCGCCCACGCCGGTCCTACGCCCGGCTGAGCCGCGCAGAGCAGGATCCAGGTCCGAGGCAGGACCCAGAGGCCGATCAGGATGGCCGCGACGGGGTCCACCAGCGCCAGTCGGTGACGGTGATGACGATGGCCGCGACGATGACGCCAAGCGACCCGGGCATGGCGGCCCAGACCTCGAGATAGGCGCCCTTGATGTTGAGGCTCTTGTCCTTGCCGACCGCCGGGGCCCGCATGGCGATAAGATTGACGACAAGGCCGATGGCGGCGATCCCGAGCATGCCGAGCGAGCCGACAGGCTCCGGATCGAAGATGCTCTCGCAGAGGACATAGCCCGCCACGGCGAACAGCAGGACCACGTTGAAGGCCGCGGCCAAGATCTCGAAGCGGCGGTAGCCGAAGGAGCGCTCGTCGTCGGCCGGGGCGCTGGCCGATCCTGATCGCCTCCAGGGCGGTGGCGAGCGCCGCGGCGTCGGTGACATGTGGGCCGCGTCGGACAACAGCGCCAGGCTGTTGAACATCAGGCCGCCGATCACCTCGGCGACGAGGAAGATCTCGGTCAGGATCAGGGCGATGGTCAGCTGCCGGGCATTGGCCCCGGCCGTGTGGTCATGGGCGTGGCCGCCATGGTGGGAATGCGCCGCCGCTCAGACCTTCTCCGCCGGTCTCGCCTCGGCCCGGGCGTCCCGGAGGATATCGACGCCGCCCTTCACGGCGATCGCGGCCACGATCAGGCCCACGACCAGATCCGGCCAGGCCTGGTCCAGCCACAGAACCAGGCCGCCCGCGATCAGGATGCCGCCGTTGGAGGCGAAATCATTGAAGCTGAAGGTCTCGGCGGCCTTCATGTTCACGTCGTCGCTGCGTTGGCGCCTGATCAATTCGAGGCACACGAGATTCACGACGGCGGCCACCACCGCCATGCCCATCATCGTCCAGCCGATCGGTTCCGTGCCCATCAGCGTCCGTCTCAGCACGTCGAGCAGGACGCCCGCCGCGAAGATCAGCAGCAGAATCCCGGAGGCCCGGGCGGCGCGGGTCTTCCAGATCAGGGCGCGGCCCACAGCCAGGAAGCTGATCAGGTAGACGGCGGAGTCCGACGCATTGTCCAGGGCGTTGGCCAGCAGGGCGCTGGAATTGGCGAGCAGACCGCCGATCCCAAGCCCGACAAACAGGGCGGCGTTGAGGATCAGCACCACCAGCAGGATGCGGCGCTGGATGCCCTCCGCCTCGTCTCGTTCGCTCATCAGTCCTCGATCCCTTCCGCCTTGCGATGCTTCACCGCCTTGGCGGCGAAGGTGGGCAACACCAGCAGGGTCAACGCCGTCGCCGTCAAAAGGCCCCCGATGACCACCGTCGCCAGGGGTTTCTGGACCTCGGCCCCGGCCCCATGCGCTATGGCCATGGGGATGAAGCCGACGATGGCCACCAGGGCGGTGGTCAGGACCGCCCGCAGACGACTGGAGGCGCCTTCGATCGCGGCCTCGCGCGGCGCCAGGCCCGCGGTCAGACGCTCCCGGACCGCCTGCATGAGCACCAGGCCATTCAAGGTCGCCACCCCCGAAACGGCGATGAAGCCAACGGCCGCCGAGACCGAGAACGGCATGCCGCGCAAGAGCAGCGCCAGGGCCCCGCCGACCAGGGCGAGCGGGACGCAGGCAAACACCAGACCGGCTTCGGCGAACGACCCGAGGGCCATGAACAGCAGCACCCCGATGAGGATGAAGACGATCGGAACGACGAGGCCCAGGCGCTGTTCGGCGCGCTTGAGGTTCTCGAACTGACCGCCCCAGTCGAGCCGGACGCCGGGCGGAAGGTCGATCTGTTCCACTCGCGTCTGCGCATCGGCGACGAAGCCGCCCAGATCCCGGCCGCGGACGTTGGCCTGCACCACCATGCGCCGGCTGCCGTTGTCGCGGCTGATCTGGTTCGGGCCTTCGGCTGTCTGGATCCGCGCCACCGAGGACAGGGGCACGACCACGCCGGTCGAGGAGACGATCGGCAAGGCGGCTAGGCTGGCGGGATCGTTACGGGCCGCCTCGGGCAGGCGGACGACGACGTCGAAGCGCCGATCGCCCTCGAAGATGCGGCCCGCTTCTGTGCCGCCGATGGCCGTGGAGACTGCCTCCGAGACGTCCGCGGCCGACAGGCCGTAGTTGGCGGCCGCGAAGCGATCGACGCTGACCGTCAGCGTGGGCAGCCCCGACGTCAGTTCGACCCGCACGTCGGCGGAACCCGGCGTTTCCTCCAGGGCGCGGGCGACCTGGTTGCCCACGCGCTGCAGGGTGTCGAAGTCATCGCCATAGACGAGAACCGCCAGATCGGTCCGGACGCCGGAGATCAGCTCGTTGAAGCGTAGTTCGATCGGCTGGCTGAACTCGAAATTATTCCCGATCTGCTGACCCGCCGCCTCCTCGATGCGTTCGATGAGCGCTTCCTTCTCGAGGCCGGGATCCGGCCACTCGCCGCGGTCCTTGAGGATGATCACGCTGTCCGAGATGTTGCGTGGCATGGGATCGACGGCCGCCTCCGCCGTGCCGGTGCGCGAGAACACCGTCTCGACCTCGGGCTGCGCCTTGATGACCCGCTCGAGCGCCATCTGCATGGCCAGGGACTGATCCAGCGAAGCGGACGGCACGCGCAGGGCCTGCATGGCGATGTCGCCCTCGTCCAGGGTGGGAATGAACTCCCGACCCAGGGTGGTGAAGGCCAGGCCGCCGACGACCAGGGCGCCCAGGGCCGAGACGAGCACGATCCTGGGCTTGTCCACTGCGGCGCGGATCGCCGGCTCGATCCAGCGGCGGGCGAAGCGCAGGACGCGGGTCTCATGCTCCTGCACTTGGCCCTCGGCGTCGACGTGAACGCTCTTGGGATCGCGCACCAACAGCGCGGTCATGGCCGGTACGAAGGTGAAGGAGAAGATGAAGGCGCCGACAAGGGCGAGCATGACGGTCGCCCCCATCGGGATGAAGGTCTTGCCCTCCACGCCTTCCAGCATCAGCAGCGGCGTGAAGACCAGCAGGATGATCAGCTGGCCGAAGGCGGCGGGTTTCACCATCTGCCGCGCGGCGGCCATGGCGACGCCCAGCCGTTCGTGTCGACTGAGCATCCGGCCGAGTTGAGCCCTACGCTGGGTCATCATCAGCAAGGTGTTCTCCACCACCACCACCGCGCCGTCGACCATCAGGCCGAAGTCGAGGGCGCCGAGGCTCATCAGGTTTCCGCTGATGCCGAAGCGGTTCATGCCGATGACGGCGAACAGGAAGCTGATCGGGATCATCAGGGCGGTGATGCTCGCCGCCCGCAGGTTCCCCAGAAGCAGGAACAGCACCAGGATCACCAGCAGGGCGCCCTCGGTCAGATTGCGCGCCACTGTGCCGATGGTGGAGTTCACCAGGGCGCTTCGGTCGAGCACCGTCACCGCCTCGATCCCGGGCGGGAGGGTCTCGCGCACCTCCTCGAGGCGGTCGCCGGCGGCCAGGGCCACGGTGCGGCTGTTCCCGCCCGCGATCATCAGCGCCGTGCCGAGCACCGCCTCGTGGCCGTCACGGGTGGCGCCGCCAAGCCGCGGCGCCTGCCCGACCTCGACCGTCGCCACATCAGCGACGCGCACCACCAGCCGCCCCGATTGACGACCGGGGCCTGGGCGAGGTCTTCGATCGTGGAGGCCAATGCGTCGGTGCGAACCGTCAACGCCTCGCCGGCCCGCTGAACGTACCCGGCGCCCGCCTGGGTGTTGGCCCGCTCCAGGGCCGTGACGAGATCGCCCAGACCCAGCCCATAGGCCGACAGGCGGGCGGCGTCGGGGCGGACGGCGTACTCCTTGACATAGCCGCCGATGCTGTCGACGCCGGCGAGGCCGGGCGTGGTCCGCATCTGCGGGGCGACGATCCAGTCCTGCACGGTGCGCAGGTAGGTGGCGCGCGCCTCGGGCGTGGCCAGCCGCTCGCCCTCGGGGGTCAGATAGACGCCGCCCGGCTGCCAACCGGGCTGCCCCGGCCTGGCGAGGTTCCGGCTGTTGAACGGCAGATAGTCCACCGTCCACATCAGCACTTCGCCGAGGCCGGTGGTGATCGGCGCCAAGGCGGGCTCCACCCCTTCGGGCATGCTTTCGCGGGCTTGGGCGAGCCGCTCGGCCACCTGCTGGCGCGCGAAATAGATGTCCGTCTGGTCGGTGAAGATGACCGTGATCTGGCTGAAGCCGTTGCGGCTCAGCGAGCGGGTGCTGGTCAGGCCGGGAATCCCGGCCATCGCCGTCTCGAGCGGATAGGTGACCTGTCGCTCGATCTGCTCAGGCGCGAGCGCCGGGGCGACCGTAGTGATCTGGACCTGGCGGTTGGTGATGTCTGGAACCGCGTCGATCGGCAGCTTGGTCAGTTCGAACAGACCCAGGGCGGCGACCAGCGCGGTCGCCAGGACGACGAACCAGCGGAAGCGGACCGAGGCTTCAATGATGAGCTTGAACATGTCGCCTCCTAGTGGCCGTGCTCGGCTTCGCCCTTGGCGAGCTCGGCCTTGAGCAGGAAGGCGTTGGCGGCGGCGATGCGTTCGCCCCCTTCGAGGCCGCGCAGGATTTCCGTGCGCCCTCCCGCCTGGCGACCGGCCAGCACCGGGACGGCCCGGAAGCCGCCCTGGACCTGGACGAACACCACCGTCGCGCCTTCGATGGTCTGCACGGCTTCGCTGGGGACCGTCAGACCGCCGGTAGTGGGTTCACCGGTGACGATGGCGCCGGTGACGGCGGACCCCGCCGGCGGCAGCGACGCGCCCACAGGCCGGGCGCGAATGATCGTGGCCCCGCTGTCGGCGCCGGCGCCCGGCGCCACGCCGGTGACGACGGCGTCGAACTCCCCGTTGGGTCCTGTCGCTTTCATGCGGGATCCCGCGCGGACCTGGACGGCCAAGGCCGGCGGCGCATTGAAGACCAGCTCGATCCGGGCGGGATTGGTCACCTCGGCGACCACGCCGCCCTGCGGCACGAAGCCCCCGGGACCGACCTGCACCGAGGTGATCACGCCCGAGATCGGGCTAGCCACGCTCAGCCGTCCCGATGCGTTCGGCGATCCGGCCGCCGCGGCCCGCGCGCGGGCGGCGCGCGCCGCCGCCTCGGCGCTGAGAGATTGGGCGCGGGAGGCTTCGACCTCCTGCCGGGCCACCACGCCTTGGTCGGCGAGGTTGCGATCGCGCTGATAGGCCTGCCGCGCGGCCTCGGCCTGCGCCGCCGCCGCGTCCGCATCGGCGCGGAAGGTCGCAGCGTCGCCGCTGACCAGTGTGGCGAGGGCCTGACCGGCGCGCACGGACTGCCCGGGCGCGACCAGCACGCGCTCGACCCGGCCGCCCACCGAGGCGGCCACGGCGGCGCGCGCGTCGACCATGGGCTCGACGCGTCCGGCCAGCCGCGTCTCGGATCCGCCGCCGCCGCCGACGCTGACGACGCCGATGCCGGCGGCGCGGATCTGATCGGCGGTGAGCGGCACGACGCCTGCGGGGGCCTCGGCTCCCTCGCCTTCCGCCTGCCCCTCTTCTTCCGCTTGAGCGGCCTCCCCCTCCGCCGCCGGCGGCGCGTCAGAGCTATTGAGGGCCAGGAACAGCCCGCCGCCTCCGAGCAGGACGAGGGCGGCGGCGGCGCCGATGAGCAGCGTTCTGTTGGCTTGCAGCTTGCGCATTATTGGGCCCCTCCAAAGGGCGCGCGCCTTGCAGGCGCGCGAGATCGATTTCGGCGCGGACGCGCGCCAGGCGGGCGTCGACGGCGGCGTTGCGGGCGGTGATCAGGGCGGCGCGGGTTCCGCGCAGCTCCAGTTGCGAGATGCGCCCGGCCTCGAAGCCGATCCGGGACAGACGATAGGCTTCCTGCGACGCGGTCACCCCGGCGTCGGCCGCCGAGACGCGGCTCACCGACGCGTTGAGCCGGGCGACGGCCGCCTGACGGTCGGCCTCCGCGTCCTGCCGGGCTCCGGCCAGACGCGCGTCCGCGGCGCGGAACTCCGCCTGTGCGGCGTCGATATTGCCCCGGTTCCGATCGAACAGCGGCAGCGGCATGCTGATGCCGAAGGTTAGGGCCGTGGCGTCCTCGGCTTCGTATCGCCGGACGCCGACGCTGGCGCTGACATCCGGCCGCGCGCGCACCCGCTCGACGGCGATCCGCCGCTCGGCCGCCTCGCGTTCGGCCTCGGCGACGCGCACCGCCGGCGCCCCGGGGCGGCTTCGAGGGGCGTCCGCAGCGGCGCATCGTCCAGCAGGCTGTCGGCGATCGACGTCGCCGGCGTGGGCAACATGGCGACCGCCGTCAGGCGGGCGAAGGCCGCGTCGCGTTCCGCCTGCGCCTCGTCCCGGGTGGCGCGGGCGGCCGCCGCCTCGCTCTCGGCCTGGATGCCGCGCAGCAGGGGCTCGCGCCCCTCCTCCACGAGCACGAGGGCCGCGCGGGCGTCCGCGATGGTCAGGCCGAGCGCCTCCTCGGCCAAGGCGAAGCGCCGCTCGGCGGCCTCGGCTTCAGCATAGACGAGCGCCAGCCGTCCGGCGGCGTCGACGACCGCCTGATCGCGACGCAGCGCGGCCGTTCCGGCCTCCGCCCGCGCCACCTCGACCCGGGCGCCGCGACGGCCCCATAGTTCGAGGTCCTGCGTGAGTGAGAGCGTGGTCTCGGCGTTGTCGTAGCCGGAGAAGGGGCCGCTGCCGAACGCATTCTCCGCTTCCAGGGCCGCGGTCGGATTGGGCCGCACGCGGGCCTGACGCACCCGGGCCTCCGCCGCCTCGAGGAGGGCGTCGGCTTCAGCTGCGGACGGGCTGGCCCCGATCCGCTCGAGCAGGGTCTGGAACGATGGCGCGGGGTCGGCCCAAGCGGGGCGGGGCAGTACGGTGGTCAGCGCGACCAGAGCGCAGCCGATCGCCAGGGGCGGCAGGCGGCGAATAGGGGATGGCATGTCTCATGTCCCAGAAGGTTGACGTGAAGGCGCGCAAGCGCGGTCACGTCAGGCTCTGGGCGGGCGCTTGGGTCCGGCGGGGCTGCGGGAGGCCGGCGCTTGGTCGAGCGACGGTGCCAGGGGCGCGCGATCGAGAGCCGCGGACTTCATGTCGTTGACAGCGGGCGGAACCGTGACGCCGCTGTGATGGCAGTGACCGTGGGCGCAGGCGACAGGATCCGCCGCGCCCTCACCTTTACCGTGGCCCGCGTCTGACACGACGACCAGGTCCGATGCCGCCACGCCTTGCGAGCTTCCACCTTCGGGCGCGCAGGCGGCGGCGTCGATGGCGGAGACCAGGACGAACAGGGCCAGGAACGACGCAAGCAGCGCCGCCATCCAACCCTGCCTGGCCGAAGGGAATCCCATGCCGTCCCATATCACGGCTCGCCGCGACATCAATCGCCTCATCGTCGCACCGCCCGGTAGAGAGAGATGGATCCGGTCGCGGTCGGGATGAGGTCGATCTCCCGAACCTGCCCGAAACCGGCCTCGGCCATCAGCGTCGGCAGGACGCCGTCGGCGTTCGGCTGGGTGTTTTCGTAGCCGTCCAGCAACTGCACCAGGCGGAACAGAAGGCGCATCACGCCCGTCTGCCGGCCATAGTCGGCGACATGCAGTGTTCCGCCCAGCCTGAGCGCCCGTCGCTCGCGGCCAGACCCGCCCGCTTCTCCGACATGGGCAGTTGATGGAAGACCAGGCTCGAGACGACCTTGTTGGCGAGGCCCTCGCCCAGAAGCGTGGCGGCGTCGCGCGCGAAGCCCTGGACGAAACGGACGGTCCCACCTTCGCGGTCGGCCTTCGCCGCCGCGCGCGCCAGGATGTCGGCATCCGGGTCCAGACCGATGATCCGGGCCTCCGGGGCCCGGCGGGCCATGGCGAGCGCGAGGGAGCCGGTCCCGCAGCCGAGGTCGATGATCGTCTCGCCGGGAGACGGAGCGACCTCATCAAGCAGCCGTGCGCGCCACAACCGTTCGCGCGTCAGCAGGGCAATCGCCGGATCATAGAGGCCGCTCAGAGCCGCATGGCCGAGCGCGGGGGTGAAGCTGGCGGTCACGCCGCGGCCTTCAGTTCATCGCGCGACTGTTTCAGGATCGACCAGGCGGAGTGCAGGAAGACCACCGCCAGGATCGCGCCCGCGATCAGGTCGGGCCAGCGGGAGGCGGTCAGCCACACCGCCAGACCTGTGGCTGCAACCACCAAGCTCTGGATCAGGTCGTTGCGCGTGCATAGCCAGACCGAGCGGACATTGGCGTCGCCCTCGCGATGACGGACCAGCAGGAGCGCGGCCAGGGCGTTGGCGACGAAGCCGAGGGCACCCAGTCCGGTGATGACGAAGCCTTCGGGGGGCGCCCCGGAGGTGGCCCGCCAGACCGCATAGGCGAGGATGAACAGCGCCAGCGCCGCGAGACTGGTGCCCTTGACCATGGCCGCCCCGGATCGCACGGCGACCGAGCGTCCGATCACGGCCAGGCTGATGCCGTAGGTGGCCGCGTCGGCCAGGAAGTCGAGCGCATTGGCGCCCAAGGAGGCCGAGCCCTGCAGGGCCGCGCCGCCGGCGATGGCCAGGAAGGCGGCGCCGTTGATGGCGATCACCGCCATCAGGATGCGGCGGTACGCCGGGGTGGCGCCGTCGAACTTCACGGCCGTGCCGCAGCCGCAGCCGGAAGCCGCCGGTTCAGAGGATAAGGGACGTTCGGTCATGGATCTCCACCTGTCACCGTTGAGGATGCATCCTCCAGTCGCTCGAGGATCAAGATGAAAAATGCATCGCTTGGCGAAAGGACGGCCATGCCGGAAAACACGCCTTGATCCTCTAGTGGCTAGAGGGCTCATAAAGGCAGGAGATTCACAGGAGACCTCATGATCACAGTGCTCCCTACGCGGCGCGGCCCCGGCCGGCTTCAGGCGACGGCGTTCGGGCTGGCCGCGACGGTCGCGGGCCTGGATCAGGTCGCCAAGACGCTCGCCCGCAGCGGCCTTGAGACCGCGATCGATCTCACGCCCTTCCTGGCTCTTCGGCTCGGCTTTAATCCCGGCGTCACCTTTGGCTTGTTTGCCGACTCCGGCCCGATGGGGCGCTGGGTGTTGAGCGGCGTGACGATCCTGATCATCGGGGCGTTGCTGGCGTGGATCTGGCGGACACGAAGCGCCATGACGGGGGCGGCCGCTAGCCTCGTCGTCGGCGGAGCGGCCGGAAACCTGATAGATCGCCTGCGCTTCGGCGCGGTGACCGATTTTATCGACCTCCATTGGGGCGAGGCGCACTGGCCAACCTTCAACTTGGCCGATGCAGCCATCGTCTGCGGCGTAGGGTTGCTGTTGCTGGCCGCCCGGGAATCGAAGGCCCCGGCGGCGTCGGCGAACCTGAAGCGCGCGTCCTGATGACGTTGTCCGCCGAACAGACGGCGATCGCCATCCGGTCCGCGCTGGCGGTCGCCATAACCGTCGCTGCCGTGGTCGCGGCCTGGCTCTGGCTGCCGCCTTCGCTTCTGGGCGCCGCGGCGGACCTGACGACAGCCGATCGATTTGCCTATGCGCTCAGGACGGACCTGTTGATCCTCCTGTGGCTTGCGGGCTGCGTGAGGGTCGTCGCCAGCATCCGGTTCCGCTCCGAGGCCGACCGGCCGGGCTCCGCCTATGCGGCGCCTAGCTCCAGGCTCGCCGTGCCGGCCGCCGTGCTTCAAAATTCTCTCGAACAGACGGTCCTGGCGGTCGGCGCCCACCTGGTTCTGGCCACCGTGCTGCGCGGGGAGGAGATGATCCTGCTGCCGGTGCTGGTTGCGCTCTATCTGGTCGGCCGGGTGTTCTTCGCCCTCGGTTACGCCCGGGGCGCGGCCGCGCGCGCCTTCGGCATGGCCCTCACCGGCGCCTCCACGATCGGCGCCTTCGGCATCGCCATTGTCCTTATCGGGCTGGGCCGATGATCCCTCCTGCCCCGACGCTCTTCGGCCTTCAGCTCTCCAATCCGGGATGACGCGATGACCCTGCTCTCTTCCGCTTCGTCGGGCCTGCGCCCCATCGGCAAGCTGGCGGCCGCCACCGGGGTCAAGGTCCCGACCATCCGCTTCTATGAGGAGATCGGCCTCCTTCCCGCGCCGCCGCGCACCGCCAGCGACCGGCGCATGTATGACGACGCAGCGGAGCGCCGACTGTCGTTCATCCGGCATGCCCGCCAGCTGGGGTTCGATCTGGACTCGATCCGCTCCCTGCTGGATCTGTCCGATCACCCGGACCGCCCGTGCGCCGAGGCGAACGTCATCGCCGAACGCCACCTGGCCGAGGTGAAGCAGAAGATCGCCCAGCTCAGGGTCCTGAAGGGCGAGCTCTCGC
The DNA here is from genome assembly GCF_000466985.1 of Brevundimonas abyssalis TAR-001. Taxonomy (GTDB): domain Bacteria; phylum Pseudomonadota; class Alphaproteobacteria; order Caulobacterales; family Caulobacteraceae; genus Brevundimonas; species Brevundimonas abyssalis. The sequence continues at coordinate 42,553 of NZ_BATC01000004.1, forward strand.
GGATGACGGCCGAATGCGCGGGCGGCCGGGTCTCCGCCTGCAAGGTGATCGAAGCCCTGCACGATCATTCGGCGTCGCTTTAAGCGCGACAGTCTCGCGGTCCGAATGCTAATGCGAGCCGCTCACAACTAGGTTTCCCATGCGTCCTCTGCTCCGCCTGCTCGCCCTGCTGTTCGCCATGGGATTGGCCAGCCCGGCCTTGGCCCAGTCGCCGTCCGCTTCAGAGGCCCAGGTCGCCTGGCGGCTGCTGGACTATGTGGCGGTCGACTACGCCGGCGCGGTGGCCAACGGCGAGGTCGTCAACCCGGCCGAATACGGCGAGATGATCGAGTTCAGCAGCCAGATCCGGACCCGTCTGGACGCCCTGCCGGCCAACCCGGCCAAGGCCGGCTTGGTCCGGGACGCCGAGACCCTGCAGGCCGCCATTCGGAACAAGGCGGACCCGCGCGTCGTCGGCGACCAGGCCAAGGCCTTGGCCGGCGCGGTGCTCACGGCCTATCCGAGCCCGCTCGCCCCATCGTTCCCGCCCGATCTGAGCCGGGGCGCGACGCTCTATGCGGAACAATGCGCGGTGTGCCATGGCGCCACCGGCCAGGCCGACGGTCCCGGCGCCGAGGGGCTCGACCCGCCCGCGATCGCCTTCGCCGACGTGGAGCGCGCCCGTCAGCGCAGCGTGTTCGGCCTCTATCAGGTGATCGATCAGGGCCTGGAGGGCACGGCCATGGCCAGCTTCGCCCATCTGCCGGCCGAGGACCGCTGGGCCCTGGCCTTCTACGTGGGCCGCTTCGCCTTCACCGACGCCGAGGCCGCCGAAGGCGAGCGCCTCTGGAAGGGCGATCCCACGATCCGCGCCGCCTATCCCGATCTGGCCGCCGTCACCCAGGCCACGCCGGCGGAGTTGGCGAGCCGGATCGGCGAGACCAAGGCGCGGGCGGTCACCGCCTATCTGCGCCGCCACCCGGAGGCGGCCGCCCGCCCGCAGGGATCGACCTTGACCCTGGCCCGGACGCGCTTGGCGGAGAGCGAGGCCGCCTATCGCCGGGGCGACCGCAAGACCGCCACCGACCTGGCCCTGTCGGCCTATCTAGACGGCTTCGAGCCGCTGGAGCCGGCGCTCGGCGCCCGCGACGGCGCGTTGCTGCGTCGGGTCGAGACGGCCATGACCGACCTGCGCGTCTCGATCAGCCGAGGCGCGCCCGTCCAGGAGGTCGAGGACCGGGTCTCCCGCGCGAACGCCTTGCTGGACACGGCCGAACGCGCCCTTGCGCCCCAGGAGGCGGACAATCTCGCCAGCTTCCTCGGTGCCTTCACCATCCTGCTCCGCGAAGGTCTGGAAGCCCTGCTGATCGTGGTGGCGATGATCGCCCTCCTCAGGAAGGCCGAACGGCCGGAGGTGTTGCGCTACGTCCACGGCGGCTGGATCGCCGCGCTGGTCGCCGGCGGGGCCACCTGGGCGGCCGCCACCTTCTTCATCTCCATCAGCGGCGCCAGCCGGGAGCTCACCGAGGGGTTTGGCTCGCTTCTGGCGGCGGTCGTGCTCGTCTCCGTCGGCATCTGGATGCACGGCAAGTCGCATGCCGACGCCTGGCAGGCCTATATACGCGACAAGCTCTCCAAGGCGCTCTCGAAGGGTTCAGCTTGGTTCCTGTTCCTGCTGGTCTTCGTGGTGGTCTACCGGGAGGTGTTCGAGACCATCCTGTTCTATGCGGCGATCTGGACCCAAGGGGGCCATGCGGGCATGCTGGCTGGCGCCCTGACAGCGGTGGCGATCCTGGCCGTGGTGGCCTGGGCCATGCTGGCCTACAGCAAGCGCCTGCCGATCAGCAGGTTCTTCTCCTTGAGCTCAATCCTGATGGCCATTCTGTCGGTCGTGCTCATCGGCAAGGGGGTGGCGGCGCTACAGGAGGCCGGCTGGCTCGATGTCCATCCGCTCGCCTGGGTCCCCCGCATCGAAATCCTCGGCCTCTATCCGACGGTCGAGGGAGTGGCCGTCCAACTGGTCACGATCGCCATTCTCGTGATCGGGTTCGCTCGAACCTCGGTACCCAAGGCAGCTCGCCCAGATGCAGGCACATAGGGCCCAGAGCGGACGCTCCAAACCCTTGCTATGAGTCAGCAGCCGACGTTGACGTGCCAGAAGAGGGGAATGTCCGACCCTGACTCATTTCAGACCTTACCAGGGTCCGCTCTGCGCCCTCAGTCTGACGTAAGCGCCTCCAGAACCGGGCATTCCGGTACTTCCCCGCCCGAGCATTTCGCGGCGGCGTTGGCGAGGATCCGTTCCATCCGCCGCAGATCGGCAATCTTGGCGCGCACATCCTCCAGCTGCACTTCGGTCTTGTGTTTGACCTCGGCACAGGTCTGGGTCCCGGTGTCTGTCAGCGCCAGCAGCGAGCGGGTCTCCTCCATCGAGAAGCCGATATCCCGCGCACGCAGGATGAACCGTAACCGCTGCGTCAGGTCTGGCGAATAGACCCGGTAACCGTTGGCCGAACGAGGCGGCGGGGGCAGCAGTCCGACCTTCTCGTAATAGCGGATGGTTTCGAGGTTGCACCCGGTCAGCTTCGCCAATTGGGCCCGCAACAAGCCCGTCTGAAGCACCATGAAAAAAGCCCTTGTGTCTGTAGCAACTACAGGGATTACGCTGAAATCAGTCAGAAAGAAATCGAGAGAACTTATCGATGTTTTCAGCACCGGAGCCGGAGCCACCGGCATCAACGCCGGACGAGGGCGCGAAGCAGGGCCGATGGATCGCGGGCGGCGCGCTGATCGGCGCGGTGCTGGCGTCGGCCTGCTGCATCGTTCCGCTGGTGCTGGTCATGCTTGGCATTTCAGGGGCGTGGATCGCCAACCTGACGGCGCTTGAGCCGTACAAACCCTATGTCGCCGCCGTCACCCTGGCCCTGCTCGGCTACGGGTTCTGGCACGTCTATTTCAAGCCGAAGCCGCCCTGCGAGGACGGGACCTACTGCGCTCGCCCGCAATCGGCGCGGACCACGAAACTGGCCCTTTGGTTCGGGTTGGCCGTCGTCATCATCGCGCTCACCCTCAACTGGTGGGCTCCCTATTTTTACTGAGAGGAAAGACCCATGAAAAAGACATTTCTGATCGGCCTGGCCGTTGTGGCCGTGGCTGGCGTCGGTGCCGCCGTCGCGTTTGATGGACCGGCACAGAACCGTCCGGCGGCGACCGCCGCTGCCCAGCAGCAGACGACTTTCGCCATTGAGCACATGACCTGCGCCACCTGCCCGATCACGGTGCGCAGGGCGATGGAGAGCGTGCCGGGCGTCAACTCGGTCGAAGTGGACTTCGCCGCAAAGACGGCCCGCGCCACCTACGACCCGGCGCGCGCCACGGCCGCGCAGATCGCGGCCGCCTCGACCAATGCCGGCTATCCCGCCCGCGTCGTACAAAACTAGGCCCCGCAGGCAACAAGACGGCCTTCATCGGCGCCAGAGCTCCCGCCCCCCCGCATGGGGGTGGGACCAGGCCACCAACGCAATGCATCGCGTGCATCCCGGCCTCGGGCTGCAGCCGGGGAAGGCTGCGCGTCTTCAGGATCAAACGGCGTTATGGCTGACAAGGCTGACAAGACGGACGGGACCGACAGCCTGCTGCTGCGGATGGGGGTGATCGGCACCGTCATTGTGGCGCTGTGCTGCTTTGCTCCGGTGCTGGTGGTGCTGCTGGGCGTCGTCGGGCTTTCTGCGCTGACGGGCTGGCTCGATGTTGTGCTGCTGCCCGCGCTGGCCGTGTTCGCCGCGTTGACGGTCTATGCCGTCTGGCGGCGTCGGCGGCGGATGAAGACCACCTGATCGACGGCCCACCGGACAGCGCCGATCGTCAGAGGCTGCAGGCCCCCGAAATGGAGAAGACTGACATGACCGACACATATGACTACGACCTGATCGTGATCGGGGCCGGGACCGGCGGCAACGGCGTCGCCCGGATGACGGCGGCGGCGGGGTGGAAAGTCGCCAGCATCGACAGCCTGCCCTACGGCGGCACCTGTGCGCTGCGGGGCTGTGATCCCAAGAAAATGCTGATTGCCGTCACCGAAGGCGTGGACTGGGCCCACACCATGGCCGGCAAGGGCCTGGAGGCGCGGCCCTCGGTCAACTGGCCCGAGATGATGGCGTTCAAGCGCACCTTCACCGACGCCATGCCGTCGCGCATCGAAGCGGGCTTCCGCAAGGCCGGAATCACCCCGCTGCATGGCGAAGCACGCTTCATCGGGCGCGATACGATCACGCTAAACGGCGAGACCCTGCGCGCGAAGCATTTCCACATCGCCACCGGCGCACGGCCGATGACGCTGAACATTCCCGGCGAGGACCTGCTGACGACCAGCACGGAATTTCTGGAGTTGTCCGAGCGCCCCGACAGGATCGTCTTTGTCGGCGGGGGGTTCATCGCCATGGAGTTCGCCCATATCGCCCAACGCGCCGGAGCCAGCGCCGTCACGGTTCTGGAAATGGCCGGGCGGCCGCTCGGGCCCTTCGACGCCGATCTGGTGGCGATGCTGGTGGAGGCCTCGACCGAACTGGGCATCGACGTGCAGACCGAGGCGAAAGTCCTCAAGGTCGAGAAGCAGGGCGACGAATTCGCCGTGTCCTATGAAACGCCGTCCGGCATCCAGGTGCTGACCTGCGATCTGGTGGTCCATGCGACCGGTCGCGTGCCCAATATCGACCATCTGAACCTGCCGGCTGCAGGGGTGGACGCCGGGAAGCGCGGAATCAAGGTCGACGCCGCCATGCGTACCACCAATCCCGCCATTTTCGCCGCCGGGGATTGTGCCGACAGCGGGCTGAACCTGACCCCGGTCTCGGCCTATGAAGGGCGGATCGCGGGCAAGAACCTTCTGGCCGGGAAGGACGCACGGCTCGTGTCCTATCCGCCGATACCCAGCGTGGTCTTCACCCTGCCGCCGGTCGCGACCGTGGGGCTGTCCGAGACGGCGGCGACGGAAAAGGGTCTGGAGTTCGATACGCATTTCGAGAAGACCTCCGGCTGGTATTCGTCGATGCGGGTCGGGGCGACCACGAGCGGATTCAAGGTGCTGGTGGAACAGAAAACCGGCTTGATCCTCGGCGCGCATCTGATCGGGCCGGGGGCCGAGGAACAGATCAATCTGTTCGCCATGGCCATGGGCGCGGGGCTCACCGCCAACCAGATCAAGGCCATGATTTTTGCCTACCCCAGCTTCGCCTCGGACATCGGATCGATGGTCTGAGGCCACTCACGCGCGCGTCGGCTGAACCCATGACACTACTGGCCCACCCAACAGAACGGACTGCACGATGAACAAGCCCGCAAAGGACCTCGACTGCTGTTCGGGTACCGCGAAAAAATCCGGCCATGCGAGTTTCGACGTCGCCGTCATCGGCGCGGGGTCGGCGGGATTCTCCGCCGCGATCACCGCAGCCGATCTGGGTGCCCGGGTGGCGCTGGTCGGCCATGGGACGATCGGCGGCACCTGCGTCAATGTCGGCTGCGTCCCGTCCAAGACATTGATCCGGGCCGCTGAAGCGGTTCATGCCGGCCAGGCTTCCCGTCGGTTTCCCGGCCTGGGGGGCAGCCTCAAGCTGGAAGACTGGGCTGCGCTCGCGGCCTCGAAGGATGAGCTGGTCGCGGGTCTGCGGCAGAAGAAATATGTCGACCTGCTGCCGGCCTATCCGGGCGTGACCTATGTCGAAGGCCGGGCGCGCTTTGTCGACGGCAGGTTGCTCGTCGATGATGCACCGATGCCGGTCGGCAAGATTATTCTGGCGATGGGCGCGCGCGCCGCCGTTCCCGAAATTCCGGGGCTGGATAGCGTCCCGTGGCTCACTAGCACTTCGGCGCTGGCGCTTGAACGTTTGCCCCGGTCGCTGCTGGTGATCGGCGGTGGGGTAGTCGGTGTTGAACTGGGACAGATGTTCGCCCGGCTTGGCGTGGCCGTCACGATCTGTTGCCGCAGCCGGCTGTTGCCCGACATGGACCCGGAGTTCAGCGTCGCCCTTAAGACCTATCTGGAGGCGGAGGGTATCAGGGTGTGCACCGGGGTCGGCTACCAGCGGATTGTGCACGCGAAGCACGGGATCGAACTCACCTGCGACCGTCCGCCCGGCAAGGGCGCGGCGCGCGACCGGGATGCGGCGGTCGAGGTCATCGCCGCAGAGCAGGTGCTGATCGCGACGGGCCGCCAGCCGAACAGTGACGGCATGGGACTGGAGTCACGGGGCGTCGCATTGTCCCGCCATGGCGGGATCGTCGTCGATGCCCATCTCGAGACCACGGCCCCAGGCGTCTACGCAGCCGGGGACGTCACCGGGCGTGACCAGTTCGTCTATATGGCGGCCTATGCCGCGAAGCTGGCCGCGCGCAACGCCGTCGGCGGCAATGACCATCGCTACGACAACAGCACCATGCCGGCGGTGGTATTCACCGACCCGCAGGTCGCGAGTGTCGGCCTTACTGAAACGGCGGCGAGGGCGCGCGGACTGGATATCAAGGTGTCCTTGCTCGCACTCAATCAGGTGCCCCGGGCACTGGCAGCGCGCGACACACGCGGGCTCATCAAACTGATCGCCGACAAGACGACGGACCGCCTTCTCGGCGGGCAGATCATGGCCCCCGAAGGCGCGGACGCAATTCAGACGATGGTGCTGGCGATCAAACACGGCATGACGGCCGCCGAGCTGGGGGCGACGATCTTCCCCTATCTGACCACGGTCGAAGGTCTGAAACTCGCCGCACAGACCTTCGACATGGATGTAGCAAAGCTCTCCTGCTGTGCGGGGTGAAGCGAGCAATTTGGGCCGCTGCCTCACCCCCGAGCATCAGGTGACGGTCGGGTAGTGCATCGCGGCGGAGAATGTTGTTGTCCGCAATAGAGCGGATTCCCGTGTTTGGCACTCGGAGAGGTCACAGGCATTCGATAGCCCGGAGCCTCGATTGGAATGTCGTCTTGTTGGCGGGCAGTTGGTGTCCGCTCTTGGCGCTAAACAGCCTCCCAACCGGGAAGGCCTTGAAGGATGCGGCCAGCATTTTTCACTGGGTTGATGTGCCCATAGTGGTCCTCAATCATCTGCACCGACGTGCCCATCTGCTTCGACAGGAAATAGACGTCGACACCCTCGGTCAGTCGGAAGGTCGCGTAGGTGTGGCGGAAGCAATAGGTGGATCGGGTCGAGCCTGAGGCGCTGAGAAGCAGGCCTGCTTCTCTAAGCAGCGCCTCGATTTGATCGGCATAGAGCGTGGCTGCGGGATCGCCCTTGCCATTGATGAAGACGGCGCCCTCGGGCGCCGTGACTTTTTTCGTCAGGTCGCGAACTCGCTCCAGGTAGTCGGCGACATTGCCGGCGGCGACCAGTTGGCGAGCCTTGTCCTTGCCGCGCACGTTGAGAACGACAAGGCGACGTCCGTCCGCATCCGTGCGGATCGCCACATCCCTCCAGCGGAGATTCTTCGCCTCAGCGGGCCGCATGCCCGTGTTGCACATTATTAGAATGAAGTTGTAGGCGAGCTGCCGATGCCAGCGGTACCGCTCGTTGCGGGCGCGCTTGATCCAGGCGCGCGCGAAGGTATGGAGCTTGCGGTACTCCTCCGGGGTGAACTCCTCCCGTCGGACCTTCGCCAAGGGTAGCTTGCCCTTGTAGACGTGGTTCTCGGGCACGAACCGCTTCGATGCCGCGTAGGCGAGCACGGAGCGGAAGATCGACATTTCGTAGCGGATGGTGGCGTCGGACACCGGGCGGCCGCCCCGGCCTTCACCGTTCTGGCGACGCCAGAGTGGATAGCCGAGGAAGTCATCATGGGAGACGTGGGCGATCTGCTTCGGTCCCACGTATCGGTCGAGTTGCGCTCGGATGATGGAGTCCACCACCTCCCACCGGTGGTGGGTGATTTCGCCTGCCTCTGACCGGGCTTTCTGATGCTCGGCATACATCTTGGCGATCTGAGCGAAGGTGCGATTGAACACCGGCACGTCGTGCTTGACCCGAAAGCGAAGGTCCGCGTCCGCGTCGAAGGCCGCTTCCTTGGCCGAAGTGACATCGGCGGTCCGGAGCGAGACCGTCTTGTAGCGATCCGAACCGGGCACCTTGATGCGGCAGTACCAATTGCGGTGCTGGACGTCGGCGCGGCGGAAGAGAATGAGGCCAGGTTTCAGCTCCTGGGGGTCGATCAAAAAGGCCATTGGCTCCGGGCTCCCTGTGCAGGGTCTGTGTCGCCTCAGGGCCTAAGTCCTTGACTCTCCATGGGCTGGATAGGCTCTGTGCGGGCCTAGAGCGTGGACAAATCTGAAGAGAAACAAACCCGTAACATCACCCCCTCTCCCCGTGAGGGAGAGGGCAACCCCTACCCCTTGCGCAACCCGCTGATGGTGCGGTTGGGAGCGATGTCCTCGCGTCGGTGATCAGGTGGATCAGGGCGGGCTGGGTCTTCGCCGCCGCGCGGGCCGCCGTCAGGGCCGAGGGGAAATCCTCGGTCCGTTCACAGCGCACCCCGAACGCGCCGAAGGCCTCGGCATATTTCACGAAGTCCGGGTTCTTCAGGTCGGTGGCGATGACCCGGCCCGGATAGTGGCCTTCCTGGTGCATGCGGATGGTGCCGTACGTCCCGTTATCCACCACCACGGTGATGATGTTCAGCCCGTGCTGGACCGCCGTGGCCAGCTCCTGGGCCAGCATCATGAAGTCGCCGTCGCCGGCGATGCAGATGACCTCGCGGTCCGGATGCACGGCCTTGGCCCCGATGGCGGCGGGAAAGCCGTAGCCCATGGCCCCCGAGGTGGGCGCCAGCTGGGTGCGGCACGCCTTGTGGCGATAGAAGCGGTGCAGCCAGGCGGCGAAATTGCCCGCCCCGTTGGTGACCACGGCGTCGGGCGGCACGGCGTCGTTGAGATGCGCCATGCATTCGCTCATGTTCACCGCGCCGGTGACCGGGACCGGGGTGGAGAACGCCTGATAGTCCCCGTGACCGATCGCGGCCTCGTCATGCCAGGTGCGGCCCGGATCGATCTCTGAAAGCGCCAGGGCGGCAAGGGAATTGTCCGCCGCCGCCGACAGCAGGGTCGGCCAGACCCGGCCCAGCTCCTCGGGGCCGGGGTGGATATGGATCAGCCGGTCGGCCAGACCCTCGCGCTCGAACAGGGTGTAGCCCTGGGTGGGGTTTTCGCCCAGCCGGGCGCCGACGGCGATGATCAGGTCCGCGCCTTTCGCCCGGGCGATCAGCTTCGGATTGCAGCCCAGACCCAGGTCGCCCACGTAGCAGGGGTGGTCGTTTTTCAGAATGTCCTTGCGCCGGAACGACAGACTGACCGGCAGGCCGATGCGCTCGCACCACCCTGCCACCGCGTCCGAGGCCTCCTGTGTCCAGCCGGACCCGCCCAGCACCAGCAGGGGGCGTTCGGCCTTCGCCAGCGTCTCGCGCACCTGCGCCACAAAGGCGGCGGGCAGGGCCGAGCGCGCGGGCGTTACGGCGCGGACCGGGGCCGGTCCGCCGTCGTCGTGCAGGATGTTCTCGGGCAGGGCCACGACCACCGGGCCCATGCGGCCCTGAAGGGCGGTGGCGAAGGCGCGCTCCACGATCTCGACCGTCCGGGCAGGCGTCTCGATCTCGGTGGCCCATTTGGCCAGGCCGCCGAACACCTCGCGGTAGTCCACCTCCTGAAAGGCGCCACGTCCCCGATCGGTCAGGGCGATCTGGCCCACGAACAGGATCATGGGCGTGGAGTCCTGATGCGCCGTGTGCACGCCGATCGAAGCATGGGTGGCGCCCGGCCCGCGGGTGACCATGCAGAGGCCCGGCTTGCCGGTCAGCTTGCCATAGGCCTCGGCCATGTTGGCGGCGCCCGCCTCGTGGCGGCAGGTGACGACCCGAATCTGGTCCTTCACGTCGGCCAGGGCGTCCAGAACGGCCAGATAGCTTTCGCCCGGCACGCAGAACACGGTGTCGATGCCGTTCACGACGAGGGTCTCGACGAGGCGGCGGGCGGCGGTGCCTTGCGGCTGGGAGCGGGTTTGCGTCATGGCCACGGTGACTAGCAGATCGCGTGCGGCGGCGCCTATTGCGCTTGCGGAACCCACGGCGAAGCTGGACATTCCGCTATCGAATTTTCGTGGAGATTTCCCATGCGCAAGATCGCCGTACTCGCCATCGCCGCCCTCACCCTGACCGTGTCCGCCTGCAACACCGTGCGCGGCGTGGGCCAGGATCTGGAGGCCGCAGGCCAGGGCGTGCAGTGCACCGTTCAGGGCAGCTGCTGATCGCTCAGTAGCCCACGCCGGTCAGATACAGGCCGCAGGACGGGGCCACGGGGCCGCAGGCGGCGCGGTCACGCGCGTCCAGCGCCGCGCGCACGTCCTCGAGGGTCCAGCGGCCGGCGCCCACCTCGGCCAAGGTGCCGGTCATGGAGCGCACCTGCCGGTGCAGGAACGACCGGGCCGCGAAGGTCAGGTGAACCTCCTCGCCGGTGCGGGTGACCCGGGCCACGTCCAGGGTCTTCTCCGGCGACTTCGACTGGCAGTTCACATCGCGGAAGGTGGTGAAGTCGTGGTGGCCCACGAAGACCTGCGCCGCGGCCTGCATGGCGTCCACGTCCAGCGGCTTCTTCACATGCCACACCCGGCCCTTGTCGAGGGCGGGCGGGGCCGGGCGGTTGAGGATGCGGTACAGATAGCGCCGCTCGCGCGCCGAGAACCGGGCGTGCCACTCCTCGCCCCGGTCATCCAGCCCGCCGATCTCGCAGGCCAGCACGGACACGGGCGCCGCGATCATGTGCGCGTTGAGCGCGTTCATCACGGTCCGGGCGGGCCAGTCCCTGTCCAGGTCCGCGTGCACCACCTGACCTGTGGCGTGGACGCCGGTGTCTGTCCGCCCCGCGGCCTGCAACCGGATGGCCTGGCCGCAGAAGGCCAGAATCGCCGCTTCCACCACCCCCTGCACCGTCGGCAGGTTGTCCTGGGCCTGATAGCCGTTGAAGACCGAGCCGTCGTACTCCAGCGTCAGACGATAGCGCGGCATCAGCCCAGCACCGTTCCTGACGCGATGGCGTAACCGCGCACAAACTCCTCGGTCGCCTGCGCCCCCTTGCCCTCGCGCTGGACCCGCGCCAGGCGCACCGCGCCGGTCCCGCAGGCGATCAGAAGACGGTCGTCCAGCGCGTGTCCGGCCGGGCCCGAGCCATCCTCTACGCGGGACATCAGCGCCTTGATGCGGGCGCCGTCCGGCCCCTCGAACCAGGCGCCGGGGAAGGGTGAGAGGCCGCGGATGTGACAGTCGACTTCGGCCGCCGGACGGGACCAGTCGATGCGCGCCTCAGCGGGGGTGATCTTTTTCGCATAGGTGGGCTCGCCCGTCTGTTCCACCGGAGTTGCGCCCCCGCGCTCGATGGCCGCCAGAGCGCGGGGCCACAGCCCGGCGCCAACGTGGGCCATGCGGTCCGACAGGGTGGCGGCGGTATCGTCGTCGCGAATGTCCATAACCTCGGACAGCAGGATCGGGCCCTCGTCCAGACCTTCGGACATGCGCATGATCTGAACGCCGGTCTGGCGGTCGCCGGCCATGATGGCGCGCTGGATGGGCGCCGCGCCCCGCCAGCGGGGCAGCAGGCTGCCGTGCAGGTTGAAACAGCCCAGACGCGGCGCCTCCAGCACCCCGGTCTTGAGGATCTGGCCGTAGGCCACCACCGCCGCCGCATCCAGATCCAGCGAGCGGAAGGTCTCGATGGCGTCGGGCGCCTTCATGCTGTCTGGCGTGAACACCGGCAGGCCCATGCTCTCGGCGAAGGCGTGGACCGGCGAGGAGGTCAGCTTCTGGCCTCGCCCCCGGGGCCGGGGCGGCTGTGAATAGACGGCCACGATCTCGTGTCCGGCGGCGATCAGCTCGGCCAGCGACGGCACGGCGAAGTCGGGGGTTCCCATGAAGGCGATGCGCATGGCGGGGCTTTGCCTCATGCGGACGTCCGCCACAAGGCGAGGGGCGGCGGCGCTCCACCCTGATCACCGCCGCGCCGGGACGATCCCGACGCGGCGGCGGATCCGGATCAGGCCGCGCGGCGCAGGGCCGGGGCCAGGTCGAAGCGGTCGGCGTTCATGACCTGCACCCAGGCCGCGATGAAGTCCTTGACGAACTTCGCCTTGGCGTCCGAGGCCGCATAGACCTCCGACAGGGCGCGCAGCTGCGAGTTGGAGCCGAACACCAGATCCGTACGGGTGGCGGTCCACTTCTCTTCGTGGGACTTGCGGCAGGTGCCGAGGAAGACCTCGTCGCCCCGGTCGTCCACTTCCTTCCAGGCCGTACCCATGTCGAGCAGGTTGACGAAGAAGTCGTTGGTCAGCTGACCGGGACGGTCGGTGAGCACGCCGTGCTTCGAGCCGCCATGGTTGGCCCCCAGCACCCGCAGGCCGCCCACCAGAACCGTCATCTGCGGGGCGCTGAGGCCCAGCAGCTGGGCCCGGTCGATCAGCACTTCCTCGGTCGGCACGGTGTAGCGCACGCCCAGATAGTTGCGGAAACCGTCGACCTTCGGCTCCAGAACGTCGAAGCCGTCGGCGTCGGTCTGTTCGGCGCTGGCGTCGGTGCGGCCGGGGGTGAAGGGAACCTCCACCTCGTGACCCGCGGCCTTCGCCGCCTGCTCGATGCCGACGGAGCCGCCCAGGACGATCAGGTCGGCGATGGAGACCTTGCGGCCGCCCGCGGCCGAGGCGTCGAAGTCGGCCTTGATGCCTTCATAGACCTGCAGAACCTTCGCCAGCTGCTCCGGCTGATTGACCTTCCAGCTGCGCTGCGGCTCCAGACGAATGCGGCCGCCGTTGGCGCCGCCCCGGTGGTCCGATCCGCGATAGGTCGAGGCCGATGCCCAGGCGGTGGTGACCAGCTCGGACACGCTCAGGCCCGAGTCCGCGATCTTGCCCTTCAGCGTCCTGATGTCGTTGGCGTCCACCACCGGGTGGTCCAGCGGCGGGATGGGGTCCTGCCAGATCAGGTCCTCGGCCGGGACTTCCGGGCCCAGGTAGCGGGCCTTGGGGCCCATGTCGCGGTGGCACAGCTTGAACCAGGCGCGGGCGAAGGCGTCGGCGAACTGGTCCGGATTGGCGCGGAAGCGCTCGGAGATCTTGCGATACTCCGGGTCCATCTTCATGGCCATGTCGGCCGTGGTCATCATGGTCGGGACGCGCTTGCCAGGGGTGTGCGCGGCCGGGGCCAGCGTGTCCTCGGGATTGCCGACCGGCTGCCACTGCTGCGCGCCCGCCGGGCTGCGGACCAGTTCGTACTCGTGGTCCAGCAGCATCTCGAAATAGGTCATGTCCCACTGGATCGGCGTGGGGGTCCAGGCGCCTTCGAGGCCCGAGGTGATGGTGTGGTCGCCCATGCCGCTCTCGTGGCCGGACTGCCAGCCCAGGCCCTGCTGGGCGATATCGGCGCCCTCGGGCTCGGCCCCGATCTTGGAGGCGTCGCCGGCCCCGTGGCACTTGCCGAAGGTGTGGCCGCCGGCGGTGAGGGCGACGGTCTCCTCGTCATTCATGCCCATGCGGGCGAAGGTCTCGCGAATGTCGCGGCCGGACTGGAGCGGGTCGGGATTGCCGCCCGGGCCTTCCGGATTGACGTAGATCAGACCCATCTGGATGGCGGCCAGCGGGTTCTCAAGCACCATTTCCTTGTCGGGCTGGATGCGGGTCGGGGCGCCTTCCGAGCCGACCCACTCCTCCTCGGTGCCCCAGTAGATGTCCTTCTCGGGCTCCCAGATGTCAGCGCGGCCGCCGCCGAAGCCGAATACGGGCCCGCCCATGGATTCAATGGCCACATTGCCGGCCATGATCATCAGATCCGCCCAGGACAGCTGGGCGCCGTACTTCTGCTTGATGGGCCACAACAGGCGCCGGGCCTTGTCCAGATTGGCGTTGTCCGGCCAGCTGTTCAGGGGTGCGAAGCGCTGCGAGCCCGAGCTCGAGCCGCCGCGGCCGTCGCCGGTGCGGTAGGTGCCGGCCGAATGCCAGGCCATGCGGATGAAGAAGGGGCCGTAGTGGCCGTAGTCCGCCGGCCACCAGGGCTGGCTGTCGGTCATCAGGGCGTGCAGGTCACGTTTGACCGCATCATAGTCCAGGGCCTTGAAAGCCTCGGCGTAGTCGAAGTCGTCGCCCATGGGATCGCCGTTGATCCCCTGCTGATGCAGAATCTCCAGCGAAAGCTGGTTGGGCCACCAATCACGGTTGGTGCGTCCCAGCAGGGAGCGCATGGCCCCTTGCTTCTTCATCGGGCAACCGCCGTCCTGTTCACCGTCCATGATTTTCCTCCGTTTATCGCTGGTCAGGCCGCAACCCTAGGCCAGGCGAGCGCAAAAGGAAAATCGATAAACTTTTTCTCCAGTGATCAAAAAATCTATGGGGAGGCGCAGACGAGGCCGGCGCGGGAACGGGACCGGGAAAAGAAGAATGGCGCGCCACGCCGGGCGATGATGATAACTACGTCTACGCTATAGCCCTCTAAAGCCCCTCTTTCGAGGAAAGCTGATCGGCGGCGGTCTTACGACTGGAGGGTGGCGTCTGGCATAAATTTAGGTGACCTGGATATGTGCTTACAAACATCCAGGGACGATGCGTCGGGCTACATCTGCTTCGGCAGAAAATCGGTCGAGGTAGTCGAGGGCCGCGTTGCGCCTTGCACCGATGTGGTGCAAGGTGGTGCAAAGGCAAATCACTTTAGAGCCGCTATGCAAAACGCACCACATGTCCACGATGACAAGTCGGCCCATCGCCTGTCAGTCAGCCTGACAGCGGAGCAGCATAGGGAGCTAAACGAGATAGCCCGCAAGAATCGAGTATCAGTAGCATGGGTCGTCCGCGAAGCGGTTGACCGTCTCCTCAAGGAAGACATGCCTCTGCTTCATATGGGGAAAGAATGACTTCCGCTCGCACCACCAAACCCCGCGCTCCTAAGTCAAAGGTTGCCGCCTCTACAGTGTCACCGCGCGGTCGCTTTGCTGACCTAGACAAAGACAAGTTGCGAGGTGGCTACTACACGTCTGCACAGGTCGCAGCGTGGCTTTGTGAATGGGCGATCCAGTCTGCTGATGACACCGTACTGGAGCCGAGCTGTGGTGATGGCGCTTTCTTGGAAGCAGCCGCCCAGAGACTTTTGTCGTTGGGCGTGACACCTGCGAAGATTCCACATCACCTCACCGGTGTTGAGATCGTCACCGCAGAAGCGCGCGCGGCGACGGAACGCCTGCGCCCCGATCTCGGAAAAGCCGCGGACAAAATCGTTTGCAACTCGGATTTCTTCGGTTGGTGGCAGGGAACCGATCAACCCGCTTTCGACGTGATCGTGGGCAATCCTCCCTTTATTCGTTATCAGTCTTTCCCCGAACCGCACCGCGCCCGCGCCATGGCGATCATGGGCGATCAGGGGCTGAAACCGAACCGTCTGACCAACATCTGGGTGCCGTTCGTCGTTGCGGCGACGGCCAGCCTAAAACCGGGTGGCCGCTTGGCGCTCGTCCTGCCGGCGGAAATTCTACAAGTCACCTATGCTGCTCAACTCCGGTCGTACCTGACAGATCATTTCGAGCGTATCGACGTTATCGCCTGCAACGAGCTGTTCTTTGAGAACGCTGAACAGGAGGTTGTGCTGCTGCTGGCAGATGGCGCACTGGCCGCCGCAACCGAAGACAACACCTGCCGGGTCGCGCTGACGGCGGCGGAGACGGTGGCCGACATCACCGACATCCGGCCCGCCCTGCTGCTCGATCGGGCCGAACCGAAGATCATTTGCCATGACAGTGAGAAGTGGCTGAAATACTTCCTAGACAACCGGCAGATTTCTTTCATGCGTGAGCTACGCGATGCAGAAATCACCTCCTCCATGTCCACACACGCAAGTATCGACGTGGGCGTGGTCACGGGTAAGAATGAGTTTTTCGTACTTTCAACTGATCAGGTCAAAGACTTCGGCCTTGAAGGCTACACGACACCTTTAGTGTCGCGTTCCGTGCAGCTCAAAGGAAGCCAGCTCGGCAAGGCCGATTGGATATCCCTTGCCGCCGATGGAAACCGCGTGCATCTGCTCAATATCAGCGCGGCACAGGCCAGCGAATTGAGTGCTAAGTTACGGCAATACATTGAGGATGGCGAACGGAAGGAGTTCCACAAGGGATACAAATGCTCAATCCGCAAACCGTGGTATCTGGTACCTTCTGTTTGGGTGCCGGATGGCTTTGCCTTCCGGCAAATTTATGACTTTCCGCGCATGGTGTTGAATGCTTCAGGGGCGACCTCCACCGACACAATCCACCGGATGCGCAGCCATGGTGCGAAGCCGGAGCGGGTGATCGCCAATACCTATACATGGCTTACAGCCGCTTCGGCCGAGATCGAGGGGCGTAGCTATGGCGGCGGCGTATTAGAGCTGGAGCGACCGAAGCCGAGCGGCTATTGATGCCGGCGAAGCTCAACGGCGCCATGCCACTTAAAGACGTCGATCAACTTGTCCGCGCCGGACGTTTGGACGCGGTGCTTGAGGAAAACGCGAAAATTATCTTACGCGAGCATATGGGCCTGAGCGCCGCAGACTGCGACCTTCTGAAAAGCGTTTGGACACAGATGAGGGACCGTCGCAATTCGCGCCGGCGCGGTACGCGGAAACAGGCGATATGACCGGTCCAGACCTGAAGGCAGCCGCGCGCGCTCGGGTCGGCGAGCTGGTTCAGAGCTTCAGGCGCAACGAAGCAGACTATCTGCGCGCCGTCTATAACGAGACGCAGGCCCGCACCGACTTCATCACGCCATTACTCGCGGCGTTCGGATGGGACGTGCACAATGCGGCTGGCCAGCCTCTTGGCCTGCGGGAAGTCATTGAAGAGGCCACGGTTGAGGTTGGCGAAGAGCGGCTCTCCAAGAAGCCGGACTATGAACTGCGCCTTGCCCGCCAACGCAAGCTGTTCGTCGAAGCCAAAAAGCCGAGCATCCATATCGACCGCAACCGGGACGCGGCGTTTCAGACGCGGCGTTACGGATATTCCGCCAGCCTGCCGATCGCGGTGCTGACCAACTTCCATCAACTTGCGGTCTATGACTGTAAGCCCAAGCCCGACCTGACCGACGAAGCGAATGTCGCGCGCATTCTGCTGGTGCGCTACGACGAGCTCGAGGCTCGCTTTGACGAGCTGTGGCCGCTGCTCTCCCGCGCGGCGGTCTATTCGGGTGATTTCGACCGGCGTTTCTCCGTCGATGTGACGCGCCATGGGGCGGAACAGTTCGACGATTTCTTCCTCCGCCAGGTGCGTTCGTGGCGCGAGCGGCTGGCGCAGGACATTCACTGCAACACGCCCGGCCTCTCGCCGGAAGAACTTACCTATGCGGTGCAGCTTTTTCTTTTGCGGATCGTATTCCTGCGCATCTGTGAAGACCGCGACATTGAACGCTATGAAACCCTGCGCGACCTCGCTGCCGGCGACGGCAGTTTCAATGCCTTACTGGCGGAGCTGCGGCGAGCGGATGCCTTCTACGATTCCGGCCTGTTCCGGCTTCTCGATGACGCCCGGCTGGGCGTCCGCGTAAGCGATGATGTGCTGAGCGGGATCATCAACGAGCTATATTATCCGCAGAGTCCATATACCTTCGCCGTGGTCGAAACCGAAGTGCTTGGTGAAATTTACGAGCAGTTCCTGGGCGAGATCATCACGATCGACGCTGCCGGCGCGGTCGAGATCTCCAGCAAGCCGGAAGTCCGGGAAAGCGGTGGCGTGGTGCCGACGCCCCGCTACATCGTTGACGCCATCGTTCAGCGCACGCTTGGCCCGCGCCTCGCCGGCAAGGCCCCGACCGATCTGGCGGTGTTCACGGTTGCCGACATTTGCTGCGGCTCCGGCATCTTCCTGCTCTCGGTGTTCGAGTTCCTGACCGACCATTATCTGGCTTGGTATCAGGCCAACGACCGCGCGGCGCATGTCGGTCGGACGATCTACGAAGCCGGGGCAGGACTGTGGCGGCTCACCTTCGAGGAAAAGCGCCGCATTCTGCTTGCCCATGTCCGAGGCGTGGACATTGATGCCAATGCCGTAGAGGTGGCCCGCTTCAGCCTTCTCCTGAAGCTGATCGAGGACGAAGGCGCGGCCGGTCTCCGCGATTACGTTGGGCGCACTGGCACGCCGGCCCTTCCGGAGCTGGACGGAACGCTGCGGGCGGGCAACAGCCTCGTCAGTCAAGCGGAATGGACGGCCGCGCGGGGTGCGCTGCCGGCCCAGTTGCTGGAGAAGGTCAACCCATTCTCGTGGGCCGACGAGTTCCCCGCCGAAACGGCGCGGGGCGGGTTTGACGTGATCGTGGGGAACCCGCCCTATATCCGCATCCAGAACATGCAGGCGTATTCCCCGGAAGAAGCCGCTTTCTATCAAAACGCCGCCTCGCCCTACACGACAGCGCGGCAGGACAATTTCGACAAGTATGCGCTGTTTATCGAGCGGTCCTTGTCTCTTGTCCGACCGGACGGGCGGCTTGGCGTCATCATCCCGCACAAATTCATGACGATTCAGGCAGGGCGTGCGCTCCGCCATCTAGTGACGGCCAACCATATCCTTGAAGAGATCGTGCATTTCGGCGTGCAGCAGGTCTTCGGGCGGCAGGCGGCGAATTACACCTGCCTGCTGATCCTCGACCGGCAGGGCAAGGCCGATGTGATGGTGGAGCGCGTCGAGGCTCTGGAGCCGTGGCGCTACGGGACGCCGGGCCCCCGGAATGTGCTGCCGGCGGCCGAACTGACGGATGATCCTTGGCAGTTCGCGGACGACGACACGCGCGCGCTGTTCGCGCGTGTGCGGGCGGCCTGCGGCCGCGAGCTGGGGAACGCGGCGGAAATCTTCGTCGGCGTCCAGACCAGCGCCGATCCGATCTATATTTTCCGCGCGGCGGCCGAGACGGCCGACACGGTAACGCTACGATGGGACGGCAGGGACTGGCCGATCGAGCGCGGCATTCTCCGGCCCTGCCTGCATGATGCCAAGCTCTATCCCTTTACACGGGCCGAAGCGAACGCATGGATGATCTTCCCTTATGAGATCGTCCATGCTGCCCGCACCACGGCCCGGCTGATCCAACCGGCAGACATGGCGCGGCGCTTCCCCGTGTGCTTCGCGTATCTGACGGCGCGGAAGGCCGAACTGGAGCGCCGCAATGTCGTCGGCGGCACCGCCGCCGATCGGCAATTCTACCAATTTGGCCGCTCCCAAAGCCTGACGAAGTTCGACAGCCCGAAGATCATCCTTCCCATTCTCTCGCTCGAAGCCCGCTATGCTTACGACGAAAGCAACATCATGATGACTGGCGGCGGGAACGGCCCGTATTACATGATCCGCCCGCAGGACGGCGCACCGGAAAGCAATTTCTTCCTGCTGGCGGTGCTGCATCATCCCCTGAGCGAAGCGATGGTCAGGACGCACACAAGCCCCTTCCGGGGCGGTTACTATTCTCACGGCAAGCAGTTCATCGAGCATCTGCCGATTCCGCCGGCGACGCTGGTGCAGCGCACCGAGATTGAAACGCTGGTTCGTCAGCTGATCGACGCCAACGATGCCATACTGGCGGCACGCACACCGCGCCAGAAAACGCTCCATGAGCGCAACGCGGTCGCGCTGCGCGAACGTATTGAAGCCCGTGTCAGCGCGTTGTTTTTACTGTCGGCGACAGATATGGCTCTGGCCAAGGCAGTGCCTGTACCTTCATGATTACAAATCAGCCGTTTCGAGATTGCCCCCGCAGGCATTCGATAGCCGACGCGATGGCCGCATCATCCGGTTTGGCAGATCCCCATTCCTTCCAGAAATCCCGCGTAGCGCTATCGGGTGCCACTTTGGGCATATCGAGCTTGATCCGCGTTGGTAGAAGAACCGCATCACCCAACAACAGCGCCTCACCCGTATCAAGTAACGGCAAAATGCTCGTCAGCCCCGCCAGCGAATCCGGCATCAGGCGCTTGATGACGCCCTGATCGGTTTCATTCGTCAGGCGCAGAGCCAAGAAATTATTGCACTGGCTCAGGATCGTCCGGCTGACATCCGACGGGCGCTGACTCACCACCAACAACGAGAAGCCATATTTACGGCCTTCCTTGGCGATTCGCTCGAATGATCCGAGGGCTTGACGCTGGACCGCGTCAGCGTCATCGCGAACCGGAAGATAAAGATGCGCCTCGTCGCAGAGCAGCGTAACCGGCGTCCGGGTCTTCCCGCTCATCCAGAACTGAACATCATAAAGTAGCCTCGCCAGCGTCCCCGTCACCACGGGGAGTACGTCGGCGGGCACTTCGGAGAAGTCGATAACCTTGATGCCTGTGTCATCGCCAGATTGCAGCAGTTTGAGCATCTGCGCTGAAAGCCAGTCGTATTTCA
Organism: Brevundimonas abyssalis TAR-001; assembly: GCF_000466985.1. Classification (GTDB taxonomy): domain Bacteria; phylum Pseudomonadota; class Alphaproteobacteria; order Caulobacterales; family Caulobacteraceae; genus Brevundimonas; species Brevundimonas abyssalis. Next base: position 62,921 of record NZ_BATC01000004.1, read on the forward strand.
TCGCAGCAGGTGGCGGTGCGAACATGAAACCGTAGCGACGATCGTCCAGCTTTGCTTCGAGGCGCGACAGGAACCGCGTCAGCTTGTCCTCCCATTCCCCCTTCACCGGTCCAGTCTTACCAACGCCTTTTGTGGTGTTGTCTGTGTTCAGAAGCCCGACTAATTGTTTCACATCGTAGGGTATCGGTGAATCGACGGTGTATGTTTTCTTGATGTTTGCCTTACCCTCGGCGTCGAGGGTCTGTCCTTTTAGAGAGCGGACATGCAGAGTGAACCGTGACGCCTGATTGGGGGCGTTCTGGTCGCTGCGATCGAGGATCATCGACAGCATTTCATCGCGATTAAGCAGCCAGTACGGCAGGAATAGCGTGTCGTCGCCCGGATTTTCCAGATCGCCGGGACCAGCAATGCGGAAGCGCGTGGCAAATCCTCCATTCGCTTTGTCCGCCAAGGGGGCATATTCGCCATGCATGTCGAACACGATGATGTTCGGAAATTTTAGCTTCGCGGCCCGTTCAAGGATCAGCGCAACCGCCCAGCTTTTACCTGATCCAGTACTACCGAGAATTGCTGCGTGGCGCTGGAAGAACTTGTCGCCACTGGCAATCGCGTCGGCCGTGCGATCCGCGACGAACGTGCCGAGCTTGAGCCTTTCATCGGCGGAGAAACCGGCTCCGAGGATGCCCATGAAGCGTTGAAGGTTCCCGCCTTCGATGACGAAGCAGTCTCTATCGATTTGCGGAAAGCTATCGGCACCGCGCTTGAAGGTATTCCTACGATCACCCTCCACCGTTCTGAATGTCCCAATCAACACGCCTTGGATCAGGTCGGTCGGCACCGCCGCCAAAAGCCCGCCATCGGCATCTTCATCGTCCGGGCCGGGCAATTCCTCCCTGACGCTGCGGGTGACGCGCTCGGTCATGGCGATGAGATATTCGCGCTCCGTCGCGCCGCGAATGGCGATGAGCTGTCCGATGCCGATCCGCGTGAGCAGAACGGAGTTCGTCACATCGATCGCAACACGGCTGGTATCGACCGACGCGACGCGTCCGATTTTATCCTCGTCAGCAAATTGGAGAGCGGCTTCAGTCATGGTTCAAGCACCTCTGCAACGAATGAGCCCAGATCCCACAGGTCTAGACCGGGAAAGAATGTCTCGACGCCGGCGACAAAGACGCCAGAGCCGGAAACGCCTGCTTGTTCGGCGCGCTGAATCGCGATGACATTGCCGCACTCGTTTACGAGCTTCACGGCGTTATCCGAGAGTCCGTAGGTCAAAAGGAGCGTGGGCACGCCACTGCGGATACGGGGCGTAAGGTGAGTTTCCAGGTGATCGTCGTTAAAGCCATAGCCGATCACGAGAAAGCGGCTGGCACGGTCGATCGCCGAATTTGCCCGTTCCCGATGGCGGTCGAACGGACTTTCGTAGCCGTTGCGAAACTTGTTCAACCCCGGCGTGATGATGAGCCGCGGTAGATCGAGATCGCCAGAGTAGCGTACGGGCTTCCCGTCGCGGTGATACCAATCGAGACTGCCATGAGGTTTGAAGATATTGGCGCGCGGACGATAACGATATTGTGCTCGTCCGCCTTTCAGCGTCACCTCCCGGCAGAAGCTCAAGCGGCTTTCCTGCTCGTTCAACTCACCTGCAAAATGGCCGACGAACAACGTATCGACGCCGAGGCCTGCTTCTTCCACGGCGACCTCAACCAAACGATCATAGTTGGTGGTAACGACCGGAAGCCCCGTATGAGGTTTTAACAAGTGCTTGACAAGCCCGGTAAAACGAAGCGTGCGGGTCCGCGAGAAAACTCCAGCAACGATTTGGCGCTCACGCATAGCGATCAGTTCAGCCGTGCGCGCAACGATTGCGACTTCCAGTCCTGTCGTCGGTGGCACTTCCAGTAGAGCCGCTTCGAGGCCCTTGGTCGGCAGAAGCGGTGAAATGTCGTTCCACCGATCTACCTCCGCTGCCGCCAAGCCTGCTGTCACAGTCGCATCGAGATGGGTAGCTAATTCGCCCATACCCGGCAGCCCTTCCGCACATGACAGACCCGAGCCGACAACCGTTACTAGGCCGTCTGTAAGATGCTGTTGCAACAGCAGTTTAAGCTCATGAATGTCCAAGCGCGCCCTCTCGCCAGTCTCTTTGGGGACCGATTCGGTTAGTATGGCTGATGATCAATTCCTAAGCGATACCAACGATATCGCGACATAATAACAAAAACGGCGATCAGGATGCTCGGATTCTAGGTTCAGCGGCTTTGCACATCCTGGTCCAGCTTTCTGCCCGCCTCCCGCTACAGCTCACACCGGGCGAGTTGCTTGGGGTGCTGCCCCCCGCGCGGCGCAAGGGATCGCTAACGCTCGGCCGGGACGGTCTCCCCAGCCTTCCTCCACATCGTTCCTCCGTTTCGTGCAGGCCGGGTGATCCCCCTCCGTCCCGGCCGCCCCTGCGCCTTGCACCCCCCAGTCTCGGCGACGGCCAGAAGATCAGGCGCGGCGTTCCGCTTCGCTGACCTTCAGACCCGAGGATCAGAGACATGACCAACATATCCGACAGCAATCTCCGCATCTATGTCGCCTGCCTTGCCGCCTACAACAATGGCTATCTGCATGGGGCTTGGATCGACGCGGATCAGGACGTCGACCAGATCAGGGACCAGATTGCCGCGATGCTTGCCCGTTCACCTGTCACGGAGGCGGAGGAATACGCCATTCACGACTATGAGGGCTTCGAGGGCGTCAGCATCTCCGAGTATGCCGGCATCGACAGCGTGGCGCGGATGGCCGCTGTAATCGCAGAGCATGGCGCACTCGGCGCGGGCCTATTGGAGCAGTTCAGCGGCGACATAGACCAAGCCGAAACCGCCTTGCAGGACTGCTATCATGGTCAGTTTGCCAGTCTCGCCGATTATATGGAGGAACTGACCAACGAGAGCATCACTATTCCCGAGGCGCTGCGCTACTATGTCGATTGGCAGGCGATGGCGCACGACGCCGAGTTGAGCGGCGACCTTTTCACCATCGAAACCGGGCACGGCGAGGTGCATGTGTTTTCCAGCAGATGAGAACATGACTGCCTGTCCGTGCTCATAGGGACAGGCATCGCGGAATCACCGGCTGTCGCCAAGCCAAAAACACCAAAAATGATCGGCTTAGCCGCTCAAGGTATCTGCTTTGAGCGGCTTCTATATTTCCAGTGATCCTTGAACCTCTTTTTGCCGGGCGCTGCCCAGCATCCCGGCTTGGGGAGGTGACGCCATGCTCAGCATCGATTGGCGGTCTCCGGCGGCATACGGGCACACAAAATACATCCCTGCCGCTGGTTTCGCTTGGGAATATCTGCGCCGCAATGGCGATTATCGTCAGGACTTCCAGACCATCGTGACCGGGGGATCGTCCGGCCCCGACCTTGATGCGTTCGCGGATCGCTGGGGTTTACGATTTTCCGTGCGACCCCGACGCGCCGCATGACCAGCCGGCACCGATCTGGAGTCCGAGCCTTCAACCGCAAGCCGTGATGCTGTCGCCGGTCGCGCATGGGGACGACGACACCGAACCGATATTGACGCTGGCCCATCTCGACGGCCTCGACCTGCGCCGTGCTTCCGATGGCTGGCACGGCATCTGGCAGCTGGATGGCGTCGCACATCAATTCTGGCTACCCGAGGCGGTGCCAGACGCCGCCGCATTTTATGCCGTCGCCCTTCCGATGGATTCCTTTCTGGAGTTGCGCGCCCACGCCGCCCGCCGCCTTTGGCGGTCCCTCAACGGCCGCGCGCCCGGTGCCGACTTCCGGGTTGTTCCCGCCCAGCTCCGGCAATGGCATATCCTGTCCCTGCGCGCTCTCGACGCCCGGCTGCGCGGCGAGAGCTATCGCACCATCGCCGAAGTCCTGCTCGGCTTTCGCGGCACCAAGGAAGATTTTGAGAACGATCCGCGCAAGAACAAGGCCCGCCGCCTGGTCGCGCACGGTATCAAAATGATGCGCGGCGGCTATCGCCTGCTGCTTCACTACCCGATCAAGCCCGGCAAGCGTTGATCGGGAGGCGTGGCCCTCACGCCTTATTGGCTGCCGCCTGCTCCAGAATCTTCCGATAGCCCTCACGCGATAGCCATTGCGCGCGTTCGAGATGACTTTGCCAGCAACGGCGGGTCCGCAGTTCCTCAGCGACCGGATCACGGTGAAGCACGATTCGCGCGACTTCTTTCCAGTCCGCGCCCTCGGCCTTTGCATCCAGCAAACGCAGATAGGTGACGTAATGCCGTTCATCATAGACGGTTATGGTGTCGCCGGTCGGCGCTTCATCGTCCACATCGGGATCGAGTTCGACGGGAACCCGCATAGTCATTCCCCGCATCCGAGAGGCTTTGTCTGCGGTGCGCCCCCGCAAACGATTCTCTCTGACTCTTGGTGATCGGGGAGTTCGAAACCGCTGTTACACGGCCCCATGGCCTTTAGCTCGGAAAGCCTGTTGTATACGCCACAGGCTCCCCGACCATAAGGTCAAGGAGTTTGGTGCCGTCACGGCCGGCACCAACCGGTAACAGAGGGGTTTCGACGCCCCAGAGCAGCGCGTCTGCTCCACCCACATTCTTAGCCGAACCGCGTGCGAATGTCTTCGCCTATTCAATGCGGCAGGCGATGAGCCGCTGAAATCCCTCAACTATTAGCCGCGCCGCCCCGAAGGGGGGTGCCGCTAGCGCATAGGCGCAAATGCGGCACGCTACGCGCCGCCGATCCCTCGCCATGTTTCGCCACGGTCCGCTGCCGCCCCCGGCAGCCCAATCCCGACTGGAGGTGATCCATGCCCAACCCGCTTGCGGGCCTGCCGCCGCGCCTGCTGCGCACCAAGGAAGCCGCGCGCTTCCTTGGCATATCCATCCGCACCCTTGAGAAGCATCGCACCTATGGCACCGGCCCGACCTATCGCAAGGTCGGCGGTCGCGTCCTCTACACCGTCCGCGATCTGGAAGACTGGAGCGCGGCGGGCGAGCGCAAATCCACCCGCGAAAAGACCGCCGGCACCGTCTTTCCCGCGCGTCCCCTCACGCCCGAAGAACGGGGCGACTGCTAGATGCTGCGCGAGGACGATCACGACCCCGCGTTGCCGGGCGAGGGCAGCGAGCGCAGCCGACTAGACCCCTTTGTGGTCGCAACGGGCGACGCGCCGCCGCGCGACCAGCGCGACTTGATGGAACGGCCGTTCTTCTCGCTGGCGAAGACCCCGCGCAGCAAGCCAATTCTCTACAAGGCCGCCGACATAGAGGTGCAGGTGTTCGGCATGCCCGAGCACGGCATGGCGACCATTTGGGACGCCGATGTGCTAATATGGGCGGCCTCGCAGATCGTCGCGGCCGAGAACAACGGCCACACCACGTCGCGCTTTGTCCGGTTTACGCCCTACCATCTTTTGCGCGCCATCGGGCGGCCGACCGGCAATCACCAATATCGGCTTCTGAAAGCCGCGCTGGCGCGGCTGCAATCGACCGTCATTGCAACCACCATCCGCAACGGCCCGCATTGGCGTCGCCGGCAATTCTCATGGATCAACGAGTGGGAGGAAATGACGACGCGCGCCGGCCGCGTCGAGGGCATGGAGTTCGTCCTGCCCGAATGGTTCTACAACAGCGTCATTGACCGCTCGCTGGTCCTGACCATCGACCCGGCCTATTTCCGGCTGACTGGCGGCATAGAGCGATGGCTTTACCGCGTCGCCAGAAAGCACGCCGGCCACCAGCGCCACGGCTGGATTTTCGAGGTCGTACACCTTCACCAGAAATCCGGCAGCCTCGCACGGCCGTCCGACTTTGCGCTCGACCTGCGCCGGATCGCGGCCCGCCAGCAACTTCCCGGCTACCTGCTCCAGATCGAGCGGCAAGACGGCCGCGAACTGCTGCGCATCCGCCCCGAAAGCTCATCAACAGGCACTGTTGATAACCCTGTTAATGCCATCGGCAGATCAGGCGCACGGGGTATCGGCACATCAGGCGCAGCACTATCGGCAGATCAGGCGCACGAACCGCAGCTAACTCTTTGGCCTGAAACGCGGAATCCGACCGCTAACTTATCTAACAGAGAATCTAACTCTTTTTCTTTGACGCGCGCGCAGGCGAAGCGTGGTGCCGGTTCTGCCCGAAGTGGCGAGCCATGACGGCCGCGCTCGACACGATGCGCCCGCGCAGCCCCCAGCACATCCCCGGAGACGAACAATGACCCGTCGCGCCCACCGCAGCGCGCACGGCCGTCCGCTGCCGGACGGGCCTGCGCCCTTCACCACATTGGTCGAGTTGACCTTCGAGAAACGCAAGGTCGAACACTGGATACGCTTCGGCCGCAAGAGCTACGAGCAGATCATCGACCGCCGCCGCAGCGTCGTCGGCTTCGCGCCGGGCAGCGTCTTTGCCTTCGTCCGTTGGGCATCTGGTGAGCATGGCACGGTTGTTTCGCGCATCGACATTGTGCGCGCCATCGGGCGCGGTGAGCCGTTCCAGACATTGCCCTTCGTGCGCCCCGGTGGCGAAATCCTGTTGCGCCTCGACGGCTGGCCCAAGGTGCAGCGTGCGCTTGTAGCTATCGACGCCGTGGATGCGCTCGGCCTCGATCCGGCCGACGCCTCGCCGGATCACTGGCGGCACGTCCACAACCGTTTGACCGCCAATCTGGAACCGCACGCCTACACGCCCGAGCGACATGCCGCTTGGCTTCACCGTCGAAGGATCGAGCCATGACGCGCCGCCGCACCCTCACGGTGACGGCGCTGGCGGTGATCGGCATCGCCGCCGCAAGCGCGGTCAAGACACCGACGAAACTCATATGGAACGCCACCGCCAGCGCACCGGTCGGATTCTACACCGTCGAGCCGGCCGAGCGGATCGACGTGCCGGAGCTGGTCGCCGTCATGCCGCCCGAACCGCTCGCCGCTTTCATGGTCGAGCGCGGCTATATCGCGCGAGGCGTTCCGCTGTTGAAGCGCGTCCTCGGCCTGCCGGGGCAGCGGGTTTGCCGCACCGGCCGCACGATCACGGTTGACGGGATCGAGATGGGCGATGCGCTGGAGCGCGACAGCCTCGGCCGCGATCTGCCCGGCTGGCAGGGTTGCCGCGTCATCGGCGACGGCCAGCTTTTCCTCATGAATTGGGAGGTCCGCGACAGCCTCGACGGCCGGTATTTCGGACCCATCCCCGCAGCTTCCGTCATCGGCCGAGCGGTCCCGCTCTGGACCGATGAGGAAGGCGTCGGCCGCTACGAGTGGCGCGCGCCGACGCACTGAAACCGCCCCCCGAAACCAATCGCAGGAGATTTCCCATGGCAGAAATAGGCACCTTCACCCGCACCGAAACCGGCTATGCCGGGGAGCTTCATTCGTTCGGCCTCCACGAAAAGCTGTTCATCGTCCCGGCCAAAGCGAGCGACGTGAAAAACGCGCCCGACTATCGCGTGCGTCTCGATAGCGAGGACGGCCCGGACGCCGGCCCCGCATGGAAAGACTCCAGCGAGAACGCTGGCGAGTTCGTGTCGATGCGATTGGAGGGGCCAATCTTCCCGTTCCCGATCCGCGCCAAGCTGTTCCAGTCCAACGATGATCCATCGGTCTGGACCCTGCGTTGGAAGCACGCCCGGAAGATCGAGGATGAGGAATGACGGCCGCGCGCGTCCGGCCCGCCACCCGGTCAAAGATCGGCATCCCTTTGTTCGCGGAAAAGCCGTCGCATCCCTTCGTCCCGCTCGGCGACCAGACGGCCGGCGCGCACAGCGAAGGTCAGGGGCGGCCATCGGCCGGCGCTTGCGCCTTGCCCTTGACCGCAGCGAGCACGCTGGCAGGCTGGCGGCGAAACGGAGACAGGCCGGCATGGCATTGTGCCATCCTGCTGCTGGCGGGGGCGCTTTCAGTCTGCATCGGATCGGGCGTCGCTGTCGCGCAGTCCGTGCCGGTCGAGCGCCCGGCCGCAGCCCATCCCTTTGCGGCGCACATCTCCGAGGCGTCGCAGCGTTTCGGCATCCCCGAGCACTGGATTCGCGCCGTGCTGCGCGCCGAGAGCGCGGGCGACGTGCGTGCGATTTCGTCGGCCGGGGCGATGGGATTGATGCAGGTCATGCCCGACACATGGGCGGGCCTGCGCGTCCGCCATGGCCTCGGCCGCGATCCCTACGACCCGCGCGACAATATCCTCGTAGGCACGGCCTACCTGCGCGAGATGTTCGACCGCTACGGCAATGTCGCGGCGATGCTTGCGGCCTATAACGCCGGCCCCGGCCGCTATGACGAGCACCGCGCGACGGGCCGCCCGCTTCCCGCCGAGACACGCGCCTATGTCGCCGCGCTTGCCCCGATCCTTGGCGGCGCGGCTCCATCGGATGCGCCGTTGCAACCACCGGCACCGCAGCCCGACTGGCGCGAGGCACCGCTGTTCGTCATGCGGCCGGACGACACGCGAGCTGCCGCCGCGCCCCCGTCCGTGGTGCAAACAGGCGACGGCCGCGCTGCCGTTCCGGCGCGCGACCACGCCCGTGCGGAGTCGCAGGACGGCAGCATTTTCGTGGCGAGCGCCAGCGATGGAGAAACGCCATGAGGGCGGCGTTCCCGCGCTCGGCGGCGCTGATTTCGGCATCCAGTCCGGCAGGTTTGCGCCCGGCTGGATTCCCGGCAGGAAGGGCAGAAAAGACAGAAAGGGCGGAGGGCAAGATTAAAGAAGACGGCACCATATCGGGCCGCTTCTGGAAATTATTGTTGTCTGCACACTGGTTAGGTGGCCAGTTCCGGCACCATGGTTTTGAGGGGCCGCGTGCCGCGATTTCGCGCAAAGCCTTGGCTTTGCAGGGTTTTGAGCAGCACCATAGGCGCAGATCGGCCGTTTTCCGGCATTTTCGGCCGGAGCCGCGCCTATGAGCGCAGACGACGAAAACCGCTTCCGTCCGAAGCCCGGCCGCATCCGATCCGACACGCCGAGGGCCGGCAAGACCAAGAGCTTTTTCACGCAGGTCAGGAAGATCACCCAGCAGCATCAGGCGGCAGCCTCCCGCGATCCTTCCATGCCGTCATCCGCCCGCCCGTCATCGCCGGGCCGGTCCCGTGCCGTGGTCGCCAGCGGCAAGGGCGTGAAGCGCGGCCGGGGCGCGAGCTTCGTGCGCGCCCGCAACATCTCCGGCCAATGGCATCATCGCCAGCCGGGCAGCCGCCGCGTGATCGTCAAGCAGCGGAGCGTCCGAGCCGCGTGGAAGGGCGGACGCGCCCGCGCGCATCTACGCTATGTTCAGCGTGACGGAACCTCGCGTGACGGCGAGCGCGGCCAGCTCTATTCGGCGCATGAAGACCGAGCCGATGGCGACGCCTTCCTTGATCGTGGTCAGGACGACCGCCATCAGTTCAGATTCATCGTCTCGCCCGAGGATGGCGCGGAGCTATCGGACCTCACCGCCTACACCCGCGATTTCATGAAACAGGTGGAAGCAGACCTCGGCGCCAAACTCGATTGGGTTGCCGTCAATCACTACAACACCGGCCATCCCCATGTGCATATCATCGTCAACGGCCGCAACGACACGGGCGGGGATCTGGTCATCAACGGCGATTATCTTTCCGCCGGCCTGCGCGAGCGCGCCAGCGAGCTTGCCAGTCTTGAACTCGGCCCCGTGACCGAGATCGAGCAAACGCGCAAGCTGTCTGCCGAAATCGACCAAGACCGCTTGACCCGGATCGACCGCGCCATGACCGAGGAAGCCGATGCCCGTTTCCTCGACCTGCGCCATGAGCCGGCAGAGCCGAGGCGGCAGTTCGAGCGGACGCTGCGCCTGCGCCGTCTTACAAAGCTAGAGAAGATGGGATTGGCGACCGAGCACGCGCCCGGCGTTTGGGAGTTGAGCAAGGACATGGAGCCGGCTCTGCGCGAGCTGGGCGAGCGCGGCGACCTCATCCGCACCATGCAGAAGGCGCTCGGCCCGCAGGGCGGCGAACGCGATCCCATGAGCTTCCAAATCCATGACGGAGCGCCCGAGACGCCCATCGTCGGCCGCGTCGTGGACAAGCACCTGTCTGACGAGCTGGGGGAGAACCTGACAGTCATGGTGGACGGGATCGACGGCAGGACGCACCACATCGCCGGTATCGCGCCCGAGCGGCTGGAGGACGCCCGTATCGGCAGCGTGGTCCAGATCGGCCCGGCCGAAGCGGCAGCCCGGCCGTCCGACCGCACCATCACGGCCATCGCCGATGACGGCATCTACCGGCCGAGCCGTCATCTGGAGCAGGCGAAGTTCGAGGGCCGCGCTCCGGGCGGCGACTATGAGGGCTATGTCGATGCTCATATTCGCAGGCTGGAGGCGTTGCGTCGGGCCGGGATCGTCGAGCGGATCGACGCCGACCAATGGCGCATCCCCGATGATCTGGTCGGCCGTGCAGCCGCCTATGACGCCGGCCGGGACCGGCAGGCCAGCGTTCGCGTCCTTTCCCCCGTCGGGCTGCAAAGGCAGATCGGTTCGGATGGTGCGACCTGGCTGGACCGGCGATTGGTTCATGGTGAAACGGCCGACCTTGCGCCGGCCGGCTTCGGCCAGCAGGTGCGTGAGGCGATGGACCAGCGGCGCGAGCATCATATCGAACAGGGCGACGCCAGCCGAGCGCGGAATGGCCGCGTCTTCTACCGGCGCAGCCTTCTAGCCACCTTGCGCGAGCGCGAGGTTGCCCGCGTCGGCGTGGAGATGGCCGAGAACAAGGGCCTGCCGTTCCGCGCCGCCACGGACGGCGAGAACGTCAGCGGCAAGTTCACCGGGACCGTGCAGCTATCCAGCGGCAAGTTCGCCGTGGTCGAGAAATCCCATGAGTTCACGCTTGTCCCGTGGCGGCCGGTCATCGACCGCCAGCTTGGCCGCGAAGTCATGGGCGTCGTGCAGGGCGGATCGGTGTCGTGGCAGTTGGGCCGGCAGAGGGGGTTGAGCTTTTAGCCATATCCATCCGTGAATCTCATGTTGAAGTATCCCAGCAAACTGCTAGGCTACCTGCCGCACGGTAGGATTTGGTTATGGCAAAGATTGAGCGTGATGAGATTGTAAAACGTGCCACCGGACTTTTCCGCATCGGTGGCTACGACGATACGTCGATGGCCCAGATCGCGGATGCCTGCGGAATCCGCAAGGCCAGTCTCTATCACCACTTCCCCGAAAAGGATGGGCTGGTCCTCGCCGCCATCGAGCGCATCCACGACCATTTCCGCGAACACATCTTCGCCATCGCCTACAGCAACGACACCGACGCCAAGCAGAGGCTCTATGCGCTTTGCGAGGCGACGTTCGGCTATTTCAACGGTCGGGAAGGCGGATGCTTGCTAGGCAATTTCACGCTGGCGCTGACGGAGCGTGCGCCACGTTTTCAAGAGCCGTTGCGTTCGTATTTTGACGATTGGGCGAAAGCAATCGCGCATCTGCTAACCCCCGAACATGGAGCAGGCAAGGCGCGCGATCTGGCCTTCGATTCAGTCGCCCACGTCCAAGGCGCGATCATGATGATGCGCCTTTACAACGACCCCCAACATCTTCGCCGGGCGCTTGATACGAGCATCAAGATGCTTCCGTAAATTTACTCTCAAAACCTACCGGGTGGCCGGTAGTATATGGAGCGAACATGCAGAACGCGCAACATTTCCACGGACCATGGATAGTCGCCATCGCCTTCATCACTCTGATGGGAGCGTTTGGCCTCAATCTTAGCGGCGGCCAGTTTTTCGCGCCCTTGGCCCAAGAGTTCGGATGGGGACTCGCGACGTTGAGTTCAGCGGCAGCCCTCAACATGATCGTATGGGGCATCTTTCAGCCTCTCATGGGGAGAATGATCGACCGCTTCGGCCCAAAGCCCGTCATCGTGGCAAGTGCCGCGCTGATGGGAATCGCCTTTCTGCTGTCATCGACCATTTCAACAGTCTGGGAGTTTTATTTCTACTACGGAATCCTTGCCGCGATTGGTTTTGCTGGCTGCGGGTCAATGGCCAATTCGGTCCTAGTCGCTCGATGGTATGTCCGGGGGCGAGCGCGGATGCTGGCCCAAAGCGCCATGGGCATGAATATCGGCCAGCTTGTTTTTCTTCCGCTCGCCGGATGGCTTATCGTCACTTCTGGCTTTCGCGGCGCGTTCCTTGTGCTCGGCATGTTAATGATCGTGGTGATCGTCCCTCTGGTCCTGTTCGTCACTCAAAGTTCTCCAGACAAGATCAATCAAGCACCGGATGGCGACCAGCTTTCCACCTTCACCCCGCCCAAGTCCGCATCGCTTTCGCAGGCAATTCGCAACTCTGATTTTTGGGCTGCGACATTCGCCTTCGTCACTTGCGGATATTCCCTCTATCTTGTTGTGATCCACCTGCCGCGTTTCGCCGTCGATCTTGGGGCAGACCTTTCCACAGGCGGGCAGGTTCTCGGCCTTGCCGCTGGTGCAAGCGCGATTTCTATGTGGGCGTGCGGGCAGTTGGCTGGACGGGTTGGCAAGAAGAACCTGCTGATTGGCCTTTATCTAGTCCGCGCACTCTCCCTTGCCTTCCTCGCAGTCTCTACAGAGGTGTGGCACCTCTATGCGTTCGCCCTCATCTATGGCGTATCGTCCATGCCGATCATCCCATTGAAGACCGGCTTGATCGGCGACCTGTTCGGCGCGAACGCCATGGGCAGCATCCTCGGCACCGCATGGTTTCTGCATCAAATACTTGCGGCTATCGCCGTGTATCTCGGCGGCTATTTGCGGGTTGAGACGGGAAGCTACTCGGCGGCTTTCTGGTCGGCCGCGATCCTGCTTCTGATTGGCGCGGTATCGACGATACTTGTCCGTAATTCTGGAGGGCCGGTCCCGCTAAAGCCAAATCCAGCGCGCGGGTAGCAATGCGGCGGCGATCAGCACCTATGATTGATCGTCAATGGAAAGTGCCGACCATGCTCGGGTCGCGCATCCCCCTCGCATCACTGATCCAGACGCTTGCCGTCGCCGAGTATTTGAACTTCCGCCACGCTGCCAATGCGCTCGGCGTGGCCCAATCCAGCGTCAGCGCCCGCGTGAAGGCGCTGGAGGAAGACCTTGGCGGCCGGGCATCACGCAAAGCGTGTTGAGCGGGCTATCATGACGCCGCGCCTGTTCCAGACGCAATTCCCCGCAATAGAATGTCAATATGCTTGTCGAGCAATTCGGTGCCCGGTGTTTTCGTCAAGCTCCATGCAATAGCATTTGCCAGTAGGAACACATCTTCGGCCGTGACGTTCGCTCGAATCTGGTCGGCCTCCTTGGCGCGAACCAGAATACGATCCGTCAGGCTTTCCAACGAGCCGCACACCACAGAGAAACTTCCTGATTTTCCCGCAGAGGCATCGAGGACGCGATTCGGAAGTCCACTGTAAGTTCTGGAAAACATGGCTAGTTCCCGAAGCCATTCACCCAGCGCCATGAATGGATCGCGACCATGCGCATACTTGTCCGAGTTTCGGACTAGCTGATCCACGTCATCCTGTATTGCTGCCGCTATCAAGTCTTCCCGCGTCGGAAAGTGACGGTAGAGCGTGCCTTGGCCGACACCTACCGTTTTGGCGATTTCTTCCAGCGGAGCATCGACACCCTTGGAGGCGAAAGCCGTCCGAGCAGCCTCGACGATCAGATCACGGTTGCGGCGCGCGTCCGCGCGCAGAGGACGAGGGGGCTGGGTTGTCATGGCTTCATGACTAGCACTTGACTCAACCGGACACAATGTCCATTTAATCGGACGAAGTGTCCGCTTATGTGAGGTATACCGTGCCCGATCCCGAAGATGCACAGGATGTTCAAGCAACTCGGCGACGTTGGTTCGCCCTTGCGGCTCTGGTGCTGCCGGTCCTTCTAGTCTCCATGGACCTATCGGTCCTCTACTTGGCAGTTCCCCACATAAGCGCCGATTTGACGCCAAGCAGCAGTCAGATGCTTTGGATACTGGACATCTACGGCTTCGTGCTGGCTGGGCTTCTTATCGTGATGGGAAGCCTTGGCGACAGAATTGGACGCCGCAGGTTGTTGCTCGCTGGAGCATCGTTGTTTGGGGTGGCATCCTTGCTGGCAGCATTTGCGCCAAGCCCCGAGTTTCTGATCGCGGCCCGCGCGCTGATGGGCGTTGGCGGGGCTACGCTGATGCCATCGACGCTGGCACTGATCCGCAATGTTTTCCATGACCCGGAGGAAAGGACACGCGCAATCGGGCTATGGACCGCCGCCTTTGCCGGTGGCGGGGTGCTCGGCCCGGTGGTGGGTGGCGTGCTGCTAAGCTACTTCGATTGGGGCTCTGTCTTCCTCATCAATGTCCCGGTCATCGTCATCCTGCTCGCCATCGCGCCGAAGCTCGTGCCGGAGCATCGCAACGACGAACAAGGCGGCTTCGATCTCTTGGGGGCAGCCCTGTCATTGGCGGCGGTTCTCGCGTTCGTTTACGCGCTGAAAAAGGGGGCCGAAGCGGGTATCTGGTCCGCTACCAGCGGATCGTTCCTCTTGCTCAGCTTGATTCTGTCGCTGGGCTTCCTCGTGCAACAACGCTCGGCACGCCAACCGCTCATCGACTTCACCCTGTTTCGGCGCAGAAAGTTCGTTGCCGGTATCCTCGCGGTTACATTGGGAATGTTGGCGCTGACCGGCCCGACCATGTATCTGGCGCAGTATCTCCAGCTCGTGCTGTCCATGTCGCCACTGGCTGCTGCGCTCTGGATGGTTCCGCTTACGCTTGCGTCAATGGCCGGTGCGATGGTTGCAACGATTGTTGTGGCACGGTGGGGCCTTCCGCGAACCTTGTTCGTCGGGTTTTCTCTGGCTGCTGGCGGCTTGACGGTTACGGCGACGACACCGCCGCAGGACGGTCTAGCCGTCGTGTTGATCGGCGGCTCTCTGCTGGGGGCTGGTGTGACGACGATCATGTCGCTTTCAACAGATGTGGTGGTAGCAGCCGCGCCGATAGAGCGCGCAGGAGCAGCATCTGCACTTTCAGAAACCGGCTCCGAACTTGGTGCAGCGTTAGGTATTGCTCTAACAGGAACGCTGGGAACGGTGATCTACCGCACTTCGTTGTCACTTCCCACTGAACTTCCAGAAGCGTTGCAGGAGGCGGCAGCACAAACGCTCGGCGCAGCTATCTCGGTGTCCGATACCCTCACTGGACCAGCCGCCGATGCGCTTCGTTTGAGCGCCCGGCAAGCCTTCACTGCCGGCTTCACCACGGCAGCGGCGGTCGGAGCAATCATGATGGTTGTGCTTGCCCTTCTGGTGCCTTGGCTCATGCGGCCTTCACCCAGCAAACGCGAGCTTCATTCCACGGTGGCCATCGAAGCCACAACAAAAATCAGCGCAAAGGAGTAGGAATATGATCGTCGTCACAGGCGCTACAGGTTCGGTCGGGCAACATCTGGTTCGGAACCTTCATTCACAACAGGTCGAAGTCGTCGCAGCGGTGCGCGATCAAACAACGGCCTCCTTGCCGGAGGGAGTGCAAAGCGTGGCGATGGATGTAGAGAATCTATCGTCGGTAGAAAAAGCGGTCGCAGGCGCGGACGCCGTTTTCTGGCTCTGGCCTTCCCTGTCCGGTTCAGAGACGGCCGAGGTGGCCGGCGATATAGGTCGGATACTCGGCGCATCAGGCGCTCGTGTTACATATCTTTCGGCAGAGGCGGCAGCGGCCGAGCCTACTTCGTCGTGGGCGATTATGGAAAATGCTATTGAACAGGCCATTCCAGAATGGACGATCCTGCGTTGCACGGGGTTTGCGAAGAACGTTCGCATGTGGATTCCACAAATCCAGTCGGGCGATACGGTTCGCTGGCCCTTCGCAAACGCTACACGTTCACTGATACATGAGGCGGACATTGCGGATGCCGCTGCCGCAACGCTGGTCGACAAAGCTCACACCGGGCAACGCTATACCCTAACGGGACCAAGCGCATTGCGGCAGGCGGATCAAGTAAAGATCATAGGAAAAGCCATTGGTCGAAATCTTCATTGGGACGAAGAACCGTTTGAAGAAGCCCGTGATCGCCTCGCTCAAGAGTTTGGTGATCTGGAACTCGCCGAATACATCATGGAGAGCTGGCAGGAGTTTATAGACAAGCCCGAGCCGGTTACTTCCTCGGTCCGAATGCTGACGGGCCGCGATCCAAGGTCGTTTGAAAGCTGGGTTCTGGATCATGCGCATGAGTTCCGTTGATAAGAGGGCGGTATGCGCAGGCGGCGATCCAACCCGCTCAATGATCGTCCATGGGGAGCGCCGACCTCACTCGGCTCGCGCATTCCCCTCGCGTCACTGATCCAGACGCTCGCCGTCGCTGAATATCTCAACTTCCGCCACGCCGCCAATGCGCTCGGCGTGGCGCAATCCAGCGTCAGCGCCCGCGTGAAGACGCTGGAAGAAGACCTTGGCATCCTCCTGTTCGAGCGCCATGCGCGCGGCGTCCGGTTGACCGAAGCCGGACGCCACTTCGTCGAGCGGATCGCGGCCGGCGTCGATCAACTCGACCATGCGGTGAAGACCGCAAGCATGGCGGCGGTGGGCGAGTGCGGCCGGCTTCGTATCGGCATCCATGCCCTGATCCCGCGCAGCTTCCTCGCCGAGCTGATCGGGCGGTTTCGGGAAGACCACCCCGGCATCGAGGTCGAAATCACCGAGGGCACGGCCCGCGATACCGTGATGCAGCTTCGCGCCGACATGCTCGACATAGTATTCGTGGCCGGCACACCCGAGCTGCCCGACTGCAATTCCCGCCCGATCTGGACCGAACCGCTGGTGGCCGTGCTGCCTGATAGGCATCGCCTCGCCGGACAGTCGGCAATCACTTGGGCCGATCTGGTCGGCGAGGCTTTCCTTGTCCGCCATGGCGGCACGGGTCCGCAGGTCCATGACCATATCGTGCTACGCCTTGCCGGATGCTGGCCTGCGCCGTCGATCCTGCGTTTCGACGTGGGGCGTGGCACCCTGTTATCCATGGTCGGACAGGGGTTCGGCATCACCATCGTTGGGGCGGCCACGTCGCTGCTGCCAACGTCAGGTGTCGTCTTCCTGCCGTTCGCCGACGAGCCGGAGCCGATCACGTTCTCGGCAATTTGGTCGCCCTCCAACCGCAGCGCGGCGCTTCGCAACCTGCTCAACCTCGCCAGCGACATGGGCCGGATCGTCCGCACCGACTGACTTTCGCCGCGATTCGTTTCCACCAGCCAGCACAGGCACCAGCAACGACGCCCCCCAGGCAACCCGTCCTATTTGCCGCCGATAGTATCCGGCAGCCCTCCGGCATCCTCTTTCCTGTTGCCCGTCCCGATTTTGCCTACTTTCTGATCGGCTCCGTCTCTTTTGCCTACTGGAGCCTGGATGCGTGGAGGCCGAATCCTTTGGGGCCAGATTGCCGTTGTCTTCACCATCGTTCTGGTGATGACCTGGGCCGCAACGCAATGGACCGCATGGCGGCTTGGCTTCCAGCCCCAGCTTGGAGCACCATGGTTCGAGCTGGCAGGCTGGCCGGTCTATTACCCTCCGGCCTTCTTCTGGTGGTGGTTCTCCTTTGACGCCTATGCACCCGCGATCTTCGTCGAGGGCGGCGTCATCGCTGTATCCGGCGGCTTTATCGCTATCGTGGCCGCAATATTCATGTCGATCATCCGAGCGCGGGAAGCACGTAATGTCGCGACCTATGGCTCGGCGCGATGGGCCGAAGATCACGAAATTCGTGCCGCTGGTTTGCTCGGTCCCGATGGCGCTGTCCTTGGCCGCTACGAACGCGACTATCTGCGCCATGACGGCCCCGAGCATGTGCTGTGCTTCGCCCCGACCCGGAGCGGCAAGGGCGTCGGCCTTGTCGTGCCGACGCTGCTGACCTGGCCGGGAAGCTGCATCGTCCATGACATTAAGGGCGAGAACTGGACGCTTACGGCCGGCTTCCGGGCGAAGCACGGCCGCGTCCTGCTGTTCGATCCCACCAACGCCAGATCATCGGCCTACAACCCGCTACTGGAGGTGCGGCAGGGCGAATGGGAAGTCCGCGACGTGCAGAACATCGCGGATATTCTGGTCGACCCCGAAGGTAGCCTCGACAAGCGCAACCATTGGGAAAAGACCAGCCACAGCCTGCTTGTCGGCGCGATCCTGCACGTCCTCTATGCCGAATCCGACAAGACGCTGGCCGGTGTTGCCAACTTCCTGTCCGACCCCCGCCGCCCGGTAGAGGCGACCTTGCGCGCCATGATGGACACGCCGCATCTCGGTGAGGCCGGCGTTCATCCCGTCATCGCCTCATCGGCGCGCGAACTGTTGAACAAGTCCGAGAACGAACGGTCGGGTGTGCTCAGCACCGCCATGTCGTTTCTCGGCCTGTACCGCGATCCCGTGGTGGCGCGGGTGACGGCGCGCTGCGACTGGCGCATTGCCGATCTTGTGGGTAGCGGCCAGCCCGTCAGCCTCTACCTTGTGGTGCCGCCATCCGACATCAATCGGACGAAGCCGCTTATCCGCCTGATCCTCAACCAGATCGGCAGGCGGTTGACAGAGGATTTGAACACGTCCGGCAAGCGCCATCGCCTGCTGTTGATGCTGGACGAGTTTCCGGCGCTCGGCAGGCTGGATTTCTTTGAATCGGCGCTCGCCTTCATGGCCGGCTACGGCCTCAAGTCCTTCCTGATCGCGCAAAGCCTCAATCAGATCGAGCGCGCCTATGGGCCGAACAATTCGATCCTCGACAACTGCCATGTCCGCATCGCCTTCGCCACCAACGACGAGCGCACGGCCAAGCGCGTGTCGGACTCCCTCGGCACGGCGACGGAGTTACGCGATTCCACCAACTATGCCGGGCATCGTCTCGCGCCATGGCTCGGCCACCTGATGGTCTCGCGGCAGGAGACGGCGCGGCCATTGATGACGCCTGGCGAGATCATGCAGTTACCGCCTGCCGACGAGATCGTCATGGTCGCTGGCACCCCGCCGATCCGGGCGAAGAAGGCGCGGTATTTCGAGGATGGGCGGTTGCATGAACGCATCCTGCCGCCGCCCGAGTTGCCATCCGCTCCAGCGACCGAGACAGCATCCGACGACTGGTCGAGCCGCGTCGTTGTTACGAAGGACAGCACAACGGCCGTAGCTGGAAATAGCGAAGAAGGCGATCCGGCCAATGCCGGTATCCGCCGCGAGCCGGAATTGCCCGAGCATGAGGAAATCGTCGTGCCGCCTCCGTCGCCCGCGCAGGAGTTCGAGTTTCTGGACGACGAACCGGATGTTGACGCAGCCAAGGCCCGCGCCATGCGCCAGCGCATGAGGACGGTCGCGCGGCAGGTTTCCATGAACCCCGATGACGGAATCGAACTGTAAGGACACGCCCATGACCACCAGAACCCGCCTGAATCTCTATTTCGACCCCGCGCTTATGCCGCAGATCGAGTCGCTGGCGCTGCGCCGCAAGGTCTCGAAATCCGCCATCGTGGAGGCGGCGGTCATGTCCTACCTGTCCGGCGATTCCGCCGATCAGCTTGAAGCAGCCATGTCGCGCCGCCTGGACAAGCTCGGCCGCCAAATAGACACGCTCGACCTGGACCTCGCCGTTCTCGGCGAAACGGTCGCGCAGTTCATCCATTTCTGGCTGACCATCACGCCGCCGCTTTCGGGGGCCGCGCAATCCGCCGCCCGCGCAAAGGGCGCAGAACGGTTCGAGGGCTTCATGCAAACCCTCGGTCGGCGTCTGGCGACGGGCGACCGGTTCCTCAAAGAGCTGTCGCGCGACCTCGACTCACTTCCCGACGATCCGTTGCCGGATAAATCCGAGAGCAACGGCGATCAAGAGTAAGATTCGGACCCATCCTATTTACCGCCGTTCGCCGCCGATTGCCGCCGCCGCTTAGATACTTGTTGAACCGGCCCAATTCCGGGCTTTCTTAATCGACCCCGATCCGGGGTCCGCCTGTTGCGTCCCCGCCAAAAGCCGGGGCCGACATGACAACCAACCACCACAGACAGGAAGCGATCCAGCGTGGCGCGCGCATGTTGCGCACGGCGCTCGGCCCCGCCATTGCCCAGCTGCTCGAAGACCCGGCCGTGGTCGAGGTGATGTTGAACCCGGACGGCCGCCTTTGGGTGGACCGGCTATCCGAAGGGCTTTCCGACACGGGCGAGCGCCTGTCCGCCGCCGATGGCGAACGCATCGTGCGGTTGGTCGCGCATCATGTCGGCGCAGAGGTTCATGCCCGCAGCCCGCGCGTCTCGGCCGAGCTGCCCGAGAGCGGGGAGAGGTTCGAGGGCCTGCTGCCGCCCGTGGTCGCCGCCCCGACCTTTGCCATACGCAAGCCGGCCAGCATCGTGTTCAGCCTCGACGACTATGTGGCGGCGGGCATCATGTCTGCCGATCAGGCTTTGAGCCTACGCGCGGCCGTTTCCTCCCGCGCCAACATCCTTGTCGCCGGCGGCACCTCGACCGGCAAGACCACGCTGACCAACGCGCTCTTGGCAGAAGTTGCCAAGAGCGGGGATCGCGTCGTCATCATCGAGGACACCCGCGAGCTTCAATGTGCCGCGCCCAATCTGGTGGCGCTGCGCACCAAGGATGGCGTCGCCAGCCTGTCGGACCTTGTGCGGTCCTCGCTGCGCCTGCGACCCGACCGCATCCCCATCGGCGAGGTGCGCGGATCGGAAGCCCTCGACCTGCTCAAAGCATGGGGAACAGGGCATCCGGGCGGGATCGGCACCATTCACGCCGGCACCGGCATCGGCGCGCTTCGTCGCCTTGAACAGCTCATCCAAGAGGCTGTGGTCACGGTCCCGCGCGCGCTGATCGCCGAGACTATCGACCTTGTTGCCGTCCTTTCCGGGCGCGGTTCCGCGCGCCGGCTGGCCGAGCTTGCCCGCGTCGAGGGGCTGGGGCCGGACGGCGACTACCGCATCACGCATCCCATCCCTTCGGCAATCCCCACCAGCACAGGAGAATCTTCATGATCCGCACGCTCACGCGCGGCTATCGCTTCGCCGCGACCGCCGCATCCACCCTTGCCATTAGCCTCATGCTCGCCCCGGCCGCCCATGCGTCCGGTTCGTCGATGCCATGGGAACAGCCCTTGCAGCAAATCCTCCAGTCCATCGAGGGGCCGGTCGCCAAGATCATCGCCGTCATCATCATCATCGTGACCGGCCTGACCCTCGCGTTCGGCGACACCAGCGGCGGCTTCCGTCGCCTGATCCAGATCGTATTCGGTCTCTCCATCGCCTTTGCGGCCAGCTCGTTCTTCCTGTCGTTCTTCTCGTTCGGCGGCGGGGCGCTCGTTTGATGGCGGGCGGCCTCGAACAACTCGACGCGGTGCCGGGATTCTCTATCCCGGTCCACCGGGCGCTGACCGAGCACATTTTGCTCGGCGGCGCACCGCGCGCCATCGCCATCATGAACGGGACGCTGGCCGGGGCCGTGGGCCTCGGCCTGCGCCTTTGGCTGGTCGGCATCGCCATCTGGGCCATCGGCCATTTTGCGGCCGTATGGGCGGCCAAGCGCGATCCCCAATTCGTCGAGGTCGGACGCCGGCATATCCGCATCCCGGTTTTTCTGTCGGTGTGAGGGCGCGGCTATGATGAACCTTGCAGAATACCGCCGCACCGCATCCCGGCTCGCCGACTATCTGCCATGGGCCGCGCTGGTCGGCTCGGGCGTCGTCCTGAACAAGGACGGGAGTTTTCAGAGGACGGCGAAGTTTCGCGGTCCCGATCTGGATTCCGCCGTAGCGGCCGAGCTGGTCGCCGTCGCCGGCCGCATCAACAACGCCGTGCGCCGTCTCGGCTCCGGCTGGAGCATCTTCGTCGAGGCACAGCGCAGCGAAGCCGCGACCTATCCCGACAGCACCTTTCCCGATCCCGCGTCGGCGCTGGTCGATGCCGAGCGGAAAGCCGGTTTCGAGGAAGCGGACGCGCATTTCGTGTCGGGCTACTTCCTCACCTTCCTCTGGCTCCCTCCGGCCGAGGAGGCCGCCCGCGCTGAAGCATGGCTCTATGAGGGTCGCGAGAAAACCGGCGTGGACCCGTGGGAACTGCTGCGCGGCTTCATCGACCGCACCGACCGCGTGCTGGCGCTGCTCGACGGTTTCACGCCCGAGTGCCGTTGGATGGATGACGGCGCGACGCTGACCTATCTCCATTCCACCATCTCGACCAACCGGCATCGCGTGCGCGTGCCGGAGGTGCCGATGCACCTCGACGCGCTGCTCGCCGACCAGCCGTTGACCGGCGGGCTGGAGCCGCGCCTTGGCGACGCACATCTGCGCGTCCTGACCATCGTGGGATTCCCGACCGCGACGACGCCGGGCCTGCTCGACGAGATGAACCGGCTGCCGTTTCCATATCGCTGGAGCACGCGGGCGATCCTGCTCGACAAGACTGATGCGACCCGGTTGCTGAACCGCATCCGTCGCCAATGGTTCGCCAAGCGCAAGAGCATCGCGGCGATCTTGAAAGAGGTGATGACCAACGAGGCGTCCGCCCTTGTGGACACCGACGCGGCGAACAAGGCGCTCGACGCCGACATGGCGTTGCAGGAGCTTGGGGCGGACGTGGCGGGCATGGCCTACGTCACCGCAACGGTGACGGTATGGGATGCCGACCCGCGCGTGGCGCAAGAGAAGCTGCGCCTGGTCGAGAAGATCGTTCAGGGCCGCGACTTCACCGCTATGCCCGAGACGGTCAACGCGGTTGACGCATGGCTCGGTAGCCTGCCCGGACACGCCTACGCGAATGTCCGCCAGCCGCCCATCAGCACTTTGAATCTCGCCCACATGATCCCGCTTTCGGCGGTGTGGGCGGGGCCGGAACGGGACGAGCATTTCGGTGCGCCCCCTTTGCTCTTTGGAAAGACCGAAGGCTCAACCCCGTTCCGGCTAAGTCTCCATGTCGGCGACGTAGGCCATACCCTTGTCGTCGGCCCCACGGGCGCGGGCAAGAGCGTGCTGCTCGCCCTCATGGCCTTGCAGTTCCGGCGCTATGCGGGATCACAGGTTTTCGCCTTCGACTTCGGCGGCTCGATCCGCGCTGCGTCGCTCACCATGGGCGGTGACTGGCACGACCTTGGCGGCGGGCTGACAGAAGGGGCCGAGACGTCCGTCTCGCTCCAGCCGCTTGCCCGCATCCACGATACCTATGAACGCGCATGGGCGGCGGACTGGATTGCGGCCATCCTCATGCGCGAGGGCGTCGCCATCACGCCGGAGGTCAAAGAGTATCTTTGGACGGCGCTGACCTCGCTTGCCTCCGCGCCGGTCGAAGAACGCACGATCACCGGCTTGAGCGTGCTGCTCCAGTCGAACGACTTGAAACAGGCGCTCCGGCCCTATTGCGTCGGAGGTGCCTATGGCCGGCTGCTCGACGCCGAGGCGGAACATCTCGGCTCGGCGGACGTGCAGGCGTTCGAGATCGAGGGGCTGGTCGGGACCGGCGCGGCTCCGGCCGTGCTCGCCTATCTGTTCCATCGCATCGGCGACCGGCTCGACGGACGCCCCACGCTGCTCATCATAGATGAAGGCTGGCTTGCGCTGGACGACGAGGGTTTCGCCGGCCAGCTCCGCGAATGGCTGAAAACGCTGCGCAAGAAGAACGCCAGCGTCATCTTCGCCACGCAGTCGCTCAGCGACATCGACGGCAGCAACATCGCACCCGCGATTATCGAAAGCTGCCCGACGCGGCTCCTGCTGCCGAACGAGCGGGCCATCGAACCGCAGATCACGGCCATCTATCGCCGCTTCGGCCTCAATGACAGGCAGATCGAAATCCTCGCACGGGCTACGCCTAAGCGGGATTATTACTGCCAAAGCCGCAGCGGCAATCGCCTGTTCGAGCTTGGCCTGTCCGAAGTCGGCCTCGCCCTCTGCGCCGCATCCGCCAAATCCGACCAGACGCTCATTGCGCAGATCGTCGCCGAACACGGCCGCGACGGCTTCCTCGCCGCATGGCTGCGCGAGCGCGGCGTCGATTGGGCGGCCGACCTGATCCCGAACCTCACCAATCTAGCCGACCGACCGGAATCCGCCACGCCGCCCCGGCTCGATACCCACCCCACACAGGAGATTCTTCCATGACCTATTCCAAGATCGTCGGAGCCTCGGCCTTCGCGCTGGCGCTCGCCGTGCCTGTCGCGCTGTCGCCCATGCTGGCAAGCCCGGCCCATGCGCAATTCGGTTTCGGCCGGATCGTCTATGACCCGACCAACTATGCGCAAAACCTGCTTACCGCCGCGCGCACGCTGGAGCAGATCAACAACCAGATTCAGAGCCTCCAGAACGAGGCGCAGATGCTCATCAATCAGGCCCGCAATCTGGCGAGCCTGCCGCATTCGTCGCTCCAGCAGCTCCAGCAAAGCGTCCAGCGCACGCAGCAGCTTTTGGGCCAAGCACAGAACATCGCGTTCGAGGTCGGCCAGATCGACCAAGCGTTCCAGAAGCAATATGGCAATGTTTCGCTTTCGGCGACCGACGCCCAACTGGTCGCCGATGCGCGCAGCCGGTGGGAAAACACGGTCGGCGGCTTGCAGGATGCGATGCGCGTTCAGGCAGGTGCGGTCGGCAATATCGACAGCAACCGCGCCGAGATGGCGGCCCTTGTCGGCCAGAGTCAGGGCGCGACCGGCGCGCTGCAAGCCACACAGGCCGGCAACCAGCTTCTCGCCCTCCAGTCGCAGCAGCTTTCCGACCTGATCGCGGTCATCTCGGCAAATGGCCGCGCCGACGCGCTGACCGAGGCCGAGCGTGCGACCGCCGCCGAACAGGGCCGCGAGCAGCGCCGTCGCTTCCTCACGCCCGGCACCGGCTACCAGCCGGGCAACGCGCAGATGTTCAACAACGGCAACAACTGACCGGGAGGCTCGCCATGGACGGCAAGATGCTGGCCCGGCTCGGGGCCGTGGTGTTCATCGCCATCGCCGTCACGGCGACCGCAATCGACATGGCGCGGAAGGATGAACCTTCCGCGCCACCCCCTGCGCCGGCCTTCCAGCCCCCGGCCGACCCGTTGCGCGAAACCCTGCGCCGCTGCCAGCAGCTCGGCGAGGCGGCGGCGAGTGACACCGACTGCCTCGCCGCATGGGCTGAATCCCGCGACCGCTTCCTCGGCCGTGATCGCAGCGAGGCGCGCTGACCATGGGCAACACGGGCGTCATCGACTCGTTTCTAGGCGTATTCACTTCCTACATCGACAGCGGGTTCGGCCTGCTTGGCGGCGAGGTCGCCTTCATCGCCACGACGCTGATCGTCATCGACGTGACGCTCGCCGCGCTCTTTTGGGCATGGGGCGCGGATGACGACATCATCGCCCGGCTGGTCAAAAAGACCCTGTTCATCGGCGTCTTCGCCTACATCATCGGCAATTGGAACAACCTCGCCCGGATCGTCTTCGAGAGCTTCGCCGGCCTCGGCCTCATGGCATCGGGGACGAGCTTTTCCGTTGCCGATCTGATGCGGCCGGGTCGCGTGGCGCAGACCGGCCTCGACGCCGGCCGCCCGTTGCTCGATTCCATTTCCGATCTGATGGGCTGGATCGCCTTCTTTGAAAACTTCATCCAGATCGCGTGCCTGTTGTTCGCATGGGCGCTGGTGGTGCTGGCCTTCTTCATCCTCGCCATCCAGCTTTTCGTGACCCTGATCGAGTTCAAGCTGACCACGCTTGCCGGCTTCGTCCTCATCCCCTTCGGCCTTTTCGGCAAGACCGCCTTCATGGCCGAAAAGGTGCTCGGCAACGTAGTGTCGTCCGGCATCAAGGTCTTGGTGCTCGCCGTCATCATCGGCATCGGCAGCACCTTGTTCTCGCAATTCACGGCCGGCTTCGGCGGGGCAACCCCGACCATCGACGACGCCATGGCGATTGTGCTCGCCGCGCTGTCGCTGCTCGGCCTCGGTATCTTCGGCCCCGGCATCGCCAACGGCATCGTCTCGGGCGGCCCGCAGCTCGGCGCGGGCGCTGCCGTGGGAACCGGGCTTGCGGTCGCAGGTGCAGCCGTCGCCGCTGGCGGCGGGGCCATGCTCGCCGCCAAAGGTGGTGCCGCTGCCCTGTCCGGCGGGGCAGCGGCCGTCCGCGGCGGCGCGGCCACCGCGGGCGCGGCGACCGCCGCCTATAGCGTCGGATCGCTCGGCCAGTCCGGCACGGCCGGTGTCGCTTCCGGCCTCGGCGGCGTCGCGCGTGCCGCAGGATCGGCGGCTATCTCGCCGCTCAAACGCGCCGCCGCGCGCGCCAGCGAATCCGTCAAATCCAGCTTCTCCGCTGGCGCGAAAGCCGGATTCGGCGCGTCGGGCGGCAGCTCGACCATGGGCACGGTCGGCGGCGCGAGCGCCGATCCCGCCGCAGCAGCATCCGGCCCGGCCGGCAGCCCGCCCGCGTGGGCGCAACGGATGCGGCGCTCGCAGGCCATGAACCACGGCACGACCATGGCCGCCCATGCGGTGCGCTCCGGCGACAGCCACGGCTCCGGTTCCTCCATCAACCTTTCCGAAAGTGACCGCTCATGAGCATCTTCAAACGACCAGCAACCCATTACGGCAAATCGCCGGAACCCGAGACGCCTTATCAGAAGGCCGCGCAGGCATGGGACGAGCGCATCGGCTCGGCCCGTGTGCAGGCTCGGAATTGGCGGCTCATGGCCTTCGGTTCGCTGATCCTTTCGGCCGGCTTCGCCTCGGCGCTGGTCTGGCAGTCCGCACGCGGGACCGTCGTGCCGTGGGTAGTGCAGGTCGATAATCTCGGTCAGGCGCAAACCGTCGCGCCTGCCAACGCCGACTATCGGCCGACCGATCCGCAGATTGCTTTCCACCTCGGCCGTTTCATTGAGCAGGTCCGCGCGATCCCGGCCGATGCGATCATCGTCCGCCAGAACTGGCTTCGCGCCTACGAATGGACCACGGATCGGGGCGCGGCGGCGCTCAACGACTACGCCCGCGCCAATGATCCTTTCGCCAAGGTCGGCCGTCAGCAGGTCGCCGTGGAGGTGTCGAGCGTCATCCGCGCATCCCCGAACAGTTTTCGCGTGGCGTGGACGGAAAGGCATTTCGAGAACGGCCAGCTCGCCACGACCGAGCGATGGACAGCCATCCTCACCATCGTCATCCAGCCACCGCGCGACGCCGAGCGCCTGCGCGCCAACCCGTTGGGAATCTATGTCAATGCAATTTCGTGGTCGCGGGAGATGAGCCAATGAGGACGATCACCCGCACCCCTACAATCGCGGCCATGCTGCTTTCGGCGACCATGCTCGCAGGCTGCGCCACCAACCGGACACCGCAATTCAGCTATGACGCCAGCGTGCCGCCGCTGCCGACCGTGCAGGCGGCAGCAGCCGACAACACGCCCCGGCCTTTGCATGTGCCCCCGGCATGGACCGTCGCGCGTGGCGGAACCGCCGCAGGCACGCCGGCCGGCCGCGTCGAGAACGCCAATGCAGCCGCCCGCGTCGAGCCGCGCCGGGAAGGCTACTACAACGCGATCCAGATATATCCGTGGTCGGAAGGCGCGCTCTATCAGGTCTATGCCGCAGTCGGGCAGATCACGACGATCGCGCTGGAGCCGGGCGAAAGCCTGACAGGCGCGGGGCCGATTGCGGCGGGCGACACCGCCCGCTGGATCATCGGCGACACTGAGAGCGGCAGCGGCGCGAACCGTCGCGCCCATATCCTCGTGAAGCCGACGCGGCCGGACATTACCACCAACCTTGTCGTCACCACCGACCGGCGCACCTACATGATCGAGCTGCGCGCGCGGGAATCGCTCTACATGCCAGCCGTGGCTTGGGCTTATCCCGCCCCGCCGGCAGGGCAGCGCCAGACCGTTCCGGCCGCGCCGATCATCCCGGCCGAGGCTGCGCGGAACTATCGCTACGGTTTGCAGGTGCAGGGCGATAGCCCGCCATGGCGGCCGGTTTCCGTCTTCGATGATGGCCTGCGCGTCTATGTAGTCTTCCCGGCCGGGATCGTGCAGGGAGAAATGCCGCCCATCTTCGTTCTCGGCACGAACGGCGAGCCGCAGATCGTCAATTCGCGCATCCACCAGAACGTCCTGATCGTGGACCGCCTGTTCGGCGCGGCCGAGCTGCGCCTTGGCAGCGGTAGCCACCAGCAGGTCGTCAGGATCGTCCGCACCAACCCGACGCAGGCCGCAGCCCAGCCGGCCAGCACGACCGCCGGAGGATCGTCCTCATGAGCGATACCGATACCGCAGCCCCCATGCGCCTGCGCGCTGAATCGCCCCGCGTCACCCGCCTGTCGCGCAAGATGCTGGCCGGCGTCGGTGCCGTCGCCTTGCTCGGCATCGGCGGCGCACTGATCTACGCGCTCCAGACCCGCGACGCAGGACCAGACGGCGGCGAACTCTACTCGACCAACAACCGGCAAACCGCCGATGGGCTGGCGGGCCTGCCGAGCGACTACAGCGGCCCGGTCCTGGGACCGGCCTTGCCGGGCGACCTCGGCCGTCCGATCCTCGACGCGCAGAACCGGGGTCAGCCGGTCGCGCCGCCCGTCATGACGACGCCCGCCGTCGATCCCGACGAACAGCGCCGTCTCGCCGAGGAAGAAGCCGCGCGCTTGAGCAATGTGTTCTTCCAGTCCGGCCCGCGCACAGGAGCGCCGGCAGGGACGGCCATGCCCGGCCTCGCTGGCCTTGGCCTCGGCGGACAGCCCGCGACACAGGATCGCCACGCGGCGTTCCTCAATGGACCCGTGGACCGACAGACCGTCGCCCCGGATCGTGTCACGCCGCCGGCGTCGCCCTGGATACTACAGGCCGGGGCCGTGATCCCAGCCGCGCTTATCACCGGCATCCGTTCGGACCTACCGGGCCAGATCACAGCGCAAGTCACCGAGAACGTCTATGACAGCCCGACCGGCTCGCTGCTTCTGATCCCGCAGGGAACACGCATTATCGGCCAATACGATGATGGTGTGACCTTCGGCCAGCGCCGCGTGTTGCTGGTCTGGAATCGCCTGATCCTGCCGGGCGGCCGTTCCATAGTGCTGGAGCGCCTGCCGGGCGCGGACGCCAGCGGTTACGCCGGCCTTGAGGATGGCGTCGATTACCATTGGTGGGATCTGATGAAGGCCGCAGGGCTGTCCACGCTGCTCGCGGTCGGCGCGGAACTGGCGACCAGCGACGAGGACCGCCTGACCCGCGCCATCCGCGACGGCGCACAGGATACCGTCAATCAGGCGGGCCAGCAGATCGTCCAGCGCCAGTTGCAGGTCGCGCCGACGCTGACCATCCGGCCCGGCTTCCCGGTCAGGATCATCGTTACCCGCGACCTTGTGTTCGAGCCGGCAGGAGGTTGACCATGACCAAGCTGAAACTCGGCCCGCTGCCGGACGACAAGCCCGTGAAGGTCACGCTGGAGCTGCCCGCAACGCTCAACCGCGATCTGATAGATTATGCCGAGGTGCTGACCCGTGAAACCGGCAGGCCCGTCACCGATCCCACCAAGCTAATCGTGCCCATGCTGGAGCGGTTCATCGCCACGGATCGCGGGTTCGCCAAGCTCGGCGGGCAGCGAGCCGAACGCCAACTCATAGAAATGCAGTCATGACGGCGACATGGCCGCTCAGGTATTCTCGATCATCATGATCGCGAGCGTGTCGGCTTCCGTCGCCTCGAAAACATGCGAGGTGTCAGCCGGGTAGCTCACGTAATCC
The DNA here is from genome assembly GCF_000466985.1 of Brevundimonas abyssalis TAR-001. Classification (GTDB taxonomy): domain Bacteria; phylum Pseudomonadota; class Alphaproteobacteria; order Caulobacterales; family Caulobacteraceae; genus Brevundimonas; species Brevundimonas abyssalis. The sequence goes on from NZ_BATC01000004.1 coordinate 92,560, forward strand.
CCTGGCCGCAGGATGACGGCGTTCCCCTCGGGGCCAATCCTAGCGCTGCCGGTGGCGAGGATGACATGCTCTATCGTGCCAATGCCATGGGCCCTCGACACATAGGGTTCGCCGGGTTGAACCACGATCCGGTATATGTCCCGCATCGCGTTGGCAGGACATGCCGACAGGAGGGTGGCAGCGTAGCGGCCGCTATTGGAAACTGTCGCATTGCCCTCGCCAGCCCGGATGATCTGAACCGACGGGCGTGCTTCGCCGATCAGGCGACTGACCGCTATGCCCAGCGTCATCGCCAATGCCCACAAGGTTTCAAGGCTTGGGTTCCCGTTTCCGGCTTCAAGCTGGGACAGAGTGGACTTCGCCAGCCCTGATCGTTTCGCAAGTTCGCTGACAGACAGCGTAGCTCTCTCGCGCTCACGACGAAGGGAGTTGGCAAGATAGTGGATGGGCGACGGGGACGGACTTAGGGGACTTCCGCTACTCGGGTCATCGTTCATCATAGAATCCACTTGTTCTTTTTGACGGACGGTCTTCGCTCGTTCATTATACCGCTCTAGCGTTCACTATATCATACGGAGCTAGTATGAACACGCACAAACGCGGCGTGGCGGAAATGACGCTCGCCATGACGATTTCAGGCACGGTCGGATGGTTCGCGATCCAGTCCGGTCTCGCGCCATCCGCAGCCGTATTCTGGCGATGCCTGTTCGGCTCGGCTGCCATGCTGATCGTTTGCGCGATGCTTGGATTTCTCCGACGCGATGTTTTCAATCGACGTCAATTCGCATGGATCGTCCTAGGTGGCGTCGCACTCGCGCTGAACTGGAGCTTTCTGTTCGGGGCCTATGCCTATGCTTCGATCTCCGTGGCGACGGTTATCTACCATACCCAGCCCTTCATGCTCGTGGGGCTCGGTGTCTTGTTGCTTGGCGAACGGCTCACGCTGAACAAGCTGGGTTGGCTAGTGCTCAGCTTCGCGGGCATGCTTGGCATCGTGCTTGGCCGATCCGTGTCGGGGGCGGACTCGCCTGACTTTTCCATCGGTGTTCTGATGGCCCTCGGGGCCGCTTTCTTTTATGCGGCGGCAGCGCTGATTGCGAAAAAGTTGAAGGGCGTTCCGCCCCATTTGATCGTCCTTATTCAACTCAGTGTAGGAGCAATCATGCTCCTGCCTTTCGCCGGCAGACCGGCGGGTGCGACCTCATGGGCGATGCTACTGACCATCGGCGTCGTGCATACGGCGGTGATGTCCACATTGCTGTATGGAGCGCTCCAAAAACTGCCGACTAGCCTCGTCGGGATTCTCTCGTTTATTTATCCGGTTGTCGCGATCATCGTGGACTGGTTGGCATTCGACCAGAAGATGAACCTCATGCAGTTTGCTGGAGCGGGTGCAATCCTGCTGTCGGCTGCTGCAATGAATCTTGGTTGGTCACATCCCAAACAGTAGATGTCATCGCACAACTCACGATTAGGCGGACAAGTTCGCGTCTGATTTCTGCGACACCCTACGCCCGACCTGACGTTCCACGAAAGGCCGCAACTGGCGTCAGCAGCACCTCGGGAGTGCCGCCAGCGCATAGACGCAAATGCGGCACGCTACAGGCCGCCGACTGCCCTCCATCGTTCGCTTAATTCCGGGGCCTTGAGCGCGCCGAATCCACACCGGACCAAGGAGGATTCCATGTGCGCAGAGCGTCGCCGCGCCCGCAAAGGGCGACCACGGCAGTCGATCCCCGAACCACTTCCCGACGATCTGTTCGACTACGCGGACGATCCAGCGCTGGACGGCCGAGCGCGAGCACGCGATGCGCCACTTCTTGCACCGAATGGGCAGAGAATGCGTGTCACCGACGATTGGCCCGTGGATATTCCCGTCAGCGAGGCCGAGATTGACGTGTTCGAGCGTTGGTTCGGCGATGTTTTCGATGAACTCTTGAACCCGAGAAAGCCGGATGATGGCTTGCATTTCCTATCACAAACTGATAGGAAAGAGACTTGAGCGGGCATCGTGATCCGGGCCTCGACACGCTTCTGGACCTCGATGGACAGATGCTCTTTGTCGATCCCGAGGGCGGTCATTGGGTGAAGTTCGTCGTCACCCGCGTTCCGGCCTCACCGGACAAGCCGCACGGTCTCGATTACTCGCTCACGCTTCACGGGCCTTCGGGCGAACGGCTGGTCGGCTTCGACAACGCCCATCCGATCGGCCGGGGCAGACGCGGCGAGCCGATGGACCATCGCCATCGCCTCCAGACCGTGAAGCCCTACGCCTACGAGGATGCGGCCACGTTGCTGGCCGACTTCTGGCAGGCGGTGGACGCGGTGTTGAAGGAGCGAGGTGCCCTATGACTACATTGAAAGTCGGGATTGCCGACTACGAAGAAATGAAGGCCCGCACCATGCGGATTGCGCGCGGCCAGGAAAAGCCCGCGCCCAGCGATCCGAAGGTGTGGTTCACCTCGACCGAATCCTTTGCCAAGGTGCTGTCGGCCGGGAACCGCGAGTTGCTGCGCGTCATCGCCGAGAAAGCCCCGGCGTCGCTGGAGGAACTGGCGGGAATCACCGGCCGGGCCGGCTCCAATCTCTCACGCACCCTCAAGACGATGGAGAGCTACGGCCTTGTGCGGTTTGAGCCGGGCCACGGCCGCAAGCTCGCGCCCAAGGTGGTGCATGACGGCGTGGAATTGGCGTTGCCGCTGATCGACCGCGCCAAACCGAGGAAGGCTTCGGGAGGCCGACCATGAACATGCACAGCCGAACCATAACCGCTCGCGCCGCGCTCTACCTGCGCGTCTCTACTGCTCGACAGGCCGAGCATGATATTTCCATTCCCGATCAGAAGCGGCAGGGCGAAGCCTATTGCGAACAACGCGGCTACCAGCTCGTTGAGACTTATGTTGAACCGGGTGCAACCGCCACCAACGACAAACGCCCCGAGTTTCAGCGCATGATTGAGGCGGGCACGTCCAAGCCCGCGCCGTTCGATATTGTCGTGGTTCATAGCTTCTCGCGCTTCTTCCGCGATCACTTCGAGATGGAGTTCTACGTTCGCAAGCTGGCGAGGAACGGGGTCAAGCTGGTCTCCATAACGCAGGAGATGGGCGACGATCCCATGCACCAGATGATGCGGCAGATCATGGCGCTGTTCGACGAATACCAGTCGAAGGAGAACGCCAAGCACGTCCTGCGCGCCATGAACGAAAATGCGCGGCAAGGCTTCTGGAACGGTGCACGGCCGCCAATCGGCTATCGCATCGTCGCGGCCGAGCAACGCGGATCGAAGATCAAGAAGAAACTGGAGATCGACCCGCTCCACGCCGACACCGTGCGGCTGATCTACCGCCTGTTTCTTGAAGGCGACGGCACGTCCGGCGCGATGGGCGTCAAGGCCATCGCTACCTACCTCAACGGGCGCCGCTTCTTCACCCGCGACGGCGGGCGCTGGGGGCTAGCGCAAATCCATGCCATCCTGACCCGCACGACCTATATCGGCGAACACAGGTTCAACACGCGCTCGCACAAGGACCGGGAGAAGAAGCCGGAGAGTGAGGTCGCCATCATGGCGGTGCCGCCCTTGATCGAGCGCGAGGTGTTCGACGCGGTGCAAGCCCGCCTGAAATCCCGCAATCCTATGGTAACGCCGTCGCGCGTCTCCAGCGGCCCGACGCTGCTGACCGGCATCTGCTTCTGCGCCAAGTGCGGAGGCGCAATGACGCTTCGCACCGGCCGAGGCAGCACGGGCGCGACATATCGCTATTACACCTGCTCGACCAAGGCGCGGCAGGGTAAGACCGGCTGCAAAGGCCGCACGATCCCGATGGACAAGCTGGACCATCTTGTCGCCGATCATATCGGGGATCGTTTGCTCCAGCCCAAGCGGCTGGAAGCCATCCTCGCCAGCGTCATCGACCACCGGCAGGAGCGCACCGAGCGCCGTCGCGAGCATCTTGCCGAGCTTCACAGGCGAATCACCGAAACCGACCAGCGGCTCGGCCGTCTCTTTGACGCCATCGAAGCGGGCATGATCGACAAGGACGACGCGATGGCGAAGGAGCGGATGGCGGGTCTCAAGGCGTTGCGGGATCAGGCCGCCGCCGATGCGGAGCGCACGCAGCTCGCGCTCGACAGTTCAGGCAATCAAGGTGTCAGCCCCGACATGCTAAAGGGGTTTGCCCGCAAGGCACGTGAACGGATGCGGCTTGATGCTGGCGGCTATCGCCGCGACCACCTGCGCGCCCTGGCGCAGCGCGTCGAGGTTGCCGACGACGAGGTTCGCATCATGGGATCAAAGTCGGAATTACTGCGAACGCTGGTCGCCGCTTCGAGCGTAGAAACGGCGGCGTTCGGCGTTCATAGTTCTGTTCTGAAATGGCGCACCCGACAGGATTCGAACCTGTGACCCCTGCCTTCGGAGGGCAGTACTCTATCCAGCTGAGCTACGGGTGCGTGAGCGGGCGCAGGGCCCGTCGCGAGGGCGGTGCTTACAGCATGGGCGGCAGGCGCTCAATCCGCAAATCGCGCGGCGCGTTGTTCGCTGCGGACTTGGCGGGAGGTGGGGCGCGGCCTAGCCTGTGCGAAAGATCATATGAAGGAGACGCGCCATGAGGCGGACCCGCATCATCGCCGCCCTGTGCCTGACGGGCGCCCTGGGCCTGGCCGCCTGCTCCGGACGCGGCGACGACACCCTGAACGCCATCGCCCAGGACTATGTCATCATGACCCTGGAGATCGGCGAACGGGAAGACGGCTATGTGGACGCCTATCATGGTCCGCCGGAATGGGCCGAAACGGCGCGGACCAATCCCCGCACTGTGGAGCAGCTGCGCGCCGCCGCCGCCGCGCTGTCCCAACGTCTGGAGCAGTTTCCCACGCGCGGATTGTCCGACGAGGAGGTCCAGCGGCGGGCCTATCTGATCGCCCATGTGAACGCGGCCAACACGCGCCTGCGCATGATCGCGGGCGAGGAGCCGGCCTTCGCCGACGAGGCCGAGGGCCTGTTCGGCGTCCGGCCCGACACGCCGCCCCTGTCCGCCTATGACGACACCCTGGCGCGCATCGACGCCCTGATCCCGGGCGACGGACCGTTGCATGAGCGGGTGGCCGCCTTCCGGAACGACTACGTCATCCCGACGGACCGGCTGGATGCCGTGATGCGCGCTGCCATCGACGAGTGCCGCGCCCGCACCGTGCGCCATTTCGACCTGCCCGAGAACGAGCGCTTCACCCTGGAGTTCGTCACCGATCAGCCCTGGTCCGGCTACAACTGGTATCAGGCGACGCCGTCAGCCTGATCCAGATCAACACCGACTTGCCCATCTATATAGACCGGGCCGTGGATCTGGGGTGTCACGAGGGCTATCCCGGACACCACGTCTACAACGCCCTGCTGGAGCGCACCTTCGTGGACGAGAAGGGCTGGATGGAGATGAGCGTCTATCCGCTCTACAGCCCCATGTCCTTCATCGCCGAGGGCAGCGCCAACTACGGCATCGACCTGGCCTTCCCCGGCGAGGAGCGCGTGCGGTTCGAGCGCGAGGTTCTGTATCCGCTCGCCGGGCTGGATCCCGCGACCGCAGAAGCCCAGGCCGAGCTGCTGGGCCTGATGCGGGGCCTGCAGCGGGCGGAGTACACCATCGCGTCAGACTATCTGGCCGGCCGCATCGACCGTGACACGGCGCTGGACCAGCTGCAGGCCTATTCCCTGGTGGCCCGCGACAGGGCCGAACAGAGGCTCAGCTTCATCGAGCGCTATCGCAGCTACGTCATCAACTACGGCCTTGGCCGCGACATGGTGCAGGCCTGGATCGAGAGTCAGCTGGGTGATCGCTGGGAGGTGACCGAACAATTGCTGTCCTCCCAGACCCTCCCGACTGATCTCTCCAGATAAGACCGCCTGCGGTCAGACGGCGTCAGTTGCCCGTACGGCCGCTTTACGGTATCGAGACTGTGACGTCACTCACGCCCTGAAGGCTCGATTTTCGGCCGCTTGGGCGTTTTGTGTTGGAATGGCGCCACAGTTGTCGCAATCCCGGCTTATTACAGGGAACCGCACGGCCCGTGGCTCGTTCGGTCGGTTCGAGCACCGCGCAATGCGTCGGGGTTTGGGCAAACATTTTTTTAGACGATGAGGATCCAAAATGAAGTTGAAGCTTCTCGCCGGTGTTGCGGCGGCAGGGCTCTTCGCGGCGACCAGTGCGTCGGCGGAGCCGGACGGCTGGTATGGCGCGATCGACCTGGGCGGTCACTGGATGGAGGACGGCATCAACGCTCGTTCCGACGCCGGTCCGGCCTGGGAATGGGAAGTCAATGACGGCTGGGCCGCGTTCGCGCGCCTCGGTTATCGGCTGAACCCCAACTGGCGTGTGGAGCTGGAAGGCGGCCATCGCTCGGGCGACATCGGCACTGTTCGCCGGTTCACCGACGCGGTTCCGTCCGGCCTGTGCAACCTGACGCCGGCCACCGGCCCGTGCCACTCCCCCGAGGGTGACATCGAGTCCAAGACCCTGTTCATCAACGCCATCTACGACATCGGTTCGCCTGACTGGGCCTTCCGTCCGTTCGTGGGTCTGGGCGTCGGCGCGAACATGGTTTCGATCGACACCATCGGCAATCTTCGTGGTGACCGTTCGGCCACCCTGGCGGCCGACGACGACACCACCGAGCTGGCCTTCCAGGCCCTCGCCGGCTTCGCCTGGGCCGTTGGCGAACGCGCCAACATCGACCTGACCTACCGTTACCTGACCGGTGACACCAGCTGGGACACGACCACGGTCGGCGCTCCGGCTCTGGGTTCGTTCGAAGGCGACTACGACTTCAGCCACACGGTGACCGTGGGTCTGCGTTA
>NZ_BATC01000003.1 GCF_000466985.1 Brevundimonas abyssalis TAR-001
GACCTGGGCGTGGACGCCCTGGTGCACATGATGCCGGTCAGCCCCGACCTGCTGCCGCCGGATCGCCGCGAGGCCTATGTGGCGAGCCGCAGGCAGGGCGCGTTCGCCTTCTTCGAATGGTACGAGGCCGTCGATCTGGACGCACCGGAAATCGAAACCATGATCCGGACGTTGGCGCGTGAACAGGTTCATGTTGACGCCACGCTGGTGGCTTTTGAAGCGGCCTTCCGGGGTGACGATGCGGCCTTCCTCGCCCGGGACGCAGACCTGTTCCATCCGGACATGCAGGCGAACTGGAGCGAGGTCTTCCGCTTTGATCTGGGCTGGACCGCCGAGGACTATGCGCGCGCCCGGGCGGTGTGGCCCAAGGTGCTGGAGCTGACCCGCCGCATGCACGAGGCGGGCGTGCCGCTGACCCTGGGCACGGACATGGCCAATCCCTTCATCGCGCCGGGACGGAGCATGGCGCGCGAGGCGGTCCTGCATCACGCGGCGGGAATTCCCGCCTGGGACATCCTGCGCATGGCCACCTCGAATGCGGCGCGCACGTTGGGCATCGCGGACCGCACCGGCGCCCTGGCCGTGGGTCAGGAAGCGGACATCGTGTTCCTCTCAGCCGACCCGGCGACGGACCTGAACGCCCTGATACAGGTGCGTGCGGTGCTCTCGGACGGTGCGCTCCATGATCCGGAGACGCTGCTGGCCGATCAGTAGCCGCCGAAGCTGCCCGCCGCGCCGGGGAACACCACGGGGCTTTCCGCCCCGTTGTCCGCCACCGCCGCCACGCCGAAGAAATAGTTGTCGATGACTACGTTCTCCAGCGTGAACTCGGTCACGTCCCCGACCCAGCGGCTGTGGGTCCACTGGGGCTCTGTGGTCAGCCGCCAGTAGATGCGGTAGCCGGCCAGCTCGGGGGCCTGGGCGTCGGTCGGACGGGTCCACCGCAGGGTGGTGTCCGGGCTGACCGCGCCCTCGATCTGGACGTCTGCGGGCGGTGGCGGGGCCCAGGCCATGCCGGCCAGGGCCACGGCGTTCAGGCCGGTCAGCTTGGCGGCGTAGTCGAAGTCCACATACGCCAGGGTGTCGCCGTAGTGGCGGCCGTCCTCATTCCTCAGGTCCTGGTGCTGACGGTCATAGTGCTCGTTGGTCTCCATGATCCGCACGCCGGGGTATCCCAGATCATTGAACGGACGGTGGTGACCGCCGCGCCCGAAGCGGTCCAGACGATAGACCATCATCACGTCCAGGTTGGGCACATACTGCTCGCCAATCCGCTCGATGTAGCGGGCCAGGTTGCGCGAGGGGCTGTCCACCTCGCCGCCGGTGAAGCGACGCTGGGTCGCTTCCTGGGCGGTTTCGGTCATGCGGGTGCCTTCGGCGAAGACCCGGGCGGTGGTGTTGTCCACCACCCCGTTGATGCCCGCCGAATTGCCGATCATGTCGTTGTTCAGCACCGCCTGTAGCCGCCAGCCCTCGCGCTGGGCGTGGGCCGCCAGGATCTGGCCGCCGAACAGGCCCTGCTCCTCGCCGGCCAGAGCGGCATAGACGATGGTGGCGGGGAAGCGGTGTCGGGTCAGAACCCGTGCGGCCTCCAGCGTGCCGGCCACGCCCGAGGCGTTGTCGTTGGCGCCGGGAGAGTCGTCCGTGGCGTTCAGTACGTCGGTGACGCGGCTGTCGATGTCGCCGCTCATCAGCACATAGCGGTTCGGGTCGGCGGTCCCGCGCTGGATGGCGATGACGCTGACCACCTCGGCAGGCTCGGGGATGCGGGCGCCGTGACCGTGTCTGAGACATACATCACCTCAAGACAGCCGCCGCAGGCCGCCGAGATGCGTTCGAACTCCGCATGGATCCAGCGCCGGGCCGCGCCGATGCCGCGTGTATCCGACTCCGTTTCCGACAGGGTGTGCCGGGTGCCGAAGCCGACCAGGGTGGCGATGTCGGCCTCAATGCGTTCCGGCGAGGGCGCCACGGCGATGTCATGGAGGGCGGGGATTTCCGCGGGCGGCGGCGTCTGGGCCATGGCGGCGGTCGGCAGGGCCGCGATCGCCAAGGCGGTGAACAGTGCGCGCATCAGCGTTTCTCCTTCGTTTTCAGGCGTCTTGCGTTGGCGCTAACGGTGCTGTGCACTGGTGCCAGGACATAGGTCTGCATCCGCGCCCAGTCGGCGTTCAGCGTCAGGGCTCTTTCGGTCGCGCGTGTCCAGCATCCAAGCGCCCACTGGGTCTGGATGACCGCCGCCTGCGCCGCGTCCGGCGCCGTCATGACCTGCTCCATGGCGCGAGAGGCGGCGTCGGTCTCGACCGCCCAGGCGTCGGCCACTCGCCCCGCCACGACCCCCGCGCCGGCCGTTGCGCGCTCGGAGACGGCCTGAAAGGCGGCGAGCTTCTCGTCGCTCATCAGGGCCAATTCGGTCAGGTCGGCGCCGGCGGGGTCGCACACGGCCTCGGCCATGATCTCCAGCCGCCGGTGGATCACGCTCCCCGCCTCGCGCATCATGCGGTCGTTCATGTCGGAGGGGCTCGGGGGGGTTCTGGATTTCATGCCCGCAAGCCTAGACCGACGCCGCCGCCATGCAAGCGGCGGCTCAGGGCGCCACCTCGCCGGAGAACGCCTTCACATCGGCCAGCAGAGCCGGGACCGCCGCATCGATGATGCGCTGGCCCTTCTCGGGCGACGCCTGGGCCGGGTCCGAGCCAATGCGGCCGTCCGGGAACCGCGCCCGATAATCCAGGGCGTCGCGGATCGGCCCCACGGGCGCGATCTGCGGCGAATAATCCGCCGTCTTGATGCGGTCGGGATAGGCGGCCTGGGTCACGGCGATCTCCGACGGGGTGGCGTGCATGCCGTGCCCCTTGGGGAAGATCTCGGTGCACAGCCGGTGCACCCCCGGCAGATCCCACCAGTTGACCAGCTTCAGGGCGAAGGGCGGGCGCTCCTCCACGAACGACCATTCGGCGTAGATCTCGGAGAAGGTCGCCTCGATGGTGGCGACGTTGCCGCCGTGGCCGTTCAGGAAATAGATGCGCTCAAAGCCGTGCCGCGTCAGCGACGAGACCCAGTCGGTGATGGCCGCCATGAAGGTGGAGGGCCGCAGGGATATGGTGCCCGCGAACGCCAGGTGGTGCTGGGCCATGCCGATGTTGAAGGTGGGCGCCACCACCAGGCCGTCGTCCTGGGTCTCCGCCGCATGGGCGATGATCTCGGGGCACAGCCAGTCGGTGCCCAACAGGCCCGTGGGCCCGTGCTGCTCATTGGAGCCGATCGGCACGACCACGGTCTTCGTCGCCTTCAGGCGCGCGTCGATCTCGGGCCAGGACGACAGGTGGATCAGCATGAGGAACTCCGAACTTTGGGACAGTGGTCCGCTTGGCAAGCGGACGCCCAGCGCATACGCCTGTTTCACCGGCGCCGCCAAGACGCGATCCTCCCCAAACGGAGCCCCACATGACCGACCAGACCCGCATTCCCGTTCCGGACCACATCGCGCAAGCCGCCCACATGGACGCCGAAGCCTATGCCCGTACGGTCGAGAGCGCGGCGCGCGATCCGCAAGGGTTCTGGCGCGGAGTGGGCGAGCGGCTGGACTGGTCCAGGCCCTTCACCGAGGTGAAGGACGTCAGCTTCGACCGGCAGGATTTCCGCATCCGCTGGTTCGCCGACGGCGAGCTGAACGCCAGCGTCAACTGTATCGACCGGCACCTGCCCGACCGCGCCGACCAGACCGCCATCCTGTTCGAGGGCGACGACCCCTCCGTCGACGGCAGGATGACCTATGCCGAGCTGCACGCCGAGGTGTGCCGCATGGCCAATGTGCTCAAGGACCTGGGCGCGAAAAAGGGCGACCGCATCACCCTGTACATGCCCATGATCCCGCTTGCGGCGGTGGCTATGCTGGCCTGCGCCCGCATCGGCGCGGTGCACTCGGTGGTGTTCGGCGGCTTCTCGCCGGACAGCCTGGGCGGCCGGATCGAGGACTGCGGCTCGACCATCGTCATCACCGCCGACGAGGGCAAGCGCGGCGGCAAGCGCATCCCGCTCAAGGCCAATGTGGACAAGGCGCTGGAGAAGGTCGCTGTCGACAAGGTGCTGATGATCCGCTGGACCGGCGCCGACGTGCCGCTGACCGAGGGCCGCGACGTGGTCTATGAGGACGTGCGCGAGGCCGCGTCCACCGAATGCGCGCCCGAGCCCATGAACGCGGAGGATCCGCTGTTCATCCTCTACACCTCCGGCTCCACCGGAAAACCCAAGGGCGTGCTGCACACCACCGGCGGCTATCTGGCCTGGGCCGCCTACACCCACGAGCTGGTGTTCGACTACAAACCCGGCGACATCTACTGGTGCACCGCCGACGTGGGCTGGGTCACGGGGCACAGCTACATCGTCTATGGACCCCTCGCCAACGGCGCGACGACCCTGGTGTTCGAGGGCGTGCCCACCTGGCCCGATGCCGGGCGCTGCTGGCAGGTGGTGGACAAGCACAAGGTCAACATCTTCTACACCGCCCCCACCGCCCTTCGCGCCCTGATGCGCGAGGGCGACGACTGGGTGACGAATTCCGACCGTTCGTCCCTGCGCCTGCTGGGGTCGGTGGGCGAGCCCATCAATCCCGAGGCCTGGCTGTGGTATCACCGGGTCGTCGGCGACGGCCGCTGCCCCGTCGTGGACACCTGGTGGCAGACCGAGACCGGCGGCATCCTGATCAGCCCGTTGCCCGGCGTCACAGAGCTCAAGCCCGGCTCGGCCACCAAGCCCCTGCCCGGCGTCATGCCCGCCATCGTCACAAATGAAGGCGACATCCTGCAGGGGGCGGCCGAGGGGCCGCTGTGCATCACCGAATCCTGGCCGGGCCAGATGCGCACCGTCTACGGCGACCACAACCGCTTCATCGAGACCTATTTCACCACCTTCCCCGGCAAATATTTCACCGGCGACGGGGCCCGGCGCGACGCGGACGGCTACTACTGGATCACCGGGCGCATCGACGATGTGCTCAACGTCTCCGGCCACCGTCTGGGCACCGCCGAGATCGAGAGCGCGCTTGTGTCCCACCCGGCGGTGTCGGAGGCTGCGGTGGTGGGCTATCCCCACGACATCAAGGGTCAGGGCGTCTGGGCCTATGTGACCCTCAAGGCGGATCAGGAGCCGTCCGAGGATCTGCGCAAGGCGCTGGTCACCCACGTCCGCGCCGAGATCGGCCCCATCGCCAGCCCCGACGTGATCCAGTGGGCCCCCGGCCTGCCCAAGACCCGCTCGGGCAAGATCATGCGGCGCATCCTGCGCAAGATCGCCGAGAACGAGACCAGCGCCCTGGGCGACACCTCCACCCTCGCCGATCCTTCGGTGGTGGACGATCTGGTCAGGAACCGGCCGGGGTGACCGTCAATTGGTAGGGAATGAATAGCGACAGATCGAGCGGCCCGGACTGGGTCCAGGTCACGCGGTGGGCGAGGCCCTCCACTTGCACCGCATAGCGATCTCCGAAGGCTTCGGCGGTGCGACGGGCGTCAGCCGCGATGGCGGCAAGGATCTCGGCGCGATACCGGTCGGGGCCGATAAGAGTGAGCTGCCAGTCGCCCGAGGTGATGATTTCGGTGCGTCCGGCCTTGGGGGTCTGCGCCACAAAGCGCTCTATGCGCGCCGTGGCGGCATCCAGAGTGTCCTCGGCGCGGACGGGTGTCTTGATCGTCAGGGTGACCACGCTGGTGTCGGCGCGCGTGCGGTCGACGCCGATGGTCAGTCCGCCCGCCATGGTTTCGTCGAAGGCTGAGAGGATGTCCGATCCGGTGCTGAGATCGATGTCGTCCCGATAAGCCGCCGCCCGCGCCATGTTTCTCAGGGTCTCCAGCAGCTCGGCTCGCCGTTGGGCGGGGTCGCGCGTGTCGCAGATCACCTGCACCTGAATGACCAGATTGTCCGCCCGCCGGGTCAGCCGCACCTGGGGCACCTCTTCAGGCCCCCAACCCGCGAGGCGCGAACCGGTGACGACGATCTCGTCCACCTCGCCGTAGTCCTGCCCCGTCGCCGGAAGCGGGGCCAGCAGGGCGAGTGCGGCGATCAAGGCAATGGCGGATTTCATGAACGTCTCTCCCCGTTTGGACCATTAAGACCCTTGTTCAAATCCTTGTCACGCGGGATGAAGGAGCATGGTTTCCGTCTCACGCTTCCCGCCCGACCCCGACCGGGTGGAGGAGATCTTCGCCCGTCTGGCGCGGGTGATGCCCGAGCCGAAGACCGAGCTGAACTTCACCAATCCCTTCACCCTCGTCTCTGCCGTGGCCCTGTCGGCCCAGGCCACGGACGTGGGGGTGAACAAGGCCACAACCGCGCTGTTCGCGGTGGCCGACACGCCGCAGAAGATGGCCGCCTTGGGGGTCGAGGGCCTGACCCCCTACATCGCCTCCATCGGCCTGTACCGGAACAAGGCGAAGAACCTGATCGCCATGTCGCAGATCCTGATCGAGCGGCACGGCGGCGAGGTGCCGCTGAACCGCGCCGACCTGCAGGCCCTGCCCGGCGTGGGGCGAAAGACCGCCTCGGTGGTGCTGAACGAGCTGGGGATCGAGCCGGCCATCGCGGTGGACACCCATGTGTTCCGCGTCTCCCACCGCCTGGGTCTGGCCAACGCCAATACGCCGGACAAGGTGGAGGCCCAGCTGCATCAGGTGGTCCCGGAGCACTGGCTGCCCAAGGCCCACCACTGGCTGATCCTGCACGGTCGCTACACCTGCGTGGCGCGCCGTCCCAAATGCGAGGCCTGCGTCATCTCGGACCTGTGCCCGGCGCGGCCCGACCTGATGGCGGCCCGCGCCTGATCGATCAGACGTCCACCGCCGCGTCCAGGGCGTTGCTCTGGATGAACTCGCGGCGCGGCTCCACCACATCGCCCATCAGCTTGGCGAACAGGTCGTCAGCGTCGTCGGCGTGGTCCACCTGCACCTTGAGAAGGGTGCGGGCGTTGTCGTCCAAGGTGGTTTCCCACAGCTGCTCGGGGTTCATCTCGCCCAGGCCCTTGTAGCGCTGGATCGACAGCCCCTTCTTGCCCGCGTCCAGCACGGTGGTCAGCAGGTCGAGCGGTCCCCGGATGGTGGTGGACTTGTCCTTGCGCCGGAACGTCGCCGGCTCGCGGAACAGACCGTCGAAGGCGGCGGCGCGCTCGCCGAGGCGTCGCGCGTCCAGCGAGCGGGTGAGGGATTCCTCAAGCACGATCTGCTCGGCCACGGCGCGGCGCGTGCGGCTGAACACCAGGCGCCCTGTTCCCCCTTCTCGCCGGACCAAGGACCATCGCCCTCCTCGGCGTAGAGGTCCAGATGGCGCGCCGCATAGGCGAGATCGCCGCCTTCCGCCGTGAACAGGCCCGACAGGGCCGCCTGCTCAATGGCGAAGGCGGGGGCGCGGGTCGCCAGCCGGTCCACCAGCCCCTTGAAGGCCTTGGCCTCGCGCACCAGGCCTTGCAGGTCCATGCCGGTGCGGCGCTCGCCGCCGGCGAAGTCCAGCTCGGCGCCGTCCGACCCTTCCTCGATCAGATAGGCGTCCATCTCGGACTCGTCCTTGAGGTAGCGGGACTGCTTGCCCTTGGACACCTTGTAGAGGGGCGGCTGGGCGATGAAGATGTGGCCCTTCTCGATCAGCTCCGGCATCTGCCGGTAGAAGAAGGTCAGCAGCAGGGTGCGGATGTGGGCGCCGTCCACGTCGGCGTCGGTCATGATGATGATCTTGTGGTAGCGCAGCTTCTCGATGTTGAAGTCGTCGCGCCCGATGCCGGTGCCCAAGGCCAGGATCAGGGTGCCGATCAGCTCGCTGGACAGCATCCGGTCAAACCGGGCCCGTTCCACGTTCAGGATCTTGCCGCGCAGGGGCAGGACGGCCTGGTTCTCGCGGTTGCGCGCCTGCTTGGCCGAGCCGCCGGCGGAATCACCCTCGACGATGAACAGTTCCGATTTGGCGGGGTCACGCTCCTGACAGTCGGCCAGCTTGCCGGGCAGGGAGCTGATCTCGAGCGCGGACTTGCGCCGGGTCAGGTCGCGGGCCTTGCGCGCCGCCTCGCGCGCGACGGCCGCCTCGACGATCTTGGAGACCACCATCCGGGCCTCGGTCGGGTGCTCCTCGAACCAGGTGGACAGGCCGTCCGAGCACAGGGCCTCCACTGCCGGGCGCACCTCGGACGAGACCAGCTTGTCCTTGGTCTGGCTGGAGAATTTCGGGTCCGGCACCTTGACCGACAGCACGCAGGTCAGACCCTCGCGCGCGTCCTCGCCGGTGACGGAGACCTTCTCCTTCTTCGCGATGCCGGAGCTCTCGATATAGGCGCCCATGACCCGCGTCAGGCTGGCGCGGAAGGCCGAAAGGTGGGTGCCTCCATCCCGCTGGGGGATGTTGTTGGTGAAGCACAGCATGGTCTCGTGGTAGCTGTCGTTCCACCACAGGGCCAGGTCGATCTCGATGTTCTCCTTCTTGCCCCGGATGACGATGACGTCCTTCAGGATCGGAGACTTGGACTTGTCCAGGTGGCGCACGAAGGCCTCGACCCCGCCCTCGTAGTGCAGGATCTCCTCGAACGGCTCCGCGCCGCGGTGATCGGCCAGCTTGATGACCACGCCCGAGTTCAGGAACGCCAGCTCACGCAGGCGGTGCTCCAGGGTCTTCAGGTCGAAGTCGATGTGGCTGAAGGTGGTCACCGACGGATAGAAGGTCAGTTCGGTGCCTGTCAGGACCTTGCCGTTCTCGCGCATGGGCGCGTCGCCCACCACTTCCAGCGCCTTGACCGTGTCGCCCCGTTCGAAGCGCATCTGATGCTTCTTGCCGTTGCGGTAGATGACCAGCTCGAGCCAGTCGGACAGGGCGTTGACCACCGACACGCCCACGCCGTGCAGGCGCCGGAGACCTTGTAGGAATTCTGGTCGAACTTTCCGCCCGCGTGCAGCTGGGTCATGATGACCTCGGCGGCGGACACGCCCTCACCCTCGTGGATGTCGGTGGGAATGCCGCGCCCGTTGTCGGTGACGGTCACCGAGCCGTCGGCGTTCAGGATCACCTGCACCAGGTCGGCGTGACCGGCCAGGGCCTCGTCGATGGCGTTGTCCACCACCTCATAGACCATGTGGTGCAGGCCCGAGCCGTCGTCGGTGTCGCCGATGTACATGCCCGGACGCTTGCGGACGGCGTCGAGCCCTTTCAGCACCTTGATGGATTCTGCGCCGTAGGCGGCTTCCTCGGCGGTGTCCGGGGTGCGGTTCTGGTCGGTCATTCAGTCATCCGATGGGGCGAGCGTTCCTGCGTCGACGCGCACGAACCGGCCTCGCCCGTGAAGGTCAGAGAAGAGCGTTTCGTCGGTGCCGGTCAGGAAAGCCTGAAGGTCCAGCGCCACGATCTCCTCGAACAGGGCGGCGCGTCGGCGGCTATCCAGGTGCGCCGGCGCTTCGTCCAGCAACAATACAGGGTTTGCGCCTGAATTGGCCAGTGATTCCGGGCCTTCCGGCATGGTTTTCAGCCGCGCGACCTGCGCCAGAATAAGGTTCAGAACCAAGGCCTTCTGCTCTCCGGAGGAGCCTTCGGCCGCCGGGCGGTTCTTTTCCCGGTGAATGGCGGTCAGATCCGACCGATGAGGACCGAAAAGCGAGCGTCCTGAGGCCGAATCGCGGGCCCTGGACGCCTTCATGCCGGCGACGATTCCGGCTGCGATTTCAGCGGTCTCCCCGCCCATGGCGGCGCTTTGCTCGGCCTCGCCGGTCAGGCCCAGATCGGCCTGGGGGAAGGGGCGGTCGCCGCGCGCGTCGATGCCCGCCTGCAGGTCGCCCAGGGCGCGGGCGCGGGCCATGGCGGCGGCGGCGCCCTGTTCGCCCAGGCGGGCCTCCAGTGCGTCCAGCCAGGCGGGATCGGCGGGCCGCTTGCCCTCGGCCGCCTCGGTCAGCAGGCGCAGCCGTTCGCGCAGGGCTTTCTCATAGGCCGAGACGCTGGCGGCGTGGCCGGGGTCGGCGGCGAACACCAGCCGGTCGAAGAATTTGAGCCGCTCGGCCCGGCTGTCCGAGAACAGCCGGTCATGCTCGGGCGTGGCCCACACGGGCCGCAGATAATCCAGCATCCGCCCCGGCTGGGCGGTCTCGCTGTCGATGCGCACGATGCGCCGCGACGCCCCCGGGGCCTGCACTCCCGTGCCCAGCCGAACCTCATCGCCATCCGCCCCCGCCAGCACCGCCGCAACGGCCCAGGCGCGGCCCCCGGCCTCGCCCGGCTCGCGCCGCCCCAGCTCGGCCACCGGCGCCCCGCGCAGCCCCCGCCCCGGCGTCAGCAGGCTCACCGCCTCCAGCAGATTGGTCTTGCCCGCCCCGTTGGGCCCATGGAGCACGATGGGGCCTGACCCCACGCGCAAGGTCGCGCTGGCGTATGAGCGGAAATCGGTGAGGGTGAGGGCGGTGATCACTGTGTGATCGGTGGCGCGTGGCGCGTGGCGAGTGGCGAGACGGGCCAGCGCAGGTTCAGGAGGTCTAAGCGCAACCACCCCAAAGCGGTCAGTCTAGCCTTCTCACCACTCGCCACTCGCCGCTCGCCACTCAGAATCACACCCTCAGCGGCATCAGCACGTACTGCACGCCCGGATCGCCCGGATCGAGCACCAGGGTCGGGCTGGCCGGGTCGGCGAACATGTAGGTGGCGGTCTCGCCCTCGATCTGGCCGGCCACGTCCAGCAGGTAGCGGGCGTTGAAGCCGATCTCGAACGGCTCGTCGCTGTAGCCGATCTCAACCTCCTCCACGCCTTGTCCCGCTTCCATGTTGCGCACGGTCAGGGTGACCCGGTCGTTGTCCAGGCCCAGCTTCACCGAGCGGCTCTTCTCGGCCGAGATGGTGGAGACCCGGTCCACGGCCTGGGCGAACACGGCGTTGTCGATGTCGGCGCGTTTGTCGTTGCCCTTGGGAATGACCCGCAGATAGTCGGGGAACGAACCGTCGATGACCTTGGAGGTCAGGCTGGCCTGGCCGAATTCGAAGCGGATCTTCTGGGCGCTGACCTGCACCTCCACCGGGCCGGAGCCGTCGTCCAGCAGGCGGCGCACCTGATCGATGGTCTTGCGTGGCACGATCACGCCGGGGCCGCCCGCCGCGCCTTCCGGCGCCGGGGTCTCGGCCAGGGCCAGACGATGGCCGTCGGTGGCGACGGCGCGCAGCAGCGCCTGTCCGCCCTCGGACACGGTGTGCAGATACAGGCCGTTCAGATAGTAGCGCGTCTCTTCGGTGGAGACGGCGAAGCGGGTCTTGTCGATCAGACGGACCAGATCTTCCTTGAGCAGGCTGAACCGGGCCCCGGCGCTATCGGCGGACATGACCGGGAAGTCCCCGGCCGGCAGCACCGGCAGGTTGAACTTGGACCGGCCGGCCTGGACCACCAGACGGGGGTCGTCGCCGGAGTACAGCAGCGACACCTCGGCGCCTTCCGGCAGCTTGCGCACGATTTCGTACAGGGTGTGGGCCGGGGCCGTGATCTGGCCCTCGGTGTGCACCATGGCCTCGGCCTCATCCACCATCTCCATGTCCAGGTCGGTGGCCGCGAAGCTCAACCGGTCCCGGCCCGCGGACAGCAGGACGTTGGACAGGATGGGGATGGTGTTGCGTCGTTCGACGACGCTCTGCACGTGGCCAAGGGCCTTCAGGAGCGCCGCGCGTTCGATCGTCAGCTGCATTTGGTCTCGCCCGGATGACGACGACTCAACCGCCGCCGCTGCAATTGTGGGCCTTGGACATTAGCGGCTTGCGCGCCCGCTTCAACAGGGGAAACGGGCGCTCCACAGACCGGCGTCGCCTTATCCCCGCAGCTTGCGGGTCAGGGTCTCCACATCGCGGGCGATCTGGTCGTCCGCGGGCATCATCTCCTCGATGCGGCGCACCCCGTGCAGGACCGTGGTGTGGTCCCGCCCGCCGAAGCGGCGGCCGATGTCGGGATAGCTGCGCGTGGTCAGCTGCTTGCACAGGTACATGGCGATCTGGCGGGGGCGGGCGATGATGCGCGTGCGCCGTTCGCTCAGCAGATCCGCCTGCTTCAGGTTGAAGTGCTCGGCCACCGTCTTCTGGATCTCGTCCACGGTGATGCGGCGCTCGGGCCCGCCGCGCAGGGCGGCGCCCAGCAGCACCGAGGCCTCGTCCGCCGTCAGTTCGGCCAGACGCTGCCCGGCGGAGGCTGCCAGGGTGTTCACCGCGCCCTCCAGTTCGCGCACCGATCCCGGGGTGCGGTCCACCAGTTGCTCCAGAACCTCGGGACGCGCCTCGCCGGACACCAGGCCCAGACGGCCCAGGGCCTCAAACCGCTTTCTGGCCACCGCCAGCTTGACCATGCGGTCGGCGGGTTCGACCGGACAGGTCAGGCCTGCGGCCAGGTGGGAGCGCAGACGCGGCTCGATGTCGGTCATGGCCGTGGGCGGCTTGTCGCCGGCCATGACCACGCGCTTCCCGTCCTCGATCAGGGCGGTCAGGGTGTTCAGCAGCTCTTCCTGGGTCGAGCTCTTGCCGCCCACAAACTGGACGTCGTCCAGCAGCAGCATGTCGGCCGAGCGCAGGCTTTCCTTGAAGGCCGCGGTCTGGCGGTCCTGGACGGCGCGCACGAAGGTGGACAGGAACCGCTCGGCGGTCAGGTAGATCACCTTGGCGTTGGGGCGCAGGCGCTGCGCCTCCCAGGCGATGGCGTTCAGCAGGTGGGTCTTGCCGTGGCCGTAGGGGCCGCACAGGAACACCGGGTTGAAATGCCCCTCGGCCCAGCTGGCGGTCTGTTTGGCGATGGCCAGGGCGAAGGCGTTGCCCGGGCCTTCCACGAAGGCGTCGAAAGTCAGGCGGTCCTGCAGGCCCGCGGCCCGCACGGCGCGCGGCCCGTCGGCCACCGGCGCGACCGTGGCGCGGGGATGCGCCGCCGGCGTCTGGGTCTGGGAGGCGGAGCCCGAGATGGCCGGGGCGGGCGAGCCGAACTCGGCCCGGCAGCGCACGTCCAGCCGGCGCGACAGACCGTCCAGGCCCAGCCACAGCTCGTTCATGCGGCGCAGGGCGTTCCTGCGAACCCAGTCCCGCGCATAGGCGGTGGGCGTCACCAGCACCAGCCGACCCGAGGCGTCAGCCCGAACCGCCGACGGCGCGATGTACGAACTGAACGGACCCTCGCCGATCTCGGCGCGCAGGCGCGTCGCCGCTTCGTCCCAGATCCGTTCCGGATCCGTCAGTCTCTGTTCCGCCGCGCTGCCCGCCATGGGTTGCCCACCTCTTTCAGTTCACCAGTCACAAAGCCCGCCTGATCTCCGGGACGACTTCTCCTGGCCGCCGGAACAGGGGTTCCGGCGGTGGGGTCGGCCTCGCAGACGGACTTCTCCCGCCGACGCGGAACAGGGTCCCGCGCCGTCTTCATCCGTGTTGGGATGGAAGTGCGTTAGGCCCCAAAACTTACGCCCAGCGAGGGCGCCGTCAACGCTGATTCGCGGACCCGGATGCGGATAAATTGTTTGACTCCGCTAAGCGCCTCGCCCGCTTGGAGAAACGGATGATCCGCAGCACCGGCGGGTGCGGACTTTTTTTATTTCAACTTAGCCGCACACGGCAAAACGACGAAGGAGACAAATCCCCTTCGCCGTTGAAATGCTTTGATATTTACTGTGACGGCCCTGTGACGGGCCGCAAGTCAGGCTGCGGCCAGCTTCTTCAGCTGAGCGTGCAGACGCGACACCTTCCGGGCGCCGGTGTTCTTGTGGAACACGCCTTTGGACACCGCCCGCATCAGTTCCGACTGGGCGTCGAGGAAGGCCGTCTTGGCAGCCTCGACGTCACCGCCGGCGATCGCGGCGTCAAACTTCTTCAGGAAAGTGCGAACGCGGCTGCGGCGAGCCGTGTTCACTTCAGTCCGGGCGGCGATCTTGCGGATCGCCTTCTTGGCGCCGGGGTTGTTGGCCATCAGTCAAACCTTCGAACGGAAAACGCCGCGGAGCACTTCTCCACGGCGTGGAAATCTCAAGAGGGCGGGCCTATAGCCGATGGCTGCGCAGGGGTCAACGCGACTCTGGACTCAACGCCCCCTGAAATCCGGCTTCCGCTTGTCGACGAAGGCGGCCATGCCTTCCTTCTGGTCCTCGAAGGCGAACAGGCTGTGGAACAGCCGCCGCTCGAAGCGCACGCCTTCGGTCAATGTGCTCTCCAGGGCCACATTGACCATCTCCTTGTTGGCCATGACCGCCAGGGGGCTGTGGGCCGCGATCTTCGCCGCCGCCTCGCGCGCCTCGTCCAGCAGGCGCTCGCCCGGCACGACGCGGCTGACCAGTCCGGCGCGCTCCGCCTCGGCGGCGTCCATCATGCGGGCGGTCAGGATCATGTCCATGGCCTTGGACTTGCCCACCAGCCGGGTCAGGCGCTGGGAGCCGCCGATGCCCGGCGCCACGCCCAGATTGATCTCCGGCTGGCCAAATTTCGCCGTTTCAGAGGCGATGATGAAGTCGCACAGCATGGCCAACTCGCAGCCGCCGCCCAGGGCATAGCCAGACACCGCTGCGATGATGGGCTTTCTGAACCGGGTGATGCGGTCGTGACCGGCGGCGAAGAAATTCTCTGTGAACATCTGGGCGTAGGACTGGTCCGCCATCTCCTTGATGTCGGCGCCGGCCGCGAAGGCCTTTTCCGAGCCGGTCAGGACGATGCAGCGCACAGTGTCATCGCGCTCGACGCTGTCCAGAAAGGCCGTCAGGTCGGCGAAGACCTGGCTGTTCAGGGCGTTCAGCGCCTTGGGCCGGTTCAGCGTCACGACCGCATAGCCGTCGGCGTGCCGTTCGATCAGCAGGGTTTCATAGGTCTCGGCCATGGCGGGTCTCCCTTGTATGCGGGCCCCGTCTAGCGCGTCCCCATGGCCGCTGGAAACACTTGCCCAACCGCTAAGCACTCCCAAGTTGGCGGCGCATGAAAAACAAGTTTGTAAAATAGACAAGTCTATGCCATTCATTAACACGTCCATATCGGAGAGCGCCATGACCGTCCAATCACCCGAACCCGTCGACCGCCTGCACGGTCTAGACGCCCTCAGGGGCTTCGCCCTCCTGCTCGGCGTCGTGCTGCACGCGGCCATGGCTTATACGCCCATGCCCATGTGGGTGGTGGCGGACGGCCAGACTTCGCCCGCCGCCGGGGCGCTGTTCTTCGCCATCCACCTGTTCCGCATGACCGCCTTCTTCCTGATCGCGGGCCTGTTCGCTCACATGATGATCGGGCGCAGGGGCGTAGGCGGCTTTATCCGTGACCGCCTGAGCCGCATCGCCGGCCCGCTGGCGGTGTTCTGGGGGCCGACACTGGCGGCCATCATCGCCGTGCTGATCTGGGTGGCGGTCATCAACAACGGCGGAACCATGCCCGAGGGACCGCCGCCGCCGCCGCTCACCGTCCAGACCTTCCCCCTGACCCACCTGTGGTTCCTGTGGGTGCTGCTGATCCTCTACGCGGTCCTGCTGCTCTTGCGCGCGCCCTTCGCGGCCCTGGACCGGAACGGGGGCTGGGGCAGGGCGGTGGACCGCCTGACCGGCGGCTTGATCGGGCCGTGGACGCCCGTGATCCTGGCCGCGCCGCTGGCTGTCGCCCTGTATCTGACGCCGAACTGGATTCCCTTCTTCGGCATCCCCACGCTCGATACCGGACTGGTCCCCAATCCCGCCGCCCTGACGGCGTTCGGCGTTGCCTTCGGCTTCGGCGCCCTGATCGATCGTCGTCGTGACCTGCTGACCGGCATCCGCAGCCTTTGGGCGCCCTTCACCGTCATGGCGCTGGGAACGGGAGCCGGCGCCTTCCTCCTAAGCGGCGGCGCGACCCCCAGCATGGCGCCGGTGACCGACCCGCAGACCAAGGCCGGCATGGCCGCGCTGTACGCCTTCGCCGTCTATGCCGGCGCCTTGGCCGCCACGGCCCTGGCCCTGCGGTTCGCCTCGGGCGTCAGCGGCGTGCGTCGCTATCTGGCCGACGCCTCGTACTGGATCTACATCATTCACCTGCCGCTGGTGATGGTTGGGCAGGTTCTGATGCTGGGCCTGGACTGGCCATGGTTCGCCAAGCTGGCCGCCGTCATCGCGGGCGTCATGGCCGTCTCGCTGATCACCTACGAACTGCTGATCCGCCACAGCTTCATGGGCCGCTGGCTGAACGGCCGCCGCGTGCCGTGGCGCCGCCCGGCCGCGCCCGTCGCCGTCACCGCCGCCCCGCCTGCCGAATGACTTGCCAAGCCATGCCCGCTCGTTCACCCCAGCATCAGGCCGTTACAGGAATCGCCCCCATGCCCGCGCCCCTCACTTCATCCCCCGAAGACGACCTGGCCTATCTCCGCTCCGTCATCTCCGGCGGCGGGCCGCAAGGGCATTTCACTATGGGCGTCGCCTATCTGGCGGGCGGTCTTCTGTACGGGGTGCAGTGTCTGTTTCACATCGGCCAGTCCTGGGGCTGGATCCTCTGGCCGCCCGCGCCCACCCTGGCCTTCATCATCGCCATCACCGCCGCCATGATCGCCGTGCTGATCTGGGCCTGGCGAAAGGACAGGAGACAGCCGCGCCCCGGCCCGGTGGTGACGCGCACCCTGAACGCGGCCTTCAGCGCCACGGGCATGGTCAATCTGGCGGTGATCGTGGTGTTCGGCGCCGGGGCCATGCGGGATCAGGATTTCGCCGTCTGGCTCTACTATCCGGCCATGGTCTTCGCCATCCAGGCGGCGGCCTGGTTCGTGGCGTGGAGCCTGCGCAAGAAGGCGTGGATGCTGGCGACCTGTCTGGGCGGCTGGATCACCGCGATCGCGCTGGGCCTGCTTGTCCGCGAGCCGCTGCTTTACCTCTATGTCTCCACGGCGGCGCTGTTCCTGCTGTTCGCCGCGCCCGGCTGGATCATGCTGAGCGGCGCCCTGCGCGCGCGGGCGGCGGCCTGATCCATGGGGCTGCACGATCTCGGACGCATCGACGAGATCATCCACGGCCGCATCCGGCTGGGGATCATGGTCTATCTGGCCGACGCCGAAGTGGCCGACTTCACGGAGCTCAAGACCGCGCTGGAGGCCACTCAGGGCAACTTGTCCATCCATCTGAAAAAGCTGGAGGAGGCAGGCTATGTGGCCATCGACAAGAGCTTTGTGGACAAGAAGCCCCTGACCCGCGTGCGCCTAACAGACGCCGGTCGTAAGGCCTTCCAGGCTTATGTGGAGGCCATCGGCGCCCTGATCGGAGACAGGTCATGAGCCAATGGAGCTGGCTCGCCCGCCTCGGGGATGTGGTGTTCGGCGCGCACCCGGACACGCCGATGCATAGGCGGCCGCGCGTCATGGGCATCGTCAATGTGACGCCGGACAGCTTTTCCGACGGTGGCCGCCATGACACCGTCACGGCCGCTGTAGATCATGCGCTCGCCATGCTCGACCAAGGCGCCCACGTGCTGGACATCGGCGGTGAAAGCACCCGGCCCGGCGCCGAGCCGGTCGCTGCGGCCGAGGAAATCGCCCGTGTCGTGCCGGTCATTGAGGGGATCCGCGCCGAACGGCCCGATGCCGTCATCAGCATCGACACCATGAAGCCGGACGTGGCCCGCGCCGCCGTGGCCGTCGGCGCCGCCATCTGGAACGACGTCACGGCGCTGACCCACCGCGCCGACAGCCCGGCCGTCGCCGCCGAACTGGGTTGCGGTGTCATCCTGATGCACATGAAGGGCGCGCCGCGCACCATGCAGGCTGATCCTCGCTATGACGACGTGGCGGCCGAGGTGCGGGACTGGCTCATCGCCCGCGCTGAAGCGGCGATGACGGCAGGTGTGGCCCGCGAGCGCATCTGGCTGGACCCGGGTATCGGGTTCGGCAAGACGGCGGAACACAACCTGGCTCTGACGGCGCATCTGGGTCAGCTGACGACTCTGGGTTTCCCCGTGCTCTACGCCGCCAGCCGCAAGCGGACCATTCAGGCCGTCGATCCGACGGCGACGGATCCGATGGACCGGCTGGGCGGCTCCCTGGCCCTGGCGCTGGAGGGCGCCCGACGCGGCGCGGCCATGGTCCGGGTCCACGACGTGCGCGAGACCGTCCAGGCGCTGCAAGTCCAGGCGGCGGTCGCGAGCGCCGGATCGGGTCAGCTCGCCAGGTCGAACAGGTCCAGCTGACTGCGCGCCTCGGGCGGCACGCGGAAGTGACTGACGTCCAGCATCCTGCGCGGCCCATCCAGGTGGTAGCGCTTCACCGCCGCCCTGAACCGGGTGGCGATCAGCTCCGCCACGGGCCCGGTTCCCTTCATGCGCTGGCCCCAGTCGGGATCGTAGTCGCGCCCGCCTCGGGTCTGGCGCACCAGCGACATGACCCGTTTCGCCCGGTCGGGCCGCGCCTCCGCCAGCCATTCGCGGAACAGATCCTTGATCTCCAGCGGCAGGCGCAATGTGACGTACATAGCGCCGGTCGCCCCGGCCTTTTTCGCCGCCTCCAGCACCGCTCCATTTCGTGGTCGTTGAGGCCCGGAATGACGGGAGCGAAGCCCACCGTCACCGGCACGTCTGCGTCCGCCAGGCGGGATATGGCCTCCAGCCGCCTGGCCGGCGTCGCCGCGCGAGGCTCCATGGCGCGGGCCAGCTTTCGGTCCAGGGTGGTGATGGACACCGCCGCGCTGACCAGGCCTTTTTTCGCCATCGGACCCATCAGGTCGGTGTCGCGCGCGATCAGGGCCGATTTGGTGATGATGCTGAACGGATGGTTGAAACGGCTCAGCACCTCAACCACCCCCCGCGTGATGCGCTCATCCCGCTCCACAGGCTGATAAGGGTCGGTGTTGCCGCCTATGTGGATGGGCTTGCAGACATACCGCCGGGCGCAGAGCTCCTGTTCCAGCAGACGCGCGCTTTCGGGCTTGAAGAAGAGTTTGCTCTCGAAATCCACGCCCGGGGATAGGCCCATCCAGGCATGGGCCGGACGGGCGTAGCAGTAGATGCAGCCATGTTCGCAACCTCGATACGGATTGATGGATCGGTCGAAGCCCACGTCGGGGCTGTCGTTCCGGGTGATGATCTTCCTGGCCCGCTCGGGCGTGAGGGTGGTGCGCAGGGGCGCGGCCGCCGCGTCGTCGCCGGTCCAGCCGTCGTCGAAACCCTCTTCCCGGTTGCTCTCGTATCGGCCGGATGCATTGGATCTGGCCCCTCTGCCCTTTGGGACGGTGCTGGACGACATGCCCACACCATAGCGCAGATATAGAACAAAACAAGAACAAATACGGCATTAGAAAACCCGGCGTGCAGCCGGGTTTTCAATGTCGCTCAGGGATGAGGGCTCACCAACAGTCTGGATCGTCCCAGTCCGCATATTCGCAGTCGTCATCGAGGGATCCATGGGCCGTGCTCACATTGCCGATCACTTCGGAAATGTTGAGAACGGCGTTGGTCGTGCCCTGGGAATAGCGCCCCATCCAGATATCATATCGCCCCGACTGCGGAGCCGTGGCGGCGAACAGGGGGTTCAGATCGCCGGCGCCGTCATCGTTGCAATGCCATGAACCGTCCGGCCCTCGCACCACAAGGGTGGTGTCCGTATCTGAACGGGCGGAGATCAGCAGCGGCAGACTTCCTGAGCCGGCTCTCCACTCCAGTCGGGCCGTAGGCGCATCGCTGATGAAGCCGACGCAACTGGAACTGAAATCCCCAGCCCGGACGTTCCCGCCTGCGGTGACATTCAGGGTTCGCGGATCCGGTACGAATCCGGCCGACAGGTTGATGACCCCGGATCTGGGCGACAGATAATGATTGGGGGGACGGCCGGTCACCACGGCTCGAGGGGTAGAGTCCAGCGGCCGTGAGAATGAAGACAGCGAGCCGCCCGTACTGTCGCTCAGTTCAGTGATTCTGAACGTGGCGGCGCCCCGGGTGTTGGAAAATGTCCCGATCCAGACGTCATATCGGCCTGTCCGGGCGCTCCTGGCCTCGAACAGGGGGTTCAGCCCGACTCCGCCGTCGTCGTCGCAGTGCCAGGCTCCGCTGGATCGCGCACCAGTATGGTGGGGTCGCGCTCCGCGCTGGTGGTCGTGAAGAATAGGGGCAGGCCGCCGCTTCCGCTCGACCAGTGCAGGCTGACGGTCGGCGCTTCGCTGACATAGCCCGAACAGCCGGACTGGAAATCGCTCACCCGGATCGGTCCGCCCGCGTTGACCCGCAGGTCATGCGGATCGGGAAGGAACCCGGCGCTCAGGTGAATATCCCCATGAAGCGGTCGAAGATTTGGATTCGGCCAAGATTGCGCTGCGACATTTCCCGTCAACAGCATAGCGAGCGCCCCCGCCCCCCATAAACTCTTCATTTTTTCGTCCTCTTCAAGCGCCGCTTTTCCCGACAGCGGTGTGCTGATCATGAACCTTGCCGGTCATCGTGTCGCGGTGATCGGAACCGTTGGAAATGAAGAAAGGCCCGGCGTTGAGCCGGGCCTTTCCTGAAGCCTACTGGAGTTCGGTGATCACCAGGGTGGCCGGCGCCGTCTGTTCGCCGAAGGTGCCGATCCAGATGTCATACTGGCCGGAAGTCGCGTTGCGGAAAACGACGCGGGCGTTCAGGCTGCCGCCGCTGTCGTCGTCGCAGTACCAGCGACCGTCGGGACCGTTGATGACCAGGGTGGTGTCGCTGCTCGAGCGCGTTCTGAACACGAGAGGCAGGCTGCCGCCGCCGTTCCAGTTCACCCGCACATCGGGCGCGCTGGCGATGCGGCCGTTGCATCCCGACGCGGTATTGCTCGCGTTGATGCTGCCGCCGGCGACGACCTCAACCGTGCGGGGGTCCGGGGTGAACCCGGCCGACAGGTTGACCGTGCCGAAGCTGGGCGAGCGGGAGACATCCTGCGCGACGGCCGGCGCGGACATGAGCACGGCCACCGCCGCCAGGCCAAGAATTTGTTTCATCAGAAGAACCTCAAGCGATTTGAAAAAATGTCCGTTTCAGGGACACGGCTACGCTTACTAGCGGAAGCGTAGCCGTAACACGAACGGCGTGTTCATCCGCCGTTCATAAAAAAAGGCCCGGCCCTTGCGGGGCCGGGCCTCTCTGGTGCGCAAAGGCAGATCAGTTGCTGTACAGTTCCGAGATCGACAGGGTCGCCGACACATAGTCGCCGCCGTAGCTGCCCACCCAGATGTCGTACTGGCCGCTCATGGGGCTTCCGAAGCGCAAGGACGGGTTGGTGCCCTCGCCGCTGTCATCGTCGCAGTACCAGCGGCCGTTCGGAGCGTTCACCACCAGGGTAGTGTCACGCGAGGAGGACGCCGAGATAATCAGCGGCAGATTGCCGCCGCCCGACCAGTGCAGGCGCACGTCCGGCGCCTGTGAGATGTAGCCGTAGCAGCCCGAGAAGCGCTCGCTGGCGCGGATGGTGCCCCCCGCCGTGACGCTGATGTTGTAAGGATCCGGCGTGAAGCCGGCCGACAGACGCACCGTGCCCGCATGCGGGCTGGCGGAAATATCCTGAGCCGCGACGGGCCCGGCGACGAGCAGCGCCGCAACGGCAACGCCCAGAAGGTTTTTCATGGTGAACACCCCAGATAATCAGCCCCACGCGCACTGCGCGCGCTCTTCAGACAACAGCGATACTACACGCCCTTATCGTTCTGCAAAGCTGATTGAACGTGACGCGTGAAACGCGGTCAGCGGGTCTCGGCGGACGCGCCGGACTCCGGAGTCCCGGCAGGCTGGGGCGGGACATGGTCCAGGGCCAGCGGGATATGCGTCGCACCTGAGGCGACCGCGTCCAGGGTGTGCAGCGGGCGGCCCATCATGCGCTGATAGATCCAGTAGGTGGCCACCACGTCTTCCACATAGGCGCGGGCCTGGGGGACGTCGATGGTCTCGATCAGCAGCAGGGGATCCGGGTTCGGTCCCAGCCGCCGCAGGGCGCCCAGCATGGGGCCGGGCCCTGCGTTGTAGGAGGCGACCGCCCGCAGAAGATCGCCCTGGAACGCCCCCATGCCAAGCATGCGTGTGATGTAGGCCTGGCCCAGACGCAGGTTCACCGCCGGGTTCCACAGGCGCTGGGGGTCGCGCACGAAGCCCGGATCGCCGGCCAGTTCGGCGGCGGTGGTCGGCATCACCTGCATGATGCCGTAGGCGCCCACCGAGCTGCGGGCCTGGGGCTCGAAGCCGCTTTCCTTGCGCGCAATGGCGTAGACCAGCGCCCGTTCGATGGTGAAGCCGCCCTCGGGCTCCAGCACCGGCATCGGATAGGCGTTGGCGTCGATGCGGACGGCGGAGGACAGACCGCGCCGGGGCGCCAGCCCCCGCGCCAGGGCCGCCCACAGGGTCCGGTCGTCGTCCGAGGCGCGACGCAGGCCATTTCTCAGTTCTGTCTGGGCTTCCTCTGACCGGCCCAGTTCGTGAAAGGCCACGGCGCGGCGGGCCTGGTCGTTGGACGCCACGAAGGCCGCCAGGGCGTCCGCCTCGACCGCCATGGGCTCCGGCCCGCGGTCCGCGGCCGCGATCACAGCCATGTAGGGCTGGGGACCGAGGTTCTCGATCACCGGGTCCTCGCCCAGTTGTCGGAGGGCGATCTGGCCGTAGAAGGTGGCGGGCCAACGGCCGGCGAGGCGCAGATACTCCTGCACCCGGTCCTGCCGGCCCGAGGCATAGGCCGCACGGCTGGTCCAGAAAGCGCCGCCGGAACGCACCCACGGATCTTCCAGCGGGTCCAGCGCCACGATCTCGAACTCGGAGAAGGCTTCGGCGAACCGGCCCATGCGCCAGGCCGCAAGGCCGGCCGTCCAGTGATCACCCAGGGCAATCCCCAACTCATAGGCGCGCGGCAGGTCGTCGGCGTTCAGGGCGATGCGGGCTTCGCGGGGTCCGGGCGGGGTGAAGATGTCCTCGCCGACCGACTCGCCGCCGGCGGCCTGAACGCTGGCCCAGTTGCGCAGGGACGCGACCACGCCGGGGCGTCGCGGCTCGGGCGCGCCGTCGGGGCGGCGCCGAAGGGCCAGGGCGTACACACGTGGGGCCGGGGTCAGGTCCGCGTAGTCCTCCAGCCAGGCCGACAGCTCTTCATAGGTGGCGGTGTGATTGGCGTGGAACAGCCGTTCGAACTCCAGCTGGCCCAGCAGGACGCGATCCTGAATGCGGGCGGCCGTTTCACGCGCGGCGTCCAACTGGCCCTGACGCAGGGCGTCGAAGGCGGTGGTGTAGGACAGCCGGTCGGAATCGCTCAGCGCGCGGGGCACCTGGGCCAGGCCCGCGCCCGCGCCGGCCAGCACAGCCATGAATGTCAGCGCGCCAAGGACGCGACGGCTTGTCCGCTTCATTGGCGGCCCCCTCCGGAATGGCTCGACCTGTCTCGATTCAGGTCGCCCCTACGCACACGGTCGGTCGTCAGGCCGCTTTCGTGCCAGCGCCATGGGGCCTCTTCAAGGCGAAAGGGTTAATCCGCCGCGTCCAGTGTCGCGGCCAACTCCAGCATATCCGCCCACGCCATGCGCTTGGCAATGGGCTGGCGCAGCAGGAAGGCGGGGTGCAGGGTCGGCAGGACGGGGGCCGCCACGCTGCCTTCGTTCAGCCGCCATTCCCGCCACTGACCACGCATCTTCATGATGCCCTCGTCAGTCTTCAGCACAGACCTGGCCGCCGCCGCGCCCAGCAGAAGAACGGCTTTCGGCTGGATCAGGGCGAAGGCGCGCTCGACGAAGGGGGCGCAGACCATCTGCTCCTGTGGCGTCGGGGTGCGGTTGCCGGGCGGACGCCAGAACACCGTGTTGGTAATGAAGACCTTGTCCAGAAGGCCGGCGGCGTCGAGCATCTTGTCGAGAAGCTTGCCGGCCCGGCCCACGAAGGGCGCGCCTTGCGCATCCTCGTCCGCGCCGGGGGCCTCGCCGATGACCAGGATGGGCGCTCTGGGGGCGCCGCGCGCGAACACCGCCTGACTCGCCCCCATGTCACGCAGGGGACAGCCGGTGAAGGCGGCGATGGCGTCCTTCAGAGCGTCCAGATCGCCGGCCTGGGCGGCCAGCTGGCGGGCCTCGCCGACCGCGCCGCTGAAATCCATAGGGGCGGAGACCGAGGCGACGGCCTTCAGGGTCGCCTTCTGCTCTGGCGGGGCGGGGACGAAGGTTCGGTCGACCGGGGCTTCTGCGAAGCACGCATCGACGCCGGCGTCCCGCCAGAAGGCGAGAAGGCTTTCGGTCGCAGCGATTTCCGGGTTGAGCACGTTCATGGTTCAAGGACAGGGATAGTCCTTGACCACCGTCACGTCACCTTCGGATAGTGGTTCAAACCCATAAGAAACGAGGATTCAGGGGATCATGGCTGAGGATATCGTCGAAGGCGGCGCCAAAAACAAAGCTGAGGAAGCGGCCATCGGCGGCGGACTGGGCGCAGACGCCGAGCGCGAGGTCATGGAATATGACGTGGTCATCGTCGGCGCCGGGCCGGCGGGCCTGGCCTCCGCCATCCGCCTGAAGCAGCGCGCCGAGAAGGAAGGGCGAGAGCTCTCCGTGGCTGTGCTGGAAAAGGGTTCCGAGGTCGGCGCCCACATCCTGTCGGGCGCGGTGATCGACCCGTCGGGTCTGAGCCAGCTGTTCCCTGACTGGAAGGAACGCGGCGCCCCGCTGGACACGCCGGTGACCAAGGACCGGTTCCTGGTGCTGGGTCCCCAGGGCGACATCGACATCACCTGGCTGCCCCAGCCGAAGTACATGAAGAACCACGGCTGCTACATCGGTTCGCTGGCCAATCTGACCCGCTGGCTGGCCGAGCAGGCCGAGGCGCTGGGTGTGGAGGTCTATCCCGGCATGGCCGCCAGCCATGTGGTCTGGGACGAGCCCTCGGGCCGGGTGAAGGGCGTGGTCGCCGGCGTGTTCGGCATTGATCGCGAGGGCAAGAAGACCGACGATTATCAGCCGGGCATCGCGCTGCACGGCAAGTACGTCTTCATCGGCGAGGGCGTGCGCGGTTCGTTGGCCAAGACCATCATGGCCCGTCACAATCTGTGCGACGAGGCCGAGCCCCAGAAGTTCGGCATCGGGCTGAAGGAGCTGTGGCAGGTTCCGGCCGAAAAGCATCAGCCCGGCCTGGCCCAGCACACCCTGGGCTGGCCGCTGGACGACAAGACCGGGGGCGGGTCGTTCCTCTATCACTTCGGCGACCGCTATGTGGCCGTCGGCTTCGTTGTGCACCTGAACTACAAGAACCCGTTCCTGTCGCCCTTCGACGAGTTCCAGCGCTTCAAGACCCACCCGGCCATCGCCGAGCATCTGGAGGGGGGCGAGCGCATCTCCTACGGCGCGCGGGCCATCACCGAGGGCGGCTATCAGTCGGTGCCGAAGCTGGCCTTCCCCGGCGGCGTGCTGGTGGGCTGTTCGGCCGGCTTCGTGAACGTGCCGCGCATCAAGGGCAGCCACAATGCGGTGCGCTCCGGCATCCTGGCCGCTGACGCCGCCTTTGACGCCATCGCCGCGGGGCGTTCGGGCGACGAACTGGTGGAATACCAGACCGCCTACGAGGCCTCGGACATTGCAAAGGAGCTCAGGCTCGTCCGCAATGTGAAGCCCCTGCTGTCGAAATACGGCGCGACACTGGGCACCCTGCTGGGCGGCATCGACATGCAGATCACCTCGCTGTTCGGCGGCTGGTCGCCCTGGGGCACGGTCAGGCACGGCAAGACCGATGCGGAATCCACCGGCAAGGCCAGGGACTACAAGCCGATCAAGTATCCCAAGCCGGACGGAAAGCTCAGCTTCGACAAGCTGTCGTCGGTGTTCATCTCCAACACCAACCACGCCGAGGAGCAGCCTGCGCATCTGCGGCTGAAGGATCCCTCCATCCCCATCCGGGTCAATCTGCCCGAGTACGGAGAGCCCGCGCGGCTCTATTGCCCCGCCGGGGTCTATGAGGTGGTGTATGGGGACGAAGTGAACCGTACGGACCCGCGCTTTGTCATCAACGCCCAGAACTGCGTCCACTGCAAAACCTGCGACATCAAGGACCCCTCGCAGAATATCGTCTGGACCACGCCTGAAGGCGGCGGCGGCCCCAATTATCCCAATATGTAAGGCCATCCTCGCACCATGACGCGCACCCTGACCGCCGCGGCGCTCGCCGCCCTGATCGCCGCCGCCACGCCCGCCCTGGCCGAACCGCTGGAGGTGGCTGGGCCGGTCCGTTTCGTCGATTTCAGCGATGTGCCGGTGGATGAGCGTGGAAGGTCCAGCTACGGCCTGTTCCTGGCGGGCCGCAACGCCATGGCCCTGGGCGAAAGCAGCACGGGCGCCGATTATCTGGCCGCCGCCCAGGCCGCCGAACCGGATCAGACCCGTCTGAGGGACCAGGCCTTCACCTCGGCGCTGCTGGCCGGAGATCTGGATGTGGCCGCGCGCCTGTCGCCCAGCGGTGAGGGCGTCAGCCCCACCGTGGCCGAGGCCGGCCGCCTTGTCTCGGTGGTGCGGACCTATGGCGCCGGCGACGCCCGACAGGCCAACGCCGTGCTGACGGGCCAGCCCATCGGCTTCCCCCACGCCCGCGCCGGGCTGTTCGTCCAGCCCTGGATCGCCGCCGCTGCGGGGGACTGGGACCGCGCCCTGGCCGAGCCGCCCGCCAACGTGGATCCTCTCGCACGTCTGTTCGCCCGCTATCATCGCGCCCTGCTTCTGGAGCAACGCCGGGACTATGCGACGGCGGAATCGATCCTCGGCGAACTGGCCGGGGCCGCGCCCACGGCGCCGCTGTTCCGCACCGCCTATGGCGAATTCCTCGAACGACGGGGACGGCGTGATGAGGCTCTCGCCCTGTTCGACGCCGCGATCGAGGCCGGGGCCACGGATCTGACGACCCGTCTGGCGCGCGACCGCGTCGTGTCGCGCGGCCGCCCCGTGCCGGTTCCGACCCTGCGCGAAGGCGCGGCCCTGGGGCTCGGTGCGGCTGCGGCCGCAGCCCTGGCTGAAGAGAACAACGAGTTCGCCGCCGTCTATCTGCGCCTGGCCCTGGGGCTGGACGAGAGTGACCAGACCCGTCTGTTGCTGGGCCAGACCCTGCAGGAAGCCGGCCTGACCACCGCCGCCCGCGCGACCTTCGCCGAAATCGGCATGGGCGAACCGATCCTGTATGCGGCCGCTCGCCAGCAGATGGCCTGGAGTTATCAGGAGGACGACCGGGACGAGGACGCCCTGATCCATGCCCGCGAGGCGCTGAACGCGGCCCCTGAGGATCCGCAGGCGGTCTACGGCCTTGCCGGCCTGCTGACGTCGCAGGAGCGGTATCAGGAGGCGCTGGAGTTGCTGAACGGCCCCGCCCTGAACACGGGCGACCAGTCCTGGCAGGTGCGTTTCACCCGGGGCGCGGTCTATGAATCCCTGGGTCGCTTCGAGGAAGCCGAGGCCGAGCTTTGGGCGGCCTTGCAGGAGGAGCCTGACAACGCCGAGGTGCTGAACTATCTGGGCTATATGTGGGTCGACAGCGGCCAGCGGGTGCATCAGGGCGCCGAGATGATCGCGCGCGCCGTGGCGGCTGAGCCGGACTCCGGCCAC
The DNA here is from genome assembly GCF_000466985.1 of Brevundimonas abyssalis TAR-001. GTDB lineage: Bacteria > Pseudomonadota > Alphaproteobacteria > Caulobacterales > Caulobacteraceae > Brevundimonas > Brevundimonas abyssalis. Next base: position 27,480 of record NZ_BATC01000003.1, read on the forward strand.
ATCCAGGACTCGCTGGGCTGGGCCCAGTATCGCCAGGGCCAGTTCGAGGCGGCGGTCGAGACCCTGGAGCTGGCCGTGTCGCTGGAGCCGGGCAACGCGGTCATCAACGACCATCTGGGCGACGCCTACTGGCAGGTCGGTCGGCGGCGGGAGGCGGAATTCCAGTGGAGCCGCGCCCTGAGCCTGGCTCCCGAGCCGGATCTGCGCGCGCAGGTCGAGGCCAAGCTGGAGCGCGGACTGGGCGCCGTTCAGTCCGTCAGCGCCGTCGCCCGCGCCGACAACGGCCAGAGCGCCAGCCCCGTCAATCCGTGAGCACCGCCGAACCGGCCTGGCGTCTTGCCCCGGCCAAGGTGAACCTGTTCCTGCACGTGGGGCCGCCGGGCGCTGACGGCTATCACCCGCTGGTGAGCCTGGCGGTGTTCGCCGACACGGGCGACCGCGTGGCGGTGGAACGCGCCGACGCCTTTCGTCTGGAGACCACCGGACCTTTCGCGGCGCGCATCGACGGCGGGCCGAACCTGGTCGAGACCGCGCTGGACGCAATGGCTCGCGCCGTGGGTCTGGACCGCCTGCCGGTGCATGTGCGGCTGGACAAGCGCCTGCCGGTGGCGGCGGGCCTCGGCGGCGGATCGTCGGACGCGGCGACGGTCATGAAGGCCGCGCGCGAGGTGCTCGACCTTGATCTGGACGACGCGGCCCTGACCCGCATCGCCGAACCCCTCGGCGCCGACATGGCCATGTGTCTCGCCGCGCGGCCCGTGATCGCCCGGGGCAGGGGAGAGGTGCTGAGCCCGGCGCCGAGCCTGCCGGACATTCACGCCGTGCTGCTGAATCCCGGCGTTCCATCGCCTACGGGCGCGGTCTACCGGGCCTTTGACGAAGCGGCCCGCCCGGCGGCGGACGCGCCGGACATGCCTGCCGGGTTCGCCTCGGCCTCAGAACTGGCGGACTGGCTGAAAACCACGCGCAACGATCTGGAGGCGCCCGCCATCGGCCTCGCGCCCCTGATCGGCACGGCTCTGGAGGCGGCGGGTTCGGCGCGCGGCGCTCTGGCTGCCCGGGTCACCGGATCGGGCGCCTCCGTCTTCGCCCTGTTCGAGACGGCAGAGGGCGCGCGCTCTGCCGCTGACGTCCTGTCACAGGCTCATCCGGGCTGGTGGGTCGCGCCCTGCCGCCTGGCCTGAGGCCGGGTCCGGCACGAATCTTCCCTGCGGCTGCAGGGAACACAGCGGGCCGATGCCGGATTGTCCTTTCAGAAGTCGGGTTATCCGGCCGCTGGCACGCGGCGGCCGAACTGAGAAGGAGACCACCGATGCTTCGCAAGCGCCTGATGACGGCCAGTGCGGCGGCGGCCCTGTTCTTGGCCCCGACCGCTATCGCTCAGGAAACCGACCCCGTGAGCCCGGCGAACACGCCGCCGGACGCCATGCAGACCAATCCCATGGAGCCGCCGCCGCCGGCGCCCGGCCAACGTCCGGTGTCCGCCATGCCCGACGGCGCAGTGCCCTATGAGCAGGTCGAGGAGGAAGGCTGGAGCGCGCCGACCGACATCGATGCCGACACAGATTCCTCTGAGCCCATGGACGCAGCGCCAACGGAGCCGCCGTCGCCGATGACGCCCCGCCCCGACCCGGCGATGCCGGTCGAGCCGATGGAGACGCCGACCGACATGGAGGCCCCGACGCCGGATCCCATGAATCCAGCCAATCAGGACAGGATTGATCCGCCGCAGGACGCGCCCATGCCGACGCCGCCCATTGATCCGGCGCCGGACGCGGGCGAGGAGGATGACGACCCCATGGATCCGGAGCCACCGGGCCTCTGAACGTCGCCATCCGGCATTGATGCACAAGGCGGCGGGCCCTATGGTCCGCCGTCTTTTTTCGCGCCCGCGAAATGCCCGCAAATCCGGATACGGCCTTGTCTTCCAGGACGACTGAACCGCTGAGTTTCCAGGACCTGATCCTGACCCTGCACGCCTACTGGAGCGAGAAGGGCTGCGCGATCCTGCAACCCTATGACATCGAGGTGGGGGCGGGCACCCTGCACCCGGCCACGGTGCTGCGCGCCCTGGGCCCGCGCCCGTGGAAGGCCGCCTACGTCCAGCCCAGCCGCCGCCCCGGCGACGGCCGCTATGGCGAAAATCCGAACCGCCTCCAGCATTATTACCAGTACCAAGTTATTCTGAAGCCGAATCCGGACGATCTGCAGGATCTGTATCTGAACAGCCTGAAGCGGATCGGGATCGATCCGAAGCTGCACGACATCCGGTTTGTGGAGGACGACTGGGAGAACCCCACGGTGGGGGCCTGGGGGCTGGGCTGGGAGGTCTGGTGCGACGGGATGGAGGTGACGCAGTTCACCTATTTCCAGGGCGTCGGCGGCATCGAGGTGGACGTGGTATCGGGCGAGCTGACCTACGGCCTCGAGCGGCTGGCCATGTATGTGCAGGGCGTCGACAACGTCTATGACCTGCGCTTCAACAACGACGGCGTCACCTATGGCGAGGTGTTCCTGGAGAACGAGCGCCAGCAGTCGGAAGCCAATTTCCACGGCTATGACGTGGACGGGCTGAAGCGCCGCTTCGAGGACATGGTGGGCGAGGTCTCGCGCTTCCTGGCCATGACCGGACCGCAGGGCCAGGCGCTGGTCCTGCCCGCCTATGATCAGGTGCTGAAGGCCAGCCACCTGTTCAACCTGATGGACGCCCGTGGCGCCATCGCCGTGGCCGAACGGCAGAGCTACATCGGCCGCATCCGGGACCTGTGCAAAGCGTGTGCGCTCGCCTACGTCGAACAAGAGCGGAAGACAGCGTGACCAGCGACCGCGTCATAACCTTGGCGGACAGACGCAGCGCAAAGTCCGAAGCGGTGTCAGGCATGGTGTCGTTTTCAAACAGCGCGCTCCGGTTGCCGTTCCACAAGGTCGAGTATGCTCCACGCTGGACGGTCACGGCCCTGGCGGAGATCGGCGAGGGTCAGCGGACGATCGAGGCTTCTATTGTCGGGTATGCGCTCGACGAGGAAACCCCCATGGGATGGGTTGATCGGACCGAGGCGGGCCTTGCCGCGGAATTCATGGTTGGCGTCGAGCATGCAGAAATGATTCAGGCTCTGGCGCTCAGCCCCATCCCTTTCATCATCCAGATCGAGTTTTCAGCCGATCAGACCGGAGCCGTCCGCAGCCTGAAGCTGTCGGTCAACCGTGAGCAGCAGACCTGATGCCCCAGCTTCTTCTTGAAATCTTCTCCGAGGAAATCCCTGCGCGGATGCAGGCGGGGGGCGCGCGGGATCTGGAGCGGCTGGTGGGTGACCGGCTGAAGGCTGAGGGCCTGACGTGGGACGCGCTGACGACCTTCGCCGGGCCGCGGCGGTTGACGCTGGTCATCGAGGGCCTGCCGGCGGCGACGCCGGACCGGGACGAGGAGCTGAAGGGCCCCAAGGCCTCGGCGCCGCCGCAGGCGCTGGAGGGCTTTCTGAGGAAGACCGGCCTGACCCGCGAGCAGCTGGAGGAGCGCGACGGCGTGCTCTACGCCCGCGTTCAGGAAACCGGCCGGGCGACCACCGAGGTGGTCGCCGAGACGGTGGATGCGGTGGTGCGCGCCTTCCCCTGGCCCAAGTCCATGCGATGGGGGTCAGGGACCCTGCGGTGGGTGCGGCCCATCAAGCGCATCCTGTGCCTGTTTGACGGCAAGGTCGTGCCGTTCGCCATCGACGGCATCGAGGCCCATGACATCACCGAGGGGCACCGGTTCCTGGGCACGGGCCGGGGCCTAAAGATCCGCGACTTCGCCGACTATCGCCGCCAGTTGCAGGACAATTTCGTCATGCTGGACGTGGCGGATCGCAAGCTGCGCATTCTGGAGCAGGCCAAGGCCGTGTGCGCCGACAAGGGTCTGGCGCTGGTGGACGACGACGGCCTGCTGGACGAGGTGGCCGGGCTGGCCGAATGGCCGACGCCGATCCTGGGCGACATGGACCCGCAGTTCCTGGACCTGCCGCCCGAGGTGGTGCGCCTGTCCATGAAGGTGCACCAGAAGTATTTCGCCGTGCGCGACCCGGCCAAGGACGGGCTGGCGCCCCACTTCGTGGTGGTGGCCAATGTGGAGGCGACCGACGGGGGCAAGGCGCTGGCGGCGGGCAACTCCCGCGTGCTGTCGGCCCGCCTGAACGACGCCCGCTTCTTCTGGGACGAGGACCGCAAGGTGGGCTTCGACTCCTGGCGGGAGAAGCTGAAGGGCGTCACCTTCCATGCGAAGCTGGGCACCCTGGCCGAGCGGGTCGACCGCATCGCCGCCCTGGCCCGCGAGATCGCCCCGCTGGTGGGGGCCGATCCGGAGGAGGCAGCGCTGGCGGCCCGTCTGGCCAAGGCCGACTTGGCCAGCGGCATGGTGGGCGAGTTCCCGGAACTGCAGGGCGTGATGGGCGGGTACTATGCGCGGGCCGAGCACGGCGACGCCATCGCCGACGCGATCCGCGATCACTACAAGCCGCAGGGGCCGGGGGACACGGTTCCGACGGCGCCGTTGACGGTGGCGGTGGCGCTGGCCGACAAGCTGGACACCCTGGTCGGCTTCTTCGCCATCGACGAGAAGCCCACGGGCTCCAAGGACCCGTTCGCCCTGCGGCGGGCGGCGTTAGGCTTCCTGCGGCTGGTACTAAGCAGCAACGTCCGGTTTTCGCTCAACCATCGCTTGATGGCCCATGGCTATCGCGTGGAACGGGACGCGGTATCTCATCTCGTTGAGAACGACGGCGACAATCAAAGAACAATTGAATCTGCTCAGTCGAAGTTCACCGATGACTGGACCAATCGAATGCTGGCCGCAGCCCAAGCGGGCGGTCCTCGTCTCACCATTCACCGAGCCTTGTTCGAACCGGCGCAACCCGATTTGGTTGAGTTCTTTCTTGACCGCTTGAAAGTCCTCCTGCGCGACCAGGGCCAGCGCCATGATCTGGTGGATGCGGTGTTCGCGCTGGGCGACGACGATCTGGTGCGCATCGTGCGCCGGGTGGAGGCCCTGGGGGCCTTCCTCGCCACGGACGACGGGGCCAATCTGCTGGCGGGGTACAAGCGGGCGTCCAACATTCTGAAGGCCGAGGCCAAGAAGGGCGATGTGCCCATGGGCATGGTCCAGACCGGCCTGCCGAACCAGCCGGACGAAGAGACGACTCTGGCCTTCGCGGTCGGCGCGGCCGGGACGGCGGTGGATGCGGCGCTTCAGACCGAGGACTTCGCCGCCGCCATGACGGCGCTGAGCAAGCTGCGCAGCCCTGTGGACGCCTTCTTCGACAAGGTGATGGTCAACTCCGACGTGCCCGCCGAGCGGGACAACCGGCTCAAGCTGCTGGGTCAGGTGCGCGACGTCATGGGCCGCGTGGCCGACTTCGGGCAGGTGACGGGCTAGCGCGCCCGTCTCCTGTCCATCCCGCGCCTCATCAGTAACAATATGTGTGCCAGTTAGGGCTTTCCCTCGCGTCCGCCGCGCCTATCTGAGTGTCAACATCCACCCCTTGAGGGAGACACCATCATGATCGAGCGCAGACCGTTCGACAGCCTGGGCGGCGCCGACCACGGCTGGCTCAAGGCCAAACACCATTTCTCGTTCGCGAGCTATTTCGACCCGAACCGGGTGCAGTGGGGCAACCTGCGCGTCTGGAACGATGACGAGATCGCGGCGGGCTCGGGCTTTCCGCCTCACCCCCACGCCGACATGGAGATCATCACCTATGTCCGCGACGGCGCCATCACCCACGAGGACAGCCTGGGCAACAAGGGCCGCACCGAGGCCGGCGACGTCCAGGTGATGAGTGCGGGCACCGGCATCCGCCATGCCGAGTACAATGCGGAGCCGGACGTCACGCGGATCTTCCAGATCTGGATCCTGCCGACCCGTCAGGGCGAAAAGCCAGCCTGGGGCGCCAGACCCTTCCCGAAGGGCGACCGGGCGGGTCAGTTCGTGGTCCTGGCCTCAGGCTTCGACGAGGACGCGGACGCCCTGCCCATTCGCACCGATGCTCGGGTGGTGGGCGCGACCCTGAAGGCGGGCGAGAGCGCCGACTATGCGCTGGGCGCGACCCGGCGCGGCTATCTGGTTCCCGCGAAGGGCGAGGTCGAGGTCAACGGCGTCCGCCTGAACGCCCGCGACGGGGCGGCTATCGAGAATGAGGACGTCATCACAGTGACGGCGATCAACGACGCGGAAATCGTCCTGGTGGACGCGGCCTAGACCGAAATCGGCCCGGTTGGACACGTCCAGCCGGGCTCAGATTTCGGTCCAGTTTGAAGCGAGAGCCTGATTCACGGCATCGTCGGGATCGCGAACCGATCCCGCCTCAACCGATCAGGCTCTAGAATCTTCCGATGGCGTAGAAGCGCTCGGCGCGCTGGGCTTTCAGCGCGTCGGGCGTCATCGCCGTCAGGGCCTTCAGCTCTTCCTCGAGCACGTCGCCCACGGTCTGGATGGCGGTCGCGGGATCAGCGTGGGCGCCGCCCAGAGGTTCGGGGATCAGACGGTCCACGATCTTCAGATCAATCAGGTCGGGGCCGGTGATCTTCATGGCCGCAGCCGCGTCCTTGGCCCGCGCCCCGTCGCGCCACAGGATCGAGGCGGCGCCCTCGGGAGAGATCACCGAATAGATGGAGTGCTCCAGCATCAGCACCCGGTTGGCGGCGGCCAGCGCAATGGCGCCGCCCGATCCGCCTTCGCCGGTGACCGTGGCGATCATGGGCGTGCCCAGGGTCAGGCCGCGCTCGGTGGAGCGGGCGATGGCCTCGGCCTGGCCGCGCTCCTCGGCGCCCAGCCCCGGATAGGCGCCGGCGGTGTCCACAAAGGTCAGGACCGGCAGGCCGAACTGCTCGGCCAAGTCCATCAGGCGCACCGCCTTGCGGTAGCCCTCGGGTCGGGCCATGCCGAAATTGTGAGTCAGGCGGCTGGCGGTGTCGTGGCCCTTTTCGTGGCCCATGACCACGCAGGCCTGGCCCCGGAACCGGCCCAGCCCGCCGATGATGGCCTGATCGTCGCTGAATTTGCGGTCGCCGTGCAGCTCGGTGAAGTCGGTGAACAGGCCCGCCAGATAGTCGCCAAGGTGCGGGCGCTGCGGGTGGCGCGCCACCTGCGTCTTCCGCCACGGGTCCAGCTCGGCGTAGGTCTTCTTGCGCAGCTGCTCCGCCTTCTTCCGCAGCCCCGCCACCTCGGTCTCGAACGAGCCGGCGGATTCGGACAGCAGGCTCAGCTCCTCGATCTTGGCTTCAAGCTCGGCGATCGGCTTTTCAAAATCGAGGTAGTGACGGGCGGCCATGGATGTCCGGTGGGCGGCTGATCGGGAAGCGGCGGAACCTAGAGCCGTCAACGCGCGCGGGCAAGCACGGGTTCAGAAGGCTCAGTCGCCTTTGGCCAGGGGGTGCTTGCTGGTCATCACCTGGGTCAGGCGGTCGGTGGCCACGTGGGTGTAGATCTGGGTCGTGGCGATATCGGCGTGGCCCAGCAGGGTCTGGACGATGCGCAGGTCGGCGCCGCCTTCCAGCAGATGGGTGGCGAAGGCATGCCTGAGCACATGGGGGCTGACCCGGGCCGGGTCGATCCCGGCGTCCACGGCGGCCTGATCCAGAAGTTGGGCGAACCGGCGCGGCGTCAGATGTCCGCTCTTGCCGCCGGACGGGAACAGCCACGAACTGTCGGCGCGCGCCTTGTCCGCATCGCGCAGGATCAGCCAGGCCTTCACCGCGGTGCGGGCGGCGTCGTTCAGGGGGGCCAGCCGCTCCTTGCCGCCCTTGCCGCGCACGATCAGGTGGGTGGGATCGCGCCGGACGGCCTGGACCTTGAGGCCCAGCAGCTCCGACACCCGCAGGCCCGAGGCGTAGGCCAGCTCCATCAGGCAGATCAGGCGCGCCCCCGCCGCGCCCTCCCGCGCCGAGGCGGCGGCGATCAGGCGCTCGATCTCGTCGCGGCTGAGGGTCTTCGGCAGGGGACGGCCCTGTCTGGGGGCGTCCAGTCGGCGGGACGGGTCGTCCGCGCGCCACCCCTCGGCCAGGGCGAAACGGTAGAACTGGCGCACGGCCGAACGGCGCCGGGCCTGGGTGGCGGGCGACAGGCCGCGCCGGGACAGGTCCGCGAACCAGCCTTCGATGGCCGTCTCGTCGGCGGCCATGAGTCCGCCCGAGGCCGCGTCCTCGGCGTCGTTCAGGTCGCGGGCGTAGGCGGACAGGGTGTGGGGGGAGGCGTCGCGCTCCACCGCCATCATCTCGAGAAAGGCCTCGATCTGGGGCGAGGCGGGCGAAACCGTCACGAAACCCTCATCGGCGGTTGGCGGCGAACAACAGGTCGTGCAAGGGTTTCACCGATCATGACCGCTGTCCTCTCCGCTTCGGAACTGAAACGTCTGAACACGCGCACCATAGCCCTGGTCGGGCTGATGGGGGTGGGAAAATCCACCGTGGGCCGACGGCTGGCGTCGCGGCTGGGCATGAAATTCTGCGACGCCGACGACGAGATCGAGGAAGCGGCGGGCATGAGCGTGTCCGACATCTTCGCCACCCTGGGCGAGGCCGCGTTCCGCGACGGCGAGGCGCGGGTCATGCGGCGGCTGCTGGAAGGCCGGCCCATCGTGCTGGCCACCGGCGGCGGCGCCATGCTGAACCCCGACACCCGGGCGCACCTGAAGCGCCATGCGGTCACCATCTGGCTGAAGGCGGACCTGAGCATCGTCGCCAGGCGCGTGGCCAAGCGCGACACCCGGCCCCTGCTGCGCGGCAAGGATCCGGCCGAGATTCTCAAGGGTCTGGCCGAGGCGCGCTATCCCATATACGCCGAGGCCGACCTTGTGGTGGAGACGGGCGGCGGCGCCCACGCCGAGGCGGTGGAGGCGATCATCAAGGCCCTGACGGAACACCAGGCGGAGACCGGCGCATGACGGCGGTTTCGGTTTCGGGCGCGGGGTTCGCGCCCTATGAGGTGCTGGTTGGCTCCGGCCTGCTGGCTGACGCGGCGGCGGGCCCCGCGCGGATCGCCGCCCTGCTGAAGCAGCCCCGGGTCCTGATCGTGTCGGACGAGACGGTGGCGAGCCTGCACGCGCCGGCCCTGATCTCCGGCCTCAAGACCCATGGCGTCCACGCCGAACTGGCCACGGTCCCGGCCGGCGAGGCGTCCAAATCGTTCGCGCATCTGGAGCGGGTGCTGGACCGCTGCGCCGAAGCCGGGCTGGACCGCAAGGACATGATCGTGGCCTTGGGCGGCGGCGTGGTGGGCGACCTGGCCGGGCTTGCGGCGGCGCTCTACATGCGCGGCGTCGATTTCATCCAGGTCCCCACGACCCTTCTGGCCCAGGTGGATTCTTCGGTGGGCGGCAAGACCGCCATCGACACGCCGCGCGGCAAGAATCTGGTGGGCGTGTTCCACCAGCCGCGTCTGGTGCTGGCTGACATCGATGTGCTGAAGACCCTGCCGGAGCGGCAGCTGCGGTCCGGCTGGGCCGAGGTGCTCAAGCACGGCCTGATCTGCGACGCGGACTTTTTCGACTGGCTGGGCGGCGCGGGCGCTGGCGGCGCCGCGGGCGATCCTGCCGCCCTGAGCGAGGCCGTGGTGCGCTCGGTGCGGATCAAGGCGGCCGTGGTGGGCGAGGACGAGAAGGAGGCGGGCCGCCGCGCCCTGCTGAATCTGGGCCACACCTTCGGTCACGCGCTGGAGACGGCGCTGGGCTATGACGAGGCTCTGACCCACGGCGAGGCGGTGGCCTTGGGCTGCTGCATGGCGTTCCGGTTCTCGGCGCGGCTCGGCCTGTGCGAGGACGGCGACGCACGGCGTGTGGAGGCCGTCACCGCGGCGGCGGGCCTGCCTACCCGACTGGAGCAGGCCGGCGCCTTCGCGGCGGATCGCCTGATCGCCCTGATGGCCGGCGACAAGAAGGCCGAGGGCGGCTCCCTGACCTTCATCCTGGCGCGCGGCATCGGCCGGGCCGAGGTGGTCAAGGGCGTCGACCCCGCCGAGGTGCGCGCGTTCCTGCTCGCCGAGGGCGCAGCCTGAACCCCGCCTGTCCCCTGTGCGAAACGACGAACGCGTCGTCTTTCGCCGACATCGGGGGCCTGCGCTATTTCCGATGCGGAGCCTGCGACCTGACGTTCCTTGATCCGGCACAGCGTCCGTCGCCGGAGGAAGAGCGCGCCGAATACGCCCTGCACCGGAACGACCCGGACGACCTCCGCTACCGCGCCTTCCTGCAGCAGGCGCTGGATCCGCTGCTCCCGCGTCTGAAGCGGGGTGCGCAAGGGCTGGATTTCGGCTGCGGCCCGGGGCCGACCCTGTCGGTCATGCTGGCCGAGGCGGGCTACCCGACGGCGGATCATGACCCCAATTTCCGGCCCGACCCCAGTGTGCTGGACCGGCGCTACGACTTCATCACCTGCACCGAAGTTGTGGAGCATCTGCACAGGCCTGGAGAGGTGTTCGCGCGGCTGGACGCCATGCTGAAGCCGGGCGGCCTCCTGTCGATCATGACCGAGCGCCTGACGCTGGAACGGGACTTCGTGGGCTGGCGCTACCGCCGTCAGCCCAGCCATGTGGTGTTCTATTCCGACCAGACCATCGACTGGATCGCGCACCGGTTCGGTTGGCGGGTCGGGCTGCACGGGCCTCTGGTCGCCCTGTTCGAGAAGCCCGCCTAGTCGACCGCGCGGCAGGTGGTGGGCTCCAGATTTTCGGCGGTCCAGGTGGCCATGGCGCCCTCGCCCCGCAGCTCATAGCCGCTGGCGGTGTACCAGATGCCGTCGGCGGCCCGCTGCTGGCGCAGGTCCACGGCCTTGCCGCTGACCTGGCGCACCGTGGCCATCTGGCGCGCATTGTCGAAATCCACGCTGAGCCGCTCGCCGTTGTTGCACAGATAAACGGCGCGCACGGTGCGGGTCAGGATGCCCTCCTGAATCTCCGCCCCGGTGCGCCGTCTCGCCGTCTGGGCGTCCTGGGCGCGGGTCTGCACTTCCGCGCTGTCCGTGGGCGCCTCGGTGTCGGGCGACCCGCACGCCGAAAGCCCGAGCACGGACAGGATCATGAGGCTGGCGGAAAAAACGCGCACGGCGGCGACCTTTGCTGTTGCAGGCCGAAGCTCAACGCGGCTCGGAGGACGCCTGTTCCCCTGACTTGCGCCTCGGCTTGCGGCGCGGCGCGAAGAAGCCCTTCAGAAGTGCGCTCGCCTCATCGGCCAGGACGCCCCCTTGCACCGCCGGGCGGGAATGGCAGGTGGGCTGATCGAAGAATTTCGGCCCGTGGACCACCGCCCCGCCCTTGGGGTCGTCGGCGGCCCAGACCACCCGGCCGATGCGGGCATGGCTGATGGCGCCGGCGCACATGACGCAGGGTTCCAGCGTCACATAGAGGGTCAGGCCGGTGAGGCGGTAGTTCTGCAGGCTCTCGGCCGCCTCGCGGATGGCGCGAACCTCGGCGTGAGCGGTGGGGTCGTGCAGGGCGACCGGACGGTTGGCGCCGGTTCCGATCACCTTGCCGGTGGCCTCATCGACGACAATTGCGCCCACGGGGACCTCTCCGGCCTCCGCTGCGGCTTGCGCTAGGTCAAGCGCCGTGCGCATGAACCGCTCATCATGGTCCGCCATTTCAAAGACACCGACAAGACGCCCCGACCGGGCCAGGCCGAAAAGCGTTTCGGCGGCCCCGGCGGCAAGAAGAGCCCCTCTCATAGCGGGAAAAGGGACGACTCCAAGTCCTCGTTCTCGAAAGGACCGGTCGACCCGGCGGCAAGCCGGTCGGCAAGGACGACCGGGACGCGCCCAAGGCGCCCCTGCGTCAGGAGCGCATCGCCAAGGTCATGGCCCGCGCAGGCATCGCCTCGCGCCGCGAGGTCGAGCGCCTGATCGGCCTGGGCAAGGTGGCGGTCAACGGCCGCCTCCTGGACACGCCCGCCACCCTGGTGACCCGCGACGACGTCATCACAGTGGACGGCAAGCCCATCGGCACCATCGCCGCCACCCGCGTCTGGCGCTACCACAAGCCGGTTGGTCTTCTGACCACCCACAATGATCCGGCCGGACGCCCGACGGTGTTCGACGCCATGCCCGCGGGTCTGCCGCGCGTGATTTCGGTGGGGCGGCTGGACATCAACACCGAAGGCCTGCTGCTGCTGACCAACGACGGGGAGCTGGCGCGCGCGCTGGAGCTGCCCACGTCGTCTCTGGTGCGTCAGTACCGGGCCCGCGCCCGGGGCCGCGTGACCCAGGATCAGCTGGACAAGCTGAAGGACGGCGTCACCGTCGACGGCGAACGCTACGGGCCCATCGAGGCGACCCTCGACAAGGTCAAGGAAAAGGCCGCCGACACCGATAGCCGGGCGCCGGCCAATCTGTGGATCAGCGTCTCGATCACCGAGGGCAAGAACCGCGAGGTCCGGAAGGTGCTGGAATCCGTTGGCCTGACGGTGAACCGGCTGATCCGCCTGGCCTATGGCCCGTTCCAGCTCGGCACGCTGGACACCGGCCATGTGGAGGAGGTGGGCCCCCGCGTAATCCGCGAGATGCTGGCCCAGTACATCCGCCCCGAGAACCTGCCCCAGGGCAATACGGTCGAGACCCCGGCGCCGGTCCCCGGCCGCCGCCCGGCCGGATCGGTGGTGCGCGGCAAGTCCGGCTCGCCCATGTCGGACCCGTCGCGCAAGCCCAGCCGCACCCGCGCCGCCGAGGCCGCCGTCGAGGAGGCCGAGAAGCGTCCCGCCAAGAAGGAAGGCTGGGCCAAGGCCAAGCCCCGCTCCAGCCCCGGCGGCGACCGGCCCAAACGCCCGTTCAAGCCGCGCGAGGAGCGGGCGGACGGTGAGCGTCCCCGCCGCGATTTCAAACCCCGTGAGGACCGCACCCCCCGCGCCGACGGCGACCGGCCCAAGCGCGACTTCAAGCCCCGTGACGGCGGCGCGGACCGTCCGCGTGGCGGCAAGCCGGCTGGCAAACCGGGCGGACGTCCTTTCGCTCCGCGCTCAGCGGGTCCGCGCTCTGGCGGTGATCGTCCCGGCGGCGACCGTCCGTCCGGCGGCGGTGGCAAGCCCCGTGGCCCCGGCGGCCCGCGCGGACGCTCGTAAGTCTCCATGCGGATCGTCGCCGGACAGTTCAGGGGCCGCGCCATCGTCGCGCCCGAGGGTCAGGGCACGCGCCCCACATCGGACCGCGCCCGTCAGGCCGTGTTCAATGTCATCGAGCATGCCTCATGGGGCCGCAATCTGGACAGCGCGCGGGTGATCGACCTGTTCGCGGGCTCCGGCGCCCTGGGGTTCGAGGCCTTGTCGCGCGGCGCGGCCTTCGCCCTGTTCGTTGAGACCGACGACGGCGCACGCGGCGCCATCCGCGACAACATGGAGGCGTTCGGCCTGTTCGGCGCCTGCCGCGTCCACCGCCGCAGCGCCGTGGATCTGGGCGTGCGCCCGGGCTCGGCGGGCGAGGCCTTCGACGTGGCCTTTCTCGACCCTCCCTATGGAAAAGGTCTCGGCGAACAGGCGCTGGCCCGCCTGATAGAGGGAAACTGGCTGGCGCCGGGCACCCTCGTGATCCTCGAGCGGGGCTCGGACGAGCCGGAGATCGAAACACCCGGCTATGAGCGCCTCGACGCCCGCGACTATGGCGCGGCGCGGGTGCTGTTTCTGAGAGTCGCGGGCGGCGAACAACCGGGCTAGGCTCGCCCCATGATCAACCGCCGCACCCTCATGACCGCCGCCGGGGCCCTGGCCCTCGCGCCCGCCGCCGCCCCCACGGCCGCCAATGCCCAGCGCGGGCCGTTCTGGGACGAACGCGCGCCCATGCCGTGGGCGATCCAGGAAATCTACGCCGCCGCCTGGGGCGAGCGGATCATCACGGCGGGCGGTCTGGCCATGACGCCCGAAGGTTTTCACGTCAGCGACCGCACCGCCATCTACGACACCCGTCGCGACGTGTGGGAGGAAGGTCCGCGCCTGCCCGAGGCCCGCCACCATCCGATGATCGTGGTTGCTGACGACAAGCCATGGGCGCTGGGCGGCTATCGCCGCAGCGCGCAGGGCGACTGGACCTCCACCACAGACATCTGGGTGCTGGACGGGGACTGGACGCCCGCCGGGGCCATGCCGGGGCCTCAGGCCGAGACCGTGGGTGTCGAGCACGCCGGACGGATTCACCTGATCGGCGGCCGCGCGCCGCACGGCTCCGGCGATGGCGGCTGGAACGATCAGGGCGACATCGCCGTGCATCGGGTCTTCAATCCCGGCGACGGGCGCTGGGCGGAGGCCGCGCCCCTGCCCATGGCCCGGAACAGCGCCGCGGCCTGCGTCGTGGACGGGGCGATCTGGGTGGCGGGCGGACGCACGGTGGCGGGAGGCGGCACGGGCCGGCTGGATCGCTATGACCCCGTCACGGATCGCTGGGACACCCTGGCGCCCATCCCGCCCTCACCCGCTACGGGCCGGCAAGTGGGCGGCGGGCTGGCCATGGGAGCGATCGACGGCCGGCTAGTCGCCTTCGGGGGTGAGTGGTTCGGGTCCGACAACACCTCACGGCAGGGTGGCGTGTTCGCCGAGACCTGGACCTATGACGCCATGCGCGACGTCTGGTTTGAGGGTCCGCCCATGCCCACGCCCCGCCACGGACTGGCGGCGGCCGGCGTGGGGTCCGCCCTTTACGCCATTGCTGGCGGGGCCGTTGTCGGTGGCGGCCGGGCCAGCGCCGCGGTCGAGGTTTTCACCCTCCTCTGATCGCGAATCTGTCCGAACTTTAATGTTCGACGAATTGCGTGGGACCGTCGCCCTGATAGGGTTCATCCTTCCATAGGCTCCGGGGTTACGCGCATGCGTCGTGTTCTGACTTTCCTGTTCGCCGTGCTTCTGGTCGCGCCCGGCGCGGCCCTTGCACAAATTTCCACGGAGGCGGCGCCGGTCGCCGAACTGGTCGAACGGGTCGATATTCCGTACGAGCGGTTCACCCTCGACAACGGCCTGACCGTCGTTGTGCACGAGGACCGCAAGGCCCCCGTGGTGGCGGTGTCCATCTGGTACAATGTGGGCTCCAAGGATGAACCCCAGGGCCAGACCGGCTTCGCTCACCTGTTCGAGCACCTGATGTTCGCGGGTTCCGAGAACGCGCCGGGCAGCTATTTCAACTATGTGCGCGGCATGGGCGCCACGGACCTGAACGGCACCACCTGGTTCGACCGCACCAACTATTTCCAGACCGTGCCGACACCGGCGCTGGAGCAGGCGCTGTATCTGGAAAGCGACCGCATGGGGCACCTGCTGGGCGCCGTCAGCCAGGAGCGCCTGGATAACCAGCGCGGCGTGGTCCAGAACGAAAAGCGTCAGGGCGACAACCAGCCTTACGGCCTGGTCTACTACCAGATGCTGGAGGACCTGTTCCCCGAGGGGCACCCCTACCGCCACTCCACCATCGGCTCCATGGCCGATCTCGACGCCGCGTCCATGGACGACGTGCGCCAGTGGTTCACCGACAATTACGGCCCCAACAACGCTGTGCTGGTGCTGGCCGGCGACATCGACACCGCCACCGCCCGCACCCTGGTCGAGCGCTATTTCGGCGGCATCCCGGCCGGTCCCGTCAACACGCCGGCCGCCGCTGACGTGCCGACCCTCGACGCGCCCATCAACCGCGTGATGCAGGACCGGGTCGCCAATGTGCGCCTGTACCGCACCTGGATCGTGCCCGGCATGCTGGACGATGACGCCATCCCCCTGAGTGTGGCGGGCTCGGTCCTGGGCGGACTTGCCAGCTCGCGCCTTGACAATGAACTGGTGCGCGGCGACCAGACCGCCACCTCGGTCTCGGCCTCCATGCAAGCCTTCCAGCGCGTGGGCATGTTCAGCGTGACCGTGAACGTCAAGCCGGG
This sequence comes from Brevundimonas abyssalis TAR-001, assembly GCF_000466985.1. Classification (GTDB taxonomy): domain Bacteria; phylum Pseudomonadota; class Alphaproteobacteria; order Caulobacterales; family Caulobacteraceae; genus Brevundimonas; species Brevundimonas abyssalis. The sequence continues at coordinate 43,333 of NZ_BATC01000003.1, forward strand.
CGAGGACGCCGACGCGGTGTCGGAACGTCTTGACGCCATCATGGCCGACTTCATCGCCAGCGGGCCGACCGCCGAGGAGGTTCAGCGCGTCGCAACCAACCAGGTCGCGAACCGCATCTATGGCCTGGAGCAGGTCGGCGGCTTCGGCGGCAAGGCCACGGCCCTGGCGGAGGGCCAGCTCTATGCCGGCAATCCCTCGTTCTATCGTGAGCAGCTTGAAGCCTATGCGAGCGTGACCCCGCAGGCTGTGACGGCCGCCATGCAGCGCTGGCTGACCCGCCCTGTCTGGACCATGCGGGTCGAGCCCGGTGAACGGGAAGACTATGTGGAGGCCGCGCGCGATCCGTCCGGCGCCGCGCCGTCCGCCGCACCGCAGGACTATACGCCCACGCCTCGCGATCCGATGCCGCAGATCGCCCAGGTCGAGAACCTGGACTTCCCCGACATCCAGCGCGCGACCCTGTCCAACGGTCTGGAGGTTGTCTACGCCCGCGCCGAAACCGTTCCGGCGGTTCGCGTGGCTGTGGAATTCGATGCGGGTCTGGCGGCGGATCCCGCTGATGCGCTGGGCACCCAGCGCCTGATGCTGAACCTGCTGACCGAAGGCACGGAGAGCCTGAACTCGACCGAGCTGGCCGAAGCGCGCGAGCGTCTGGGCGCCTCGATCAACGCCGGTTCCTCGCTGGACCGCACCGTCGTCAGCCTGGGCGCCGTGAGCCCGAACCTGGAGCCCTCGCTCGACCTGCTGGCCGACGTGGTGATGAACCCGGCCTTTGATCCGGCCGAGGTGGAGCGCCTGCGCGCCACACAGCTCGCCTCCATCGCCAGCGAGCTGACCCAGCCGGGCGGTCTCGGCGGCCGCGTGACCCCGGTGGTGCTGTTCGGTGAAGACCATCCCTATGGCCGTCCCTACAGCGGCCTTGGCGATCCCGACACCGTGCGCGCCATTACGCGCGAAGATCTGGTCAACTTCCACCAGACCTGGATCCGTCCGGACAACGCCCGCATCTATGTGACTGCGGACGTGCCGCTTCAGACCCTCGTGCCGATGCTGGAAGCCCGCTTCGGATCGTGGGCGGCGCCGTCCACGCCGCGCGGCGTCAAGAATTTCGACGTCGCCATTCCTGATCCCCAGCCCCGCGTGGTGCTGGTCAACCGGCCCCAGTCGCCCCAGTCCATCATCTTCGGCGGAACGATCCTGCCGATCTCCGGCCAGGACGACACCCTTGTGCTGGAAGCGGCGAACGAGGTGCTGGGCGCCAGCTTCCTGTCGCGCGTCAACACCGAGTTGCGCGAGGTCAGGGGTTGGTCCTACGGCGCGTCCGCCTCGGTCAGCAACCGTGAGCATCAGACGCCTTACCTGTTCCAGGCGCCGGTGCAGGCGGACCGTACGGGCGATTCCATCGCCGCCATGATCGCCCAGTTCGACGCCTTCCTGACCGAGAACGGCGTGACCGAAGAGGAGCTGGTGCGCACCATCAACGGCCGCACCCGCCAGCTGGCCGGGCAGTTCGAGACGTCCAATGCGGTGCTGGCGGCCATGCGCTCCAACGCCCTCTACGGCCGTCCCGACAACTACTGGGAGACGGTGGCCGGGCGCTACAACGCCATGACCGCCGCAGAGATGGACGCCGCCGCCCGCGCCGTCATCGATCCCTCGCGCTTCGTGTGGGTGGTGGTCGGCGACGCGAGGTGGTCCGGCCCCAGCTGGAGCAACTGGGCCTCCCCATCGAGGAGGTGACGCTGGGCGAGTGATCGCCTTCGTCATATGAAATCGGCCCGGCCGCTTCGGCGGCCGGGCCTTTTTCGTGTCTGCGGTCTCGCTGGTGTCGATGGAGACGCTCTAGGCCCGGGTCAGGTCGCCCGCACCCGCCGGTCCCCTCGCGATGATGAAGCGCGCCGCGTCGCGGACCTCGAACGGCTTGGCCAGGATGGTGGACACCGCCTTCAGTTCGGCGGTGGCCTGATCGCGGGTCAGGGTCAGCAACACGAAGCCCTTGGAGGACTGGTCGCAGAACACGACCTCCTCATTGGTCTGCGCCAGGGCCGGGCCCAGCGGCAGGCCGGGGACTGCGTCCCCAACCGACGGGCTTGAGATGGCGCTGGTGCCGAACTCCACGCCGCGGCGCTCGCCGGCGGCGTCCTTCAGATCGTTGACCCAGAAGGCATGGCTGTCGCCGGCCAGAACGATGGGCGAGACACCCGCCTCGGCGAAGGCGGCGTACAGGCGCTCGCGCTCGGCGGGATAGCCGTCCCAGCTGTCCAGATTGAACGGCAGACCGAAGCGGAACAGCTGGATGGACTGCTGCACCTGGGCCCGGATGGCGTCGGGCAGGCTGGCCAGCAGGCCCTCGATCATGGGCGCCGGCACGGTGTCGGCGATATTGGGCCCGGCCACACGGGCCATGACCACCTGATTGCCGATGATCTGCCACGGACGGCCCGCCAGACGCGACGCCTCCAGCTCGCCCTTCAGCCAGGCGATCTGGTCGGCGCCCATCAGTTCGCGCGCCGGATCGTGACGGATGACCTCGAAGCCGCGCACGTCGGGGATCGGATTGCCCGCCGCGTCCGTGGTCATGGGCAGGTGGCTGGCGTAGCCGATGGGCTCGTCACGGGCGGTCAGCCGCGTCTCGACCATCACCAGGGTGGCCAGATCGCCGAAGTGGAAGGTGCGGTTGATGGCCTCCATCGACAGGCCGGCGCGCGGCTCGCGGATGGGCATCCATTCGTAATAGGCGCGCAGGGCGACGGCCTTGCGCGCGCTGTAATCGCCTTCGTCGCGCGGCTGGTGGTTCTGGGCGCCCTCGGTCCAGCTGTCGTTGGAGACTTCGTGGTCGTCCCACACGCAGATGAAGGGCGCGCGCGCATGGGCGGCCTGCAGGTCGGCGTCGGTCTTGTACTGGGCGTGACGGCGGCGATAGTCGTCCAGGCTGACGATTTCGTGGGCCGGATCGGGCACGCGGTTCAGGGCCGCCCCGGTGACCATGCCGTAGTCGTCGGCCTCGGCGCCGTACTCATAGATGTAGTCGCCCAGGTGCACGACCGCATCCAGGCGCTCCAGCCCGGCCATGGCCTCATAGGCGTTGAACAGACCGCCGGGGTGCAGCTGGCACGAGGCCACGGCCAGCACCACGTCCTCGGTCCCGCCCGCAGGCAGGGTGCGGGTGCGGCCCTCCGGCGAGCCCACGTCGCCGACCGCGAAGTCGAAGCGGTAGTCAGCGCCGGGCTGCAGACCGCCCACGTCCACCTTGACCGTGTGGTCCCGCCCGGGCCCGGTCTCGACCGTGCCCGAGGCGAGCACCGTGTCGGCGTCCAGCGGCCGGATGCGCCACTCCACCGAGACCATCGCATCGGCCCGGTCCGGACTGACCCGGGTCCACAGGATGACCCGGTCATTGAGCGGGTCGCCTGAGGCGACGCCGTGGCGGAACTCGACCGCCGCGGCGGTCTGGCGGGCCTGGGCGGGGGCGGCGGGGGCGGCTGCCCCGGCCCCGATCAGGCTCAGGACGCGGCGACGGTCGATGCGCATGACGGCGGCTCCCTAGTAACGCAGGCTCAGGTTGACGCCCCAGGTGCGGGGACGACCGGGGATGAAGGTCGGCATGCCGATGCCGTCGCCGGTGTTGCCGGCGTCCTTGATGAACTCTTCGTCCAGCAGGTTGTCGCCGAACACCTCGACGCCCCAGTTGGCGCTGTCGGGCGCATAGCGCAGGCGCAGGCTGAGCAGGCCGTAGCTGTCCTGCACCTCGTCCTGGATCAGGTCGGGGACGAGGTTGTTCGCTTGCAGGGCCGGCAGGTCGTTGTCGTCGTCGAAGAAGACCTCGGACTGCCAGGTGTAGCTAGGCTGGATCTCGAAGGCGCCGGCGCCCGCGCGCACCCGCCACACCGCGCCCACCGACGCCATGTGGTCCGGCGACAGACGGAAGCTGTTGCCCTCATAGATGCCGTTGCCGAAGCGGGAGTGGTTGAAGCCGTAGGTGGCGAACAGGTCCAGGTCCGGCGTGGCGGCGTAGAAGACCTGCCCCTCGAACCCGTAGGACTCCGCCTCACCCGCGTTGGTGACGAAGAACCGGGTCCCCTCCTGCACGGTCGTCTGGAAGTTTTGGTAGTCGTAGAAATAGACCGCGCCGTCCAGACGCAGGCGTCGGTCCATCAGCACCGTCTTCGCGCCGATCTCGAAGCTGTCGACCGTCTCGGCCTCGATCACATTGAAGGTGGGCGCGCCCTGGGGCGCCGACGGGGGGCTGACCGACAGCACCTCGGGGCGACGGCCGCGGGCGTAGTTAGCGTAGACGTTGACGTTGTCCGACACCGCATAGCGGGCGGTCAGGCGCCAGGTGAAGCCTTCGTCCTCATGGCCCTGGGTGATCATGTCGCCGTTGTTCGCGGTCGGCTGGGCGGTCAGGGCGAACAGGGGCAGGCCCGGCAGGTTGGCGAAGCCCGGGGTGGCCAGGGCGCCGACCAGACCATTCAGCTGCGCGTTCAGGGCGCCGGCCTGGGCCAGGGCTTCGGGCGTGCCGACGGCGATCAACTGCTGAATCTGGGTTGCGATCGCCTGGGCGCCGAGAATGCCCCCGAGGGTCGAGCGGCCGTTATCCACCTGGGCCGCATAGCCGGTGGTCTTGTCGTCCGTCGTGTAGCGAAGACCGGCCGACAGCTCCAGCCGATCGGTGGCCTGGAAGGTCATGTCCCCGAACACATCCCACGAGGTCAGTTCGGAGGCGTTGGTCGGCGTCTCGATGTGGACGGGCTTCAGATTGGCGGCGATGGCCGGAGCAAGCGGGCCGGCGCCCAGCGGGGTCAGCAGCTGACCGAGGATCAGCTGGGACAGGCCCGGATAGGCCGCGGCGGGAAGCGTGCCGCCGCCCAGACCGCCATCCAGGAAGCCTGACAGCTGGGCCAGGGCCATCCGCTCGTCAAACTGGGTGGGCGTGCGCTGATAGCCTTCCTCGGTGAAGTAGCCGACGCCGACGAAGCCGGTCACGCGCGGGCCGGCCTCGAAATTCAGGCGCAGCTCCTGACTGAACTGCTCGCCATAGGCCTCTTCGGCCGCAGTCAGGATGGGCAGGGACACGCCGTCGGCGTCGAAGGTCTCGTAGGAGTCGAACTCGCGCCAGGCGGTGATGCTGTTCAGGGTCAGCATGGGCGACAGGTCCCAGGCCACCAGCCCGGTCACGCCCCAGACCTCCCGGTCCAGACCCAGGGCCTGGCCGCCGTCGAAGTCCGCGCCCGGCGTCAGGGCCGCGCCCGCCCACGGATCGATCGGGCCGAGCGGGGCGCCCGTGGCGGGATCGGCGGGGGCGTAGGCCATGGAGGTGAACGGCGTGCCCGAGGCGCGATCGGTCTGATAGTTGGCGATGACGTCGATGCTGAGCCCGGGCGTGGGTTCGAACGCACCGGACAGGCGGAAGGCCTCGGTGTCGATGCTGTTGTAGTCCTGCCCGCCCAGCAGGTTCTCCACATAGCCGTCACGGCTCTTCAGCCGGGTGGCGAATCGGATGGCGGAGGTCTCGCCCAGCGGCATGTTGATCATGCCTTCGGCCAGCCGATAGCCCAGGTCGCCGGCGCCCACGCGGGCCTCGGCCTCGAACAGGCTCGGCTCGGCCCGGCGCTGAACGACGTTGACGGCCCCGATCAGGGCGCCGCGTCCGTACAGGGTCGACTGCGGTCCCTTGGCGATTTCCATGCGCTCGATGTCGAACAGTTCGACGTAGGAACCGCGCGACTTCGAGATGGATACGCCGTCCTGATAGACGGACACGCGGGGCTCGGCCGTTGCTGCGCCAGAGTCCGAGGTGATGCCGCGCATCACGAAGCCGGGGTTGTTGGGCGACTGGTTCTGAACCAGGAAGCCGGGCACGAAAGCCGAGAGCTCCTCGAACTCCTGCACCCCCAGATCGCGCAGAAATTCGCCGTCGTAGGCGGTCAGGGCGAAGGGGACCTCGATGGGGTTCTGGGCGCGGAGCTGGGCCGTGACGATGATTTCGTCGACCTCGGTGGCCTCCTGGGCCTGGACGGCTCCGGCCGCGAGGGCGCAGGCGGTCGCCGCGCTCATGAGACCGATGCGATAGGATGTGGTGCGAGCCATGGTGAAGTCCCCCGATTTGGATGGACCCGCACTAATCGCTGTTCATGTAGGACGCGCGACAGCTTGGCCACGGTAGGGTGACGGTTGATCCGGGACGCTGGAATTCCGGGATCATGAGCGCCGGCGCCACAGGCCGGCGAACCGTCTCCACTCAAGTCCGACAAAAGCGGTTGCGCCCCGCGCCCGCATCGTTTCACTGTGACGGTTCGCAGGGAGGCGATGCATGACAGACACCAGCCGCGCTGAAATCCGCCGGGCCGAACACAAGGCCTACTGGAAAAAGAACCTGACCCTGATGGGGGCTCTGCTGGCGGTCTGGTTCCTGGTGTCGTTCGGGGCGGGCATCCTGTTTCGCGACTGGTTGGACCAGTTCAGCATCGGCGGGGCGCCCCTCGGGTTCTGGTTCGCCCAGCAGGGGTCGATCTACGTCTTCGTGGTTCTGATCTTCGTCTATGCGGTCGTGATGGACCGGGTCGAGCGCCGTCACGGCGCGGACGATCAGGTCTAGGGGGCGCACATGGACACCATCTTCGGCCTGTCGCCGACCCTGTTCTGGACCGGCCTGTTCGTCATCACGACCTTCGGGCTCTACATCGGCATCGCCATCTGGGCCCGGGCCGCCAGCACCAACGACTTCTATGTGGCCGGGCACGACGTGCATCCGGTGTTCAACGGCATGGCCACCGCCGCCGACTGGATGAGCGCGGCCAGCTTCCTGTCCATGGCCGGGATCATCGCCTTCTCCGGCTATGACGGCTCGGTCTATCTGATGGGCTGGACCGGCGGCTATGTGCTGCTGGCGCTGTTGCTGGCGCCCTATCTGAGGAAGTTCGGCAAGTTCACCGTGCCGGACTTCATCGGCGACCGGTACTACTCCCAGACCGCCCGGATCGTGGCGGTGATCTGCGCCCTGTTCATCTCCTTCACCTACATCGCCGGCCAGATGCGCGGGGTGGGCATCGCCTTCTCCAACTTCCTGAACGTGCCCATCGAGATAGGCGTGATCGTGGGCGCGATCGTGGTGATGTTCTATGCGGTGCTGGGGGGCATGAAGGGCATCACCTACACCCAGGTGGCGCAATACTGCGTGCTGATCTTCGCCTTCATGGTCCCGGCCATCTTCCTGTCGCTGCAGATCACCGGCTCGCCCATTCCGCAGATGGGATTCGTGGGCAACGCCCAGGACGGGACTCCGCTTCTGCTGAGCCTGGACCGAACCCTGACGGACCTGGGATTCTCGGCCTATACCGAGGGGACCAAAGCGCGCATCGACGTCTTCGCCATCACCCTGGCCCTGATGGTGGGCACCGCGGGCCTGCCTCACGTGATCATCCGCTTCTTCACTGTGCCCAAGGCCTCGGATGCGCGGAAGTCGGCGGGCTACGCCCTGGCCTTCATCGCCATTCTCTACACCACCGCCCCGGCCGTTGCCGTGTTCGCCCGCTCCAACTTCATCGATACGGTGCACCAGTCGGAGTACTCGGTGGACGTGCGGCGGGGCGAAGCGACGGCGGCGGAGCAGGGCGAGGGCGCCACGCCCCAGTGGTTCTATAACTGGGAGCGCACCGGCCTTCTGGAGTTCACCGACAAGGACGGCGACGGGCGCATCCGCTACGCCGCAGACCCGGAGGTCAATGAGGTGACCAAACTGGACCAGGACATCTTCGTCCTGGCCAATCCCGAGATCGGCGGCCTGCCCGCCTGGGTCATCGGCCTGGTGGTTGCTGGCGGTCTGGCGGCGGCCCTGTCGACAGCGGCGGGCCTGCTGATGGTCATCTCCTCGGCGGTGTCCCATGACCTGTGCAAGAAGGTGCTGTTCAAGGGCATGAGCGATGCTCGGGAACTGCTGGTGGCGCGGCTGGCGGCGGTGGTCGCGGTGCTGATCGCCATTATGGCGGGGATCTATCCGCCCGGCTTCGTGGCGGCGGTGGTGGCCTTCGCCTTCGGCCTGGCGGCGGCCAGCTTCTTCCCGGCCATCTTCCTGGGCATCTTCTGGAAGCGCATGAACAAGCACGGGGCCATCTGGGGCATGATCTCGGGCCTGACGGTCACGGGGGCCTATCTGATCCACTTCAAGGTGGGCTTCTCGCCCATGGTGATCGGCATCACCGCCCTGGTTCTGGCCCTGGCGGTGTTCGTGCTGCACCTGGGCGCGTCCCAGGACAGCGGACGGCGCCTCACCCCCTTTGCGGCGGCCTCGGCGCTGCTGGTCCTGACCGGGCTGGCGGCGTTCCTCGGGCTGTTCCCCGGGGCGGCCGCGGGGACGCCCGAGGACTGGTTCCTGGGCATCTCGCCCGAGGGCTTCGGCGCCGTCGGCATGCTCATAAGTTTTGCCGTTTCGATCGTCGTGACCCTGGCCACCCCCGCCCCGCCGGCCGAGGTCCAGGCCATGGTCGAGGAGATCCGCCTGCCGTCGGCGAATTAGACTCCGGGGCAAAAAACAGGGTCTGAATCGTCTGAATAGTCTGAATGCGCCGCCCGCCCGCATGGGCCGGGTGAGACTCTTCGCTCAAAAAAGAGTGCAATGAGAGTCTCACTGCGCGCTCAATCCTCCGTTCCCTGCGCAGACTAGCAGGGTGGGGGAGGGGCGGGGCGAAACAGGGGCCTCGCCAGCCGCAATCCCTTGCGGGGCTTGCGACTGGCTTGGGGAAGTGCGGGGATTACCGGCCTAGTCGTCCCGCACGTGTTCGTTGAGGAAGGCCAGATAGGCTTCCTGTGCGGTGATGCGGTTCTCGCGGCGCAGGAAGCCGTGACCCTCGTCGGGGAACAGGACATATTCCACCGGCACATCGTTGGCGCGGATGGCGGCGACCAGTTCGTCGCTTTCCACCTGAAGCACGCGCGGGTCATTGGCGCCCTGGACCACCAGCATGGGCCGGACGATGTTGGAGGCGTGGAACAGGGGCGAGATGCGGCGGTGGCGCTCGGCGTCGGTGGCCGGGTCTCCCATCTCGTCATAGAGGGCGTCCCGCTGGGCGCCCCACCACGGCGGGATGGACTCCAGTGTGCGCACCCAGTTGGTGACACCGAAGATGTTGACCCCCGCCTCGAAGGCTTCCGGGTGGAAGGCCAGGGCCGCAGCCGTGATGTAGCCGCCGTAGGACCCGCCCATCACCGCCACCTGATCGTCGGCAACCCAGTCCTGCTCGCGCAGCCACTGGCCGCCGTCGACGATGTCCTGAAGGTCGGCCTCGCCGTGGGCGCGGTCGTCCATGTGGAAGAAGGTCTTGCCGTAGCCGGACGAACCCCGGTTGTTGGCGCCCAGCACCGCATAGCCGTGATTGACCAGATGCTGGACCATGGCCGAATAGCCGCGCCGGGTCTGGCCGCCCGGGCCGCCATGCACCAGCACCAGCGCGGGGACCGGATTGTCGGCCGAGGCGCCGCGGGGGCGATACAGCACCGCCGGGATCTCCACCCCGTCCGAGGCGCGGTAGCGGACGATGACAGCCTCCACCAGATCGCTTTCGGCGATGGCGGGGTTCAGGGCCGTGGTCAGGCGTCGCGCCTGTCCGGTCGCCATGTCCGCCACGAACACGTCCGACGGCGAAGTGTCGGAGGAGACGGTGAAGGCGACTGTGCTCTCGTCGTCATTGAAACGCACCTGGGCGATGTCGCCGTCCGGCACGCCGGTGAGGGCGACGGGCTGATTGGTGGTGGTGTCCAGCAGAGTCAGTTGGGTGGAGGCGTCGGCGTTGACGGCGGACACCCGGTAGCGGCCGGACGGCGAGAAAGCGACGTACATCACGTCCCAGTCCGCCGCGAGGAAGGGGGTCTTCTCGCCGGTGGCGAGGTCGTGGCGCCACGCCTGGTTGAACTCGCCGTGCGCGTTGGTGGCGTAGATCAGGGCCGCACTGTCGGGGGTGAAGTCGTAGGTCCCGTGGGCGACATTGCCTTCATGTTCTGTGATCAGCACCGGCTCGCCGCCGCTCTGCAGGTCCACCACATAGACGTCGGAATCGGCGGAGGTGATGGGCTTGTCCATGGCCAGCCAGCGCCCGTCGCGCGAGATGGCCGAGATGAACATGCCGGGGTTCTCGTACACCAGCCGGCTCTCATAGGTGGCCGCGTCATAGGCGTAGAGGTCGAAAACCTGCGGGTCGCGGGCGTTGGAGGTGATCCAGAAGGTGGCGCCGTCGGCGCTCCAGCCCAGCAGGTCGGCCTTGACGTTCTCGCCCGGCGTCAGGTCGCGGACGGATCCGTCCTCCTCGCGCACATAGACATGGGTCAGTTCGCTGCCGCCGCCGCCGGAATCGGCGGTCAGCAGCACCCGGCCGTCGTTGGGAAAGTAGCTCTCGGCGAAGGTGGCCACGTCGGTGGAGGCGCTGAGCGGGACCGGATCGCCGCCGGCTATGGGCAGGGCCCATGCGTTGAACACGCCGGTGCGGTCGCTGGAGATCAGGATCGAGGACCCGTCCGGCGAGAAGGCCGCGCCCGACGGGCTGGCCATGCCATAGCTGGTGGTCTCGAAGAACTGGGCGGCGGTGTAGGTGCGCGGCGCTTCGGCCGATGCGGACGCCTGGGCCAGAGCCGGGGCGGGGGCGATCAGGGCGGGAACGGCGGCGGTCAGGGCGAGCGCCGAGACCAGGCAGGCGAGCTTACGCATGGAAAACCCCTCTATCGATGATGATCTCTAGAGGCGTCATCCCATCACGGCGGATGCAGGCTGTCGCGGAATTAATCGCCGGTCGTTGAGCCGACGGTAACCGGGACCGTGGCAGGGAGAGCGCTTAACTGCCGGGGAACGCCCATGTCCGTCGCGCCAGCGCGCACCGATCGTCGCGGAGACATCCAGGGCCTGAGGGCCGTCGGCGCCTTGCTGGTCGCCGTGTTTCACATCTGGTTCGCCCGGGTGTCCGGCGGGGTGGACGTGTTCTTCGTGGTGTCCGGTTTCCTGCTGATCGGCTCGCTGGGCCGGGAGGCGGTGGCCAAGGGCTCGGTGGACGTGATCCGCTACGCCGCCAAGCTGGCCAAGCGGCTGTTGCCCGCGTCCCTGTTCGTGCTGGTGGTCATCGTCCTGACCGCGCCGCTGTGGGCGCCGGGCGTGCGGTGGGAGCCCTACGCCAAACATGTGATCGCCTCGGCCGCCTATCTGGAGAACTGGTACCTGATCCGGTTCTCCACCGACTATCTGACCCGCGACGCGGCCACCGCGCCGGTGCAGCACTACTGGGCCATGGCGGTGCAGGTGCAGGCGCTGGCCTTCTTCGGCGTGGCCATGTGGGGCCTGGCCTGGGCGCTGGGCAAGACCGCCATCGACCGCACCAAGGCGGTGACGGGGTTCCTGATCCTGATGTTCGTGGGCTCGCTGGCCTGGTCGGTGATCCATACGGCGCGGGACCAGCCCGCCGCCTATTTCGACACCTTCGCCCGGCTGTGGGAGTTCGCCCTGGGCGGCATCGTCGCCCTGATCCTGCCGCGGCTGAAGCTGGGCGAGGGGATGCGGCTGATCGTCGGCTGGCTGGGCCTGGCCTGATCGTGTCGTGCGGGTTCCTGCTGCAGGTCTCCACCGTGTTTCCCGGCTATGCGGCCCTGTGGCCGACGCTGGGCGCGGCCATGGTGCTGATCGGCGGCCTGGGCGCCAGCCGCTTCGGCGTGGCGCGGCTGCTGGGGAGCCGTCCGTTCACCTGGCTGGGGGACCGGTCCTATGGGCTGTATCTGTGGCACTGGCCGATCCTGCTGGCGTATCTGGCGATCAGCGAACGCACGGTGGCCACCCCGCTGGCGGGGCTGGTGATCATGGGCGCGTCCGTCCTCGCGGCGGACCTGACCCTGCGTTTCATCGAGGGGCCGACGCGGTATCTCAGCGACGCAAAACCCTGGCGCATCCTGATCGCCGGGGCCGCCGCCGTGGCGGTGGCCGGCGGGGTCGCCGTGGGCTGGATCGGCTACACCAAATTCCAGGCCCGCGCCGAGTGGGCGCGGCTGGCGGATGCGGAGGCCTATCCCGGCGCCGCCGCCTTCGGACGCGACATTCCCGAAGCGCCCGTGACGCCGGGCCCGTTCACCGTGCGCGCCGACCGGCCCGAGCTCTACGACAACGGCTGCCACCAGTCCGAGACCGGGACCGCCACGCCGAACTGCGTCTATGGCGACCCGGACGCGCCCTACACCCTGGCGGTGGTGGGCGGCTCGCACGTGACCCAGTGGTTTCCGGCCCTGCAGGGCGCGGTGGAGGGCTCGGAGTGGAAGCTGATGATCTTCACCAAGAGCGCCTGCCTGTTCCGCGAGACGCCGGAGCCGCACGAGCCGCCGTCCTGCGCCGTGTGGAACCGCAACGTCATGGCCGAGCTGGAGCGCCTCCGCCCCGACGCGATCTTCACCACCACCACGCGCGGCGAATATGCGGCCGACGAGATCGCGCCGGGCTATGTGGACCGCTGGCGCGAGCTGGAGGCGCTGGGCATCCCAATCGTGGGCATGCGCGACACGCCGTGGTTCCAGTTCGATGTGGCGGAATGCGTGGAGCGGTTCGGTCGGGATGCGGCGCGCTGCTCACGGGCGCGGACGGACCTGCTGTCGCCGGAGAACCCCACGCTGCAGGTGACGGAGATCGAGGGTCTGTATCCGCTCGATTTCTCGCGCTTCTTCTGTGACGAGACCACCTGTCCGGCGGTTATGGGCAATGTGATGGTCTATCACGACACCCACCACTTCGGATCGACCTACGCCCGCTCGCTGGCTCCGATGCTGAGGGACGAACTGATGCCCGTGCTGGACCGGATCGCAGGCAGGAATCCCTGACCGCTCATCCCCGCGAAAGCGGGGACCCAGTGCTTTGGGTGTTGCAGCGGGCCAGATCCATCATCTTTCGGCAGTCCTGGAACACCAGCGTCAAGCTGGACAGAACTGGGTCCCGGCTTTCGCCGGGATGAGCGGTGAATTCTAATGAGCAACACCACCTTCACTGACTCCGACCGCACCGACGGCGTGGAGCCGGACATGGTCGATCAGGACGCGGCGCCGAAGTCGGTCGCCCCGAAAGGCGACGTGGTCCCCATGAACATGATCCAGGCGCTGAACTCGGCCCTGGACGTGAAGATGGCCGAGGACGGCAATGTGCTGAGCTTCGGCGAGGACACGGGCTATTTCGGCGGCGTGTTCCGGGTCACCGACAAGCTGCAGGCCAAGCACGGCATGACCCGCAGCTTCGACGCCCCCATCAGCGAATGCGGCATCGTGGCCGCCGCCATCGGCATGGGCGCCTACGGCCTGCGCCCGGTGGTGGAGATCCAGTTCGCCGACTACATCTATCCGGCCTACGACCAGATCGTGTCCGAGGCGGCCAAGCTGCGCTACCGCTCGGCGGGCATGTTCACCGCCCCCATCGTGGTGCGCTCGCCCTATGGCGGCGGCATCTTCGGCGGCCAGACCCATAGCCAGAGTCCGGAAAGCCTGTTCACCCACATCGCCGGGCTGAAGGTGGTGATCCCCTCCAGCCCGTATGACGCCAAGGGCCTGCTGATCGCCGCCATCGAGGACGACGATCCGGTGATCTTCCTGGAGCCCAAGCGGCTGTACAACGGCCCCTTCGACGGCTGGCACGAGAAGCCGGTGTCGCCGTGGAAGGCGCAGGATCTGGCCCAGGTCCCCACCGGCAAATATGTGGAGCCCATCGGCAAGGCGCGGGTGATGCGCGAAGGCGCCGACGTCACCATCCTGGCCTACGGGACCATGGTCTGGGTGGCGCTGGCGGGCGCCGAGCACGCGGGGGTCGACGCCGAGGTGATCGACCTGCGGACGCTGGTGCCGCTGGACATCGCGGCCATCGAGGCGAGCGTGAAGAAGACCGGCCGCTGCGTCATCGTGCACGAGGCGCCGCGTACCAGCGGTTATGGGGGCGAACTGTCGGCGCTGGTGCAGGAGCGGTGCTTCTATCATCTGGAGGCGCCCATCGCGCGGGTGACCGGATGGGACACGCCCTATCCCCACGCCTTCGAGTGGGAATATTTCCCCGGCCCGCAGCGCGTGGCCGACGCCCTGAAAGCCGTCATGAGCGGGGGACGCTGATATGGGACGCTATGTGTTCAAGCTGCCCGACGTGGGCGAAGGCACCGCCGAGGCCGAACTGGTGGCCTGGCATGTGAAGGTGGGCGACGTGGTCGAGGAAGACCAGGTCATCGCCGACGTCATGACCGACAAGGCCACGGTGGAGCTGACCAGCCCGGTGGCGGGCAAGGTCACCGCCGCCCATGGCGAACCGGGCCAGCAGCTGGCCGTGGGATCGCCGCTGGTGGAGTTCGAGGTGGCGGGCGCGGGCAACGCCGAGGCGGCCGCCCCCGCTCCTGTTGCGAAGCCGGCGGACGCTCCGGCCCCGCAACCGACGTCGGAACCCGCCGCTCCGCCCCCTGCGAAGGATGAGGCGCCGGCCGCGCCCACCGCCGGTGTCGGCCGCGTGTTCAAGCTGCCCGACGTGGGCGAAGGCACCGCCGAGGCCGAGCTGGTCAGCTGGCACGTGAAGGTCGGGGACGCGGTCGAGGAAGACCAGATCCTGGCCGAGGTCATGACCGACAAGGCCACCGTCGAGATCACCAGCCCCGTCGCCGGGACCATCGCGGTCCTGCACGGCGAGCCGGGTCAGGCCCTGGCCGTCGGCGGGCCGCTGGTGAGTTTCGCGGGGGAGGCCGGGTCGTCCGAGCCCGCCGCCCCGGTCGCTGCTCCCGCCCCGAGCGCGGCGAAATCGGCGCCTGCGCCGGAGAAAGCCGCCTCAAGGCCGTCTTCGTCACAGCCCGCCAAGGCGCGTGACGCCGTCGCCCGTCAGGCCCAGACCCCCGGCGTGCGCCCGCTGGCCTCGCCGGCGGTGCGTCAGCGGGCCCGCGACATGGGCGTGGAACTCCAGTTCGTGCCCGGCTCCGGCCCCGGCGGCCGCATCGAGCACTCCGATCTGGACGCCTTCCTGTCGGGCGGATCGGCCCCGGCGGCGGCGTCCTCGGGCGGCTCGCTCTATGCGGCGGCGGAGGGGACCACCGAGACCCGCATCATCGGCCTGCGCCGCAAGATCGCGGAGAAGATGGCCGACAGCGTCCGGCGCATTCCGCACATCACCTACGTCGAGGAGATCGACGTCACGGCGCTGGAGGCGCTGCGGGCGCACATGAACGCCACGAAGGCGAAGGACCAGCCCAAGCTGAACGTCCTGCCCTTCATCGCCCGCGCCATCGTGGTGGCCCTGCGCGACCAGCCGACCATCAACAGCCACTATGACGACGAGGGCGGCATCCTGACCACCCACGCCGCCGTGCATCTGGGCATCGCGGCCCAGACGCCCAACGGCCTGATGGTGCCGGTGGTCCGCAACGCCGAGGCGCGCGATCCCTGGGACACGGCCAAGGAGATCGCCCGGGTGGCGAGTGCGGCGAAGGACGGCTCGGCCAAACGGGACGAACTGAGCGGCTCCACCATCACCATCACCTCGCTGGGGACCCTGGGCGGGGTGGTGCACACCCCCATCATCAACCACCCGGAGGTGGCCATCGTCGGCCCCAACAAGATCGCCGATCGCGTGGTGGTGATCGACGGCCAGATGGTGGTGCGCAAGATGATGAACCTGTCGTCCAGCTTCGATCACCGCATCGTCGACGGCCACGACGCGGCCGTGTTCGTCCAGCGCATCAAGGGCCTGCTGGAGCACCCGGCGACGCTGTGGATGGGGTAGCGTTCCTTTTCTTTCCGCTCATCCCCGCGAATGCGGGGACCCAGTGCTTTGGGTGATGAAACCGTGAGAGTTTTGCTGAACCGATCTGCTCCAGCGCCAGGCTGGACAGGACTGGGTCCCCGCGTTCGCGGGGATGAGCGGCGCTAGAATGGCCTTCTTCACCTACATCGTGGCGAGTGGGCGAAACGGGACGATCTATGTCGGCTCGACCGACGACCTGGTCACGCGCGTGAACCAGCACAAGAACAAGACCTTCGGAGGCTTCACCGCGAAATACGGCGTGGATCGGCTGGTCTGGTACGAGGTGTTTGACAGCCGTGAGGCCGCGTTCAAGCGCGAGCGCCGGATCAAGAAATGGAATCGGGTCTGGAAGCTGGACTTGATCGAGAAGGCCAATCCCGCTTGGGACGACCTTCATGATCGGCTGCGCCTGGGCGATCTGGTGGATGCAAAGGACTGGGCTCCGCCCGTCGAGGAAGACTGAAACGCCGGCGTCAAGCTGGACAGAACTGGGTCCCCGCTTTCGCGGGGATGAGCGGAAAAAAAAGATGCAGATCCTCAAAACCAAAAGGCTCATCATTGGCGCCGCGCTGGCGGTCACGCTCACAGCCGGCCCCGCGCTCGCCTGCTTCCCCGCCGATCCGAACCGTCCCGCGCTGTCATCCGCTGAGTCAGCGACCGCCAGGACCGAGCGGCAGGATCATCTGTGGAACTTGTCCGCCTCCGTTTACCTCGGCCGGATCGTTTCCGCAGAATGGGCCAGCGAGACAGGGCCGGCTCCGCGCGACATGGGCGTCGAAGTGGTGTTGGACAGCATCGCCAGCGTGAAGGGACCGGCGCCGACGCGCCAGACGCTGCCGATGATCGCCTGCGACCCACAGGACTATGCGCGCGCCGAATGGCGGCCGGGCACACTCGTTATAGCCTACGCGAACCGTATAGGCTTCTCTCAAGACTGGCGTCGCATCGGCCAGTGGCAGATTCTCGACTTTATCCCGGTGAGCGAAAACGCCGATCCCCGCATCGGCCCGGCCCTGCGAGCAGAAGCTGCGCGCCTGCGATCTAACGGAAGCTGAAATGACCCAATCTCTCAAAACCAAAGTCCTCATCATCGGCGCCGGGACCGGCGGCTATGTGGCCGGCATCCGCTGCGGGCAGCTGGGGCTGGACACCGTGCTGGTGGACGGCGGGGACGGCCTCGGCGGGACCTGCCTGAACGTCGGCTGCATTCCGTCCAAGGCGATCATCCATGCGGCGGGCAAGTTCGAGACGGTTGCCAAGGCGGCCGACGGCGGAACGCTGGGGATCACGGCGGCCAAGCCGGCCATCGACCTGAAGGCCACGGTGGCGTGGAAGGACGGGATCGTCAAAAAGCTGAACGGCGGGGTCGCGGCCCTGCTGAAGAAGGCCAGGGTCAAGGTCATCACCGGCTGGGCCACCTTTACTGACGCCAAGACCTGCACCGTCTCCACCGATGACGGCGACATCCGCATCACCGCCGAACATGTGATCCTGGCCACGGGGTCCGAGCCGGTGGAGCTGCCGTTCCTGCCGTTCGGCGGGGACGTGATCTCGTCCACCGGGGCCCTGTCCCTGTCGGAAGTGCCGAAGAAGCTGGTGGTGGTCGGCGGCGGCTACATCGGGCTGGAGCTGGGCATCGCCTACCGCAAGCTGGGCGCCGAGGTGACGGTGGTGGAGATGGCCGAGCGCATCCTGCCGCTCTACGACAAGGCCCTGACCGATCCCGTGATGAAGTGGATGGAGCGCCACGGCGTGACCCTGCATCTGGGCGCCCGCGCCGGCGGCTTCGAAAAGGGCAAGCTGTCGGTCACCACGAAGGACGGCAAGCCGATCCAGATTCCGGCGGACAAGGTGCTGGTGACCGTGGGCCGCCGCCCGCGCACCCAGGGCTGGGGCCTGGAGACCATGGGCCTGGCCATGGACGGACCGTTCGTGAAGGTGGATCAGCGCTGCGCCACCGCCATGAAGAACGTCTGGGCCGTGGGCGACCTGACCGGCGAACCCATGCTGGCCCACAAGGGCTCGGCCCAGGGCGAGGTGGTCGCCGAGATCATCGCCGGGCACGATCGTGTTTTTGATCCCGTGACCATCGCGGCGGTGTGCTTCACCGAGCCCGAGATCGTCTCGGCGGGGCTGGGTCCTGACGACGTGAAGGGCCGCGATGACGTGATCCAGTCGGTGTTTCCCTTCTCCGCCATCGGCCGGGCCCTGGCGCTTGAGGCCGGCGACGACGGCGGCTTCGTGCGGGTGATCGCCGCGAAAGCCGACCACCGCATCCTCGGCATCCAGGCGGTGGGCCAGCATGTGTCGGAGCTGTCCAACAGCTTCGCCCAGATGATGGAGATGGGGGCGGTGCTGGAGGACGTGGCCGGCGTCATCCACGTGCACCCGACCATGGGCGAGGCCTTGCACGAAGCCAGCCTGCGCGCCCTGGGCCACGCCATACATATTTAGGGGCCCTACCGCTCGCGCCACGGGCGCTCGCTGCTTGAGGGCGATAGGGGCCCTATCGCTCGGCCCGCGGGGCCTCGCTGCTTGAGGGCGGGCGCGAGAGCGCCGTGCGCCATGCTCGTCGTTTCAGGATGGTGCACTCGCGCCCTCAAGCCGCGAGCGTCCGCGACGCGAGCATAGGGCAAGCGTCGTGAAAACCCGGCCTTAAGCATTAACGGGCATGGTGCCGCTGAATCCGCGCCAGAACGGCGTGAAAAGGGCTGGCTTTCCATGTTTCAGATCATCGGCATCATCGTGCTGTTCGCCATGGTGTTCGGCGGATACACCATCGCGGGCGGGAAGATGGGGGTCATCCTGCACTCCCTGCCCTATGAGATGATGATGATCGGCGGCGCGGCCGTCGCGGCGCTGCTGATCTCCAACTCCGTCACCACCCTGAAAGGGGTGCTGGGCGGTCTGGGCAAGGTGTTCGCCGGGCCCAAGTGGAAGAAGGGCGACTACCGCGACCTTCTCAGCCTGCTGTTCCTGCTGACCAAGACCATGAAGTCCAAGGGCGTGATCGCTCTGGAAAGCCACATCGAGAAGCCGGCCGAGTCCACGATCTTCCAGAAATATCCCAAGATCCTGAAGGACCATTTCGCCACCGACTTCATCTGCGACACCCTGCGCATGATGACCATGAACCTCGAGGACCCGCACCAGGTCGAGGACGCCATGGAGAAGCAGCTGGAGAAGCACCACCACGAAGCCCTGGCCCCGGCCCATGCGCTGCAGAACACCGCAGACGCCCTGCCGGCGCTGGGCATCGTCGCGGCGGTGCTGGGCGTCATCAAGACCATGGCCTCCATCACCGAACCGCCCGAGGTTCTGGGCGGCATGATCGGCGGGGCCCTGGTGGGCACCTTCCTGGGCGTGTTCCTGGCCTATGGCCTGGTGGGCCCTCTGGCCACGCGCCTGAAGGAGATCATCGAGGGCGACGCGGCCTACTACAAGATCATCCAGTCGGTGCTGGTGGCGCACCTGCACGGCAACGCCGCCCAGATCTCGGTCGAGATCGGCCGGGGCGACGTCCCGTCCACGGCCCAGCCGTCCTTCACCGAGCTGGAGGAAGCCCTGTCCGAGGCCGGGACGGCCGTCTGATCCGGAAAAGCTTGGCTGTAATCACGAAGCCGTGAGAATTTCCCTTGACGGGCCACCTCACGATCGCGTTATCTGGTGACGCGGGAATCATGACCCCGCACCACCCTTCTGAAGGATATCCCATATGACCATCCGTCAACTGCTCGTCGCCGCCGCCGGCGCCGCCGCCGCCCTGTCCGTCGCCGCTTGCCAGCCGGCCGCCGAAGAAACCACCGCTGACGAAGCCGCTGTGGAAGCCGACGCCGCCGCCGACACGGCCGCCGACGCCGCCGCCACCGCCGACGCCGCTGCTGAAGACGCCGCCATGGCCGCCGGTGAAGCCGCCGACGCCGCTGGTGAAGCGACCGAAGAAGCCGCCGAAGAAGCTCCGGCCGCCGAGTAATCCTTCGCTCGCAAGAGCAAAGCGATTGGAAAGGGGTCGCCCGTCGGGCGGCCCCTTTTTACATGCCCGGTCTTGATCGCGCCGCCCGGCCGGTGCTCTAGCCGGACATGGCCGATGAACCCGACAATTCCCTGAACTGGCCCCTGGACTGGTCTGAGACGGGCGGGCCCAGGTCGCCCCGCTTCGGCGACGTCTACTATTCCCTTGAAGACGGCCTCGCCGAGAGCCGGACGGTGTTCCTGGCGGGCTGCGGCCTGCCGGACGCCTGGTCGGACCGCAAGCGCTTCACCGTGGCCGAGCTGGGGTTCGGCACCGGCCTGAACATCGCCGCCCTGCTGCACCTGTGGCGCCAAAGCCGGGCCGGTGGTCGGCTCCACATCTTCTCCATTGAGGGCTTTCCGGTGTCGCGCCTGGATGCGGCGCGCGCCTGTCCGCATGGCCGGAGATCGCCGAAGCGGCCCAGGCGCTGCTGGACCGCTGGCCGCCCGCGACGCCCGGGTTTCACCGGATCGATCTGCCGGACTGGAACGCCACCCTCGATCTGGCCGTGGGTGACGCGGCCTGGGCGCTGGACCAGTGGAGCGGGGCGGCCGACGCCTGGTTCCTGGACGGATTCTCGCCCGCCCTGAACCCCGGCATGTGGTCGGACGCCGTGCTGGACGGCATGGCCGCGCGATCCGCGCCCGGCGCGCGTGTGGCCACCTTCACCGTGGCCGGGACGGTGCGCCGGGGCCTGGCCGAGCGCGGCTTTCAGGTGGACAAGCGCCCCGGCCATGGCCGCAAGCGCGAGCGGCTGGAGGCGGTCCTGCCCGGCGAGCCGCCTCGTCATGACGGCGGACGGGTGGCGGTCATCGGCGCGGGAATCGCGGGGGCCAGTCTGGCGCGGGCCCTGCGCGCCCAGGGCGCGGACCCCGTGGTGATCGCGGACGACACGGCCATGGCGTCGGGCTTTCCGGCGGCCCTGGCGACGCCCCGGCTGGATGTGGGCGACGAGGATCTGGCCCGTCTGTTCGCCCAGGCGCTGGAGCGGGCCGGACAGCTGTACGGCGAGGCGCCGGATGCGATCGTTGCGCGCGGCGTGCTGAGACTGGAGCACGGCCCACGTGACTCGGGACGGTTCGACAAGGTGGCCGGCCAGGCCGTCTGGGCGCCGGGGGCCATGACGCGGGTCAGCGCCGCCGAGGCGTCCGGGGCGCTGGGCGAAACCGTGACCGGCGGCGGCTTGATGATGCAGGGCGCCCTGACGGTGCGGCCGGCGGCGGTCCTGGACGCTGGCTGGCAGGCGTGCGGCGGGTGGCGGGCCGGGCGGCGCGGCTGGAGCGTCGTGGCGCGGCGTGGCGGGTGCTGGATGACGCGGGCGACGAATTGGCCGAGGCCGAGACGGTGGTGCTGGCCGCCGGATGGGGCGCGGCGGCTCTGGGCATGGCGGGGCTGCAGGCTGTCCGGGGGCAGGCGGGCTGGGCGGATCTGGACGCGGGTCCGGCCGTGGGCGCGGCCTGGGGTGGTTATGCGGCGCCCACCGGCGAGGGCGTGCTGTTCGGCGCCACCCATGACCGCGACGACACGGACGAGGCCCTGCGGGACGCGGACGATCTCCGCAATCTGGAGGCCCTGAAGGCGGTGCTGCCCGACCTGGCGGTGCGCGTTGCGTCCGTCCAGGTGCATCGCCATGCGGCCATCCGGGCGGCCACACGGGACCGGCTGCCGGTCGCGGCCGGCTGGAGGAGGGGCTGTTCATTCTCGGCGGGCTGGGCTCACGCGGATTCACGGCGGCGCCGTTGCTGGCGGACCATGTGGCGAGCCTGATCACGGGCGCGCCCTCGCCCCTTCCGCGCGCAGCGGCGCGGCGGGTGGCTCCGGACAGGGAGAGTCTGGGGAAGCGCTGAGGCCGATCAGCGAAGCGGATCAGCTGGGCGGGGCGGGAGCCTTCGGCGGCGGCCGTGCTGGGTCGGGACGGCGCCGCCGGCGCGGCGGGCGGCGATCAGGGCGTCGATGCGACGGCGTTCGGCCTGGAAGGCGGCCAGTTCGGCGCCGGCCAGTTCGGATCCCGAAGGGATCTGCGCGCCGGTCGGGTTGACCCGGGCGCCGTTGCGCCAGACTTCATAGTGCAGGTGCGGGCCGGTGGAGGCGCCGGTGGAGCCCACATAGGCGACCACGTCGCCCTGGCTGACCCGCTGGCCGGGACGCAGGCCGCGTGCGAAGCGCGACAGGTGGGCGTAGCCGGTCTCCCAGCCGTTGCCGTGGCGGATGCGGACCCAGTTGCCGTAACCGCCCCAGCGACGGGCCTCGACCACCACGCCGTCGGAAGCGGCGAAGACGGGCGTGCCCGTGGGCGCGGCGAAGTCCATGCCCTGGTGCATGCGGCGATAGCCGGAGATGGGGTGGCGACGGACGCCGTAGTTGGAGGAGATGCGCGCGCCGTCCACGGGGGTGCGCAGCAGGAAGCCGCGGATGTTCTTGCCGTCGGCGTCGAAATATTTGGCCTCGTTCGAGCCCTCGGGCTGGAAGCGGTAGAACACCTGGCCCTTGATCTCGGCGTAGATCAGCTCGCCGGTGTCCACGGTGCGGCCGCTTTCGGTCACGGTGCGGTCGAACACCAGGGTGAAGCTGTCGCCCGCCTTGATGTCGCGCGAGAAGTCGATCTTGTGGGAGAACAGGCGCACGGCCTGGGCCACGATGCGCGAGTTGGCACCCAGGCGGCCCGCCGAGGCGGACAGGGAGCCGTGAATCTCGCCGGTGGCGACGGTGGTCTCGTTGGAGACCTGCTCTTCAAGTTCGCGAAGGCGCAGGGCGCCGTCGAAGCTGCGCGACACGGTCAGCTGGGTCGCGGGACCGGTGCGCACGGTCAGGCCGATCAGGCGGGCGTCGCCGCGGCCGACGCGGGGGCGCGAGATGGCGGTCTCGAAGCGCTGGCCGGCGCGGATGTTCACCACGTCATAGGCGTTGCCGAGGGTGCGGACGATGGCGCGGGCCTCGTCGGCGCCGATGCCGGTGCGCAGCATGGCCTGTTCGAGGGTCTCACCCCGTTGAATCTGGACCTGGACGGTTTCGGGCTGGCTCATGCCCGCCGGAGCGCCGGCGGAGGCGAAGGCCTGAATTTCGAGAGCGGCGATCTGTTCGGCCGTCAGCGGCGGAACTTCAGCCGCCGTGACCGGTTGATAGAGCTTGCCGGCCAGAAGAGCCACCGCGACGGCGGCGGCCGCCGTGAACATGTGCGGCGTGAAGCGCTTGGGCTGGCGGCGTGGATCGAACTGAGCCATCGGTCCCCGTCAATCGGCAGCGCCATCCGTGGCGCCTGGTCACTGAAAACTGTCTCACCGGGGCTGGTCAACCCCGGAATGCGCGAGCGAATGGCTATAGCTCGCCTGTCCCTTAATGGGAAGCATCCCGTTACAAATCGTTAACCGCCAGCAGTTTCTCCATTCAAGGGGTGTTTTAACCGCGTTGCATTCCCCCGTTGAACGGCTTCGCCCGATTGCCGTCACAGGGGCCGGGCAAGAGCGGCTGACGCAGGCTTCAGGGCGGGCCGGTTTGCGCGGCCGCGTGTTCCGGCTATCTCAGGAGCGCCAAACAGAGTGATGGAGCGCGCGTGAGCGAAACCCGGGACAGCCAGCCGTCCTCGCCCGTCATTCCCGATGGCCGCCGCAGGTCCGGGCGCGGCCCGGGACGGCTGGTGATCGTGCTGCTGGTGATCCTGGGGCTGCTTCTGGCGGCGGCCCTGACGCTGTACGCCGCCCGGCGCGAGGCGGCGCGGCAGGTTCTGGTCGGCTGGCTGGAGCGGCGGGGGATCGAGGCCGAGGTCGAGATCGAGCGGCTTGAGCTGGACACCCTGACCGCCCGCATCCGCGTCGGCGACGGGGACGATCCCGATTTCTCCGTCGAACGGGTCGAGGTGGACTACGCCCTCGGCCTGCCCTGGTCGGAGACGGGGCTGGGCGTGACGCCGAGCCGCATCCGCCTGATCCGGCCGATCCTGCGGGCCAACTGGCGGGACGGCGTCTTCAGCATGGGATCGCTGGATCCGCTGATCGAGGAGTTCCGCGGCCGCCCTCCGGGCCCGGAGGCGCGCGGCCCGCTGGTGCTGATCGAACAGGGCCGCCTGAATCTCGGCACGAACTATGGCCCGCTGGATGTGCGCGCCGACGCCCGGATCGATGACGGCCGGCTGATGCGCCTGAGCGCGCGGGCGGGCAACGCGGCCCTGGTCAGCGGCGACACGCGGATCAATCTGTCCGGCGCCCGGCTGGACCTGACCACCATGGGCGAGCGGACGCGGCTGGACCTTGCTGCGATCTTTGAGGACGTCGCGGCGCCCGGCCTGTCGGGCGAAGCCGTGCGGGTGGGCTTGAGCGGCGAGGCGCCCTATCCCGACCTGGACGCGCGGCGCAGCGAGGGCGATCTGGATCTGACCGCGACCCTGGCGGCCGGGCGACTGGAGGCCGGGGATTTCTCCGGCCGGGCCGTGGGCGCGCGCATCGCCCTGGACGGCCGGGTGAACGGCTGGCTGGAGACGTTCCAGCTGACGGGCGAAAGCGAAGGCATGATCGGCGCCGACGCCCTGACCCTGGGCCAGACCAGCGCCTCGGCCGCACGGGTGTCGTTCAGCGAGACCGCGCTGGATGTGAGCGGACGCGACGGCGCGCTGCGATGGCGGCTGGACGGCCCCATGACCCTGGCAGCCGGCCGGATGCGGTCGGGCGACCTGACGATCGCGGGTCTTGATGTGCGTTCCGGCGCGGTGTCGGCGGGCGGGCGCAGCGGGTCGGGCCAGGCGAGCGCCTTCGAGATCACCGCCGCCGCCTCGGTTCAGGCGCGCAGCCTGGCGTTCGGCGAGCTGAGCCTGAGCGGCATCGACGGGCGCTGGACGCCGATGTGACCGGGGAGGGCGTGGTGCTGGCGGAGGCGGCCGGGCGGCTGCGGGCCGAGCGTGGCCGCTGGCCGCTGCTGGGCGCGCCGGGGGCCGACGATCCGCCGGAGCTGGCGGCCCTGAAGCGGGCGCTGGGCGGCTTCCGGCTGGAGGCGTCGTCGTTCCGGCTGAGGACCGGCAGCACGGGCACAGAGCTGGTGCTGGGCCAGGCGGCCCGGATCACGCCCTTGAACGGCGGCCTGATCACCCTTGGGGCGCACCCCGACGCCCCGCTCTACGCCGCGCGTCCGGGCCAGACCGGCGGCGGGGCCCTGATCCTGACCGGAACGGCGCCCGAGACGGATGTGCGGGTGCAGGTTCCCGACTGGCGTCTGACGCCCGGCGGGTTCACCGCAGCGCTGGACGGCGCGGCCGGTTTCAATTTCGGCTTCGCCCGCGACATCGACGTGGCGGCGGCGGGGACGCTGACCTCCGGCGGCGGCCGGCTGACGTTCCGGCCGGACGGCTGTGTGGTGATCACGGCGGCGCAGCTGGCCTTCGGCGAGAACGACGCGCGCGACCTGTCCGGCGATCTGTGCGCGGGGGACGGCCCGCTGATCACGGTGGCGGACGGCGGCTGGACGGCGCGGGGGCGGATGCAGGACGCCGCCGCCGAGGTTCCCTTCCTGGCCACGCGCTTCAGCGACATGGCCGGGCCCCTGACCGTGCGCGGGACCGCGGCGGGTCTGGAGATGGACACCGTCGTCGAGGCCGCGCGGGTGGCCGACACCGCCCAGCCCCAGCGCTTCCAGCCTCTGGACGCCACGGGCTCCGCCTCTCTGGCCGCCGATGTCTGGCAGGGTCGCTTCGAGGTTTCGGCGGGGCCGCACCGTCTGGGCCGTGTGGACCTGAAGCACGACGGCCGCGCCGAGGCGGGGGGCGTGGCCTTCGACGCCTCGGATCTGGTGTTCGCCGAAGACGGGCTGCAGCCCGACGACGTGACGCCCCTGACCGAGGGCCTGATCGACCCGCCGGTGACGGGCGGCGCGGGCTTTACGGGCCGGTTCGACTGGACCCCGGAAGGCGCGACCAGCAGCGGCGTGCTGACGGTGCGGGACCTGGACTTCGTCAGTCCGGCCGGTCCGGTGACCGGGCTGAACGGCGCGGTGGCCTTCACCAGCCTGACCCCGCTGATCACGGCGCCGGACCAGCGCCTGACCGCCGAGGGCATCCAGGCCCTGGCCGCGGTCACGGACCTGAACCTGCTGTTCGAACTGGGCGCGGGGTCGTTCCAGGTGTCGGGGGCGGATCTGGACGTGGCGGGCGGGCGCGTGGTGATCGAGCCGTTCGACGTGCCGCTGGACCGGACCCAGCCCTTCGCCGGGACGCTGGTGTTCGAAAACGTGCAGCTGGGCGAGCTGCTCGGCGGGGCGGGGTTCGGCGAGCAGGTGGGGCTGGACGCGGTGGTGTCCGGGCGCGTGCCCTTCACCTGGGACGCCGAGCACGGGTTCCGGATCATCGGCGGGTCGCTCTATGCGGTTCAGCCGGGGCGGCTGGAGATCGAGCGCGAGGCCCTCAGCGGGCTGGAGGCGGGCGGCGGCGGCGAGGATGTGCCGCCCAATGTGGTGCAGGACCTGGCCTATCAGGCCATGGAGGAGCTGGCCTTCGACATCCTGACGGCCGAGGTCAACAGCCTTGATGAGGGCCGGCTGGGGGTGCTGTTCCGCATCCGGGGGCGGCATGACCCGCCCGAGCGGCAGGAGCTGCGCCTGACCCTGTCCGAACTGATCAGCCGCGATTTCCTGAACCGGGAGCTGCCCCTGCCGTCGGGCACCGAGATCGACCTGACCCTGGACACCACCCTGAACCTGAATCAGCTGGTTTCGGACATCATGTCCCTGAACCGGGCCCGGCGGGGCGAGGCCGAAGAGAATTCCGATGAAGAAGAATGAAACTTCGTCGTTCAGCGCGGGTTCACGCTAGAGGGTGCTTATGGATATGAAACGTTCAAACCGTGGAGCCTGCCGCCCATGATCTCGAAACGCGAAATCGCCGCTGTCTGCGCCATGGCCCTTGTGGGCGGTGTGGCCTGCGCCCCGACGATCCGGCTGCAGGTGGATCCCATACAGATCTACGCCAAGCTGGACGCCGACGTGCGTGTCCGTCTCGACCAGGAGCTTCGTGATCTCCTGGAAGAGAATCCCAACCTGTTCTGATCGGAGGATCGGATGATGAATTTCCGCAAGCTGTTCGTGATCGGCGCCGCAGTCGCCGCCATCGGCGTGGCCGGCGCCTCCATGGCCCAGACCAACGCCCAGAAGTCCATGATCGACGAGGCCAAGGTCGAGGGCGTGGTGGGCGAGCAGGCCGACGGCTATCTGGGCTTCCGCTCGGGGACGTCGGACTCCGACCTGCAGGAGGCCGTGCGCGTGACCAATGAGGCCCGCCGCCGCGCCTACGCCTCCCGCGCCGCCGAAACGGGGGTGTCCACCGAGGTGGCCGCCGCGCGCATGTTCGAAGCCCTGCTGCGGGCCCGCCTCGCCGAAGGCGAGTGGTACCGCAACGCCCAGGGCCAGTGGGTCCAGAACTGATCGATCGGGTCTGAACCCATGTCGGCTTCCGCGCCCGTTCCTGGCCCCTGGGGATCCCCGGCCCCGCCCCGAAAGGGGCCGGGGCCGCGCGGGCGCGCGGCGTTGATCCTGCTGGGCGCCGTCGTTCTGGCGGGCCTGTCGGTGGGGGCGATGGGCCTGGCCTGGGAGGCCATGGGCGCCGCGCCCATGACTGTTCACGGCTGGATCGCCCTCAGCATCGGCGCGGTGGGAACCGCCCTGCTGACCGCCGGCCTGATGATCCTGGCCTTCCACTCGCACCGCAGCGGCCACGACGACCGCGTCGAGTCCACCGAGTCGATCAACGAACGGATCAGGCGGCGGTTCTGACCGCGCCCTCCAGCAGGGGCCGCAGGATCTGATCCGCCAGGGCGCGGACCACCGGCACGGCCACCGCATCCCCCATCAGCTTCAGCGCCGCCACTTCGCTCGTCGGCAGCGCATAGCTGTCCGGCAGCCCCATCAGCCGCGCGGCTCCCGCCCCGTCAGACGACGCACCCGGGTCTGGCCGTTCTGACAGACCACCACGAACTGACGCGACGAGCCGCCCGCGGGCGTGCGCAGGCACCCGGCCAAGCCGTCGAAGCGGATCTCCAGCCGCTGAACCTTCACATCGTTCTCGAGCCGGACACGGCGGTAGGCGGCGCCGACGCGCCGCTCGCCAGAGGCCGCGGCTGCGTCCAGCCGCGCGCGATGCAGGGGAGACAGCAGGTTCAGCAGGGCGGCCGCCTTGTCCTCATCCAGCCAGGCGACGGCGTCATCCGGCTGCAGCAGGGCGGCCAGGTCGGTGTTGCGGCGCGGCGGGGCCGACAGGCGCCACCAGACCCAGCCCGCCTTCAGATCGTCGGGCAGGGCGCCGTGGGCGGCGCGGATGCGGGGGGAATGAAAGGGGTCGGCCCCTTCCCCGGCGCCCGCGACCGGCGGGCGCGAGGCGATGAGGAACAGGCGCGGGCGCGACTGGGGCAGCCACAGGGCCGCATCCGCCTCCACCGCCCCGAAGACGTAACCCCCGTCGTGCAGCGCCCGGCACACGGCGGCGAAGTCCCGCCCCTGATTGGAGGTGAGCAGGCCCATGACGTTCTCGATCACGATCAGGCCCGGCGTCCGACCCTGCCCGGCCAGGCCGGTCATCAGACGCCAGAAGCCCCAGAAGGCGCCCGAGCGCCGCGCGTCCAGCCCGCCGCGCGCGCCCGCCAGGCTGACGTCCTGACAGGGCGACGACGCCCAGGCCAGATCGGCATGGCCCGGCAGATCGTCCGGCGTCAGGTCCCAGACGTCGGCCAGTTTCAGGATGTCGGGTTCTGCGTGGTTGGCGCGCCAGCTGGCCGCCTTGGCCCCATCGAGGTCGTTGGCGAAGGTCGTGCGGAATCCGTGCAGGCCCAGCCCGGCCAGGCCGCCCCCGGCGAAGAACTCGTAAAGGCTGAAGGGCTCGCGATTCGCCATCCGGCGACGCTAGCCCACCCGGCGCCCCCTTGCACGACTGTCGTCCGCGCGGGCAGTCTGTGACTGCAACCGGAGACCAGATCATGCGCGCGCTCGCCGTCATCGCCCCCCTCGCCGCCCTGACCCTGACCGCCTGCTCCCAGGGGGAAGCGCCGGATCAGTCCGCGCCCGCGCCGGCCGAGCCGGAGGCGGTCCTGGGCGAGGTGATCCTGACCGAGCCCCTGCGGGCGCTGGGCACCGAGCCGTTCTGGGCGGTCAATATCGACGGCGACGGCCTGGTCTATTCCGGGGTGGACCGGCCGGAGGAGCGGGCCCCCAACGCCGGGCCGCAGATGGCGGGAACCACGGCCATGTGGAGCGGCCAGACCGACCAGGGCCGGGTCCTCAGCGTCACCCTGATCGAGACCCCATGTTCGGACGGCATGAGCGACCGGACCTATCCCCTGACAGCCCGGGTCGAGATCGGCGAGGAGGTGCTGAACGGCTGCGCCGCCTCGGTGGACTTCCTGATGAATACGGACGAACGGGGCGAGCCGCGGGCGTGAGCGGCGGGTTCGCCCACCGCTGTTTGCCCCGAAATCGCCCAAATTGAGCCTGGAAAGGGTTCTTCAACCCTTCGCGAACATGATTTATGGCTTGTGACGCGAAACGTCCGGAGCACGCCAATATGATGAAACGGCTCACCGCCGCCCTGGTTGCGGCCTCGCTGGGTTTTTTCACCCTGGCCACGCCCCAGACCGCCCGCGCCGATGATCCCTACTGGCAGTGCGTGACCTTCGCGCGCCTGCTGTCGGGCATCCAGATCTTCGGCGACGCCTGGACCTGGTGGCGTCAGGCCGTCAGCAATTTCCGCACCGGCGAGGCGCCCGAGGCCGGATCGGTGCTGGTGTTCCAGCCCCACGGCCGCATGAACCGGGGCCATGTGGCGGTGGTCAGCGACATCCTGACCGAGCGGGTCATCCGCGTCACCCACGCCAACTGGGGCGGCAGCCGCGGCCGGGTCGAGGAGAACGTCACCGTGGTGGACGTCTCGCCCGCCGGGGACTGGAGCCGGGTCAAGGTCTGGTACAACCCGATCAACGGCCTGGGCTCCACCGTCTACCCCACCTACGGCTTCGTCTACCGCAGCGCCGAGAACGCCACGCGCGACGCCATCCAGACCGCCCGCGGCGGCCAGAACCAGGGTCAGCCCTGACCGGACTCTGACAGACTTCGCCTGAGCGCGGCGCGCGCCGCCTCGGGCTGGATCATCGGAAAGAAGTGGGTTCCTCCCGGGACCGTCTCCACCGTGACGTCGGCGATCTGCCCGGGCACGAGGCTGCACGTCGATCCGCGCTCGCCCTTCAGGATATGGACCGGCCGCGCCATGCGGCGGAGCACGGGCCAGGGGTCGTGTCCCTGGGCGGCGTAGTTCGACGCCTCCCACCCCGGCGCGCAGGTCAGCTCGACGCCGTCCTCCACGTCCCTGAATCCTTCGGCCACATAGTCGGCCAGCGCCTGTTCGGGCCAGTCCCGGAAAGCGCCCCGGCCGCGATAGGCCTCGATCGCCGCCTCCCGGCTGTCGAACCGGGCGCGGCGGCGCAGGGCCCCGGCCACCAGCGGATAGCGGCGCGCCATCCGCCCCGCCAGCGGCCAGCTCATCATCAGGGCGGCCGGGCGCGGCAGGATCACCGGATCGAACATGACCACCGACCGCACCCGGTGCTGGCGGCGCTCGGCGGCCAGAAGGGCCACGACCGCCCCCATGGAATGACCGGCCAGCACCACGGGCGGCCCGCCCACGGCGTCGATGAGGGCGACCAGATCGTCGCGGAAATCATGCCAGTTCCGCCGCCAGACCGGATCGGCGGGAAGACCGCTGCGCCCGTGCCCGCGCAGGTCCGGCGCCAGGATGCGCGCGTCCCGGGCCAGGGGCTCGAGCAGAAAGCGGTAGGTCCCGGCGTTGAAGCCGTTGGCGTGAACGAAGATCAGGTCGACGGGGCGGCCGGGGTCGCCGAGGTCCAGCCCCGACATCGATCCGCTCTCCTGACCGGAAGCGGCCACGCTCAAGGGTGAGGTCATGGCCGGTTCCGGGTCAGCCCGCGCGGCAGTCGGCGCACAGGCCGTGGCCTTCGATGGTCACACGCTCCAGCACATAGCCGTTCTGCTCGGCCGGGCCGGACAGGCCGGCGGCGGCCGGCGGGCTGACCTCCACCGCCGCGCCGCAGCAGTCGCAGATCAGGAAGGCGGCGGCGTGGGCCCGTTCGCCGTGGCTGCAGGCCACATAGGCGCTGATGGAGGCGATGCGGTGGGCCAGGCCCAGGCGCTCCAGGAATTCGAGGGCGCGGTAGACGGTGGGCGGCTTGGCGGCCTGTCCGTCAGCGCCGTAGGCGGCGATGAGGTCATAGGCCTTGACCGGTTCGCCTGAGGCCAGCAGCAGCTCCAGCACCCGGCGCCGGGGGCCGGTCATGCGCTCTCCGCGCCGGACGCAGCGCGCCTCTGCGTCGCCGAGGGCGGCGCTCACGTCGGCCGGACCGAGGCCGGTGTCGTGGCGGTGATGTGCGCAGGCTTCGCCCATGTCCCCCAGCTAATGGCTTGCGTTCGGAATCGCAACGCTTCGCGCCGCGTTGCCGTTGGGGACCTTGTGGGCTAGAAGGCGCGCTTCCCTTTCAACCCGAGCCTCGAGTTCATGTCCGACACCCAAGCGCCCGAAAGCCCGATCTCCGGCAACGTCCTGTTCTACAGCCAGCCCGAACCGCTGAATATGGAGCGCCACGGCAAGCTGGGCGTGAACCAGGCCGAGAAGCCCTACGCCTTCGTGGCCGGCACCAATACGGTGCCCCTGACGGTGACCGAATTCTCGCCCGCCGCCCTGTCCTTCCCGGTCGTCTTCCTGGGCGAGCCCAAGTCGCCGGTGGCGATCATGGCCCTGCGTCAGGACCAGAACCTGTTCGTGGACGAGGCGGGGCAGTACCTGTCCAGCGCCTATCTGCCGGCCTTCGTGCGCCGCTATCCCTTCGTCTTCGCCAATGACGAGGAGAACAAGCGCATGGTTCTGTGCATCGACCGCGGCGCGCCGTTCATCGCCGAAGGCGGCCAGGTGCCCCTGTTCGACGGCGACAAGCCCAGCGCCTTCACCGAGCAGGCCATGCAGTTCTGCAACGACTTCGAAATGGAGCGCCAGCGCACCACCCGCTTCGTAGCGATGCTGGAGGAGCTGGACCTGTTCGAGATCAAGGAAGCCACCTACACCCCGCGCAACCCGGACGGCTCGCCCGGTCCGGTGCAGAAGCTGGCCCAGTACTACGCCGTGTCCGAGGACAAGCTGAAGGCCCTGCCGGCCGAGAAGCTGGCCGAACTGCGCGACAACGGCGCCCTGGGCCAGATCTACGCCCACCTGGTGTCGCTGCTGGGCTGGGACCGGCTTGTGGCCATGACCCTGGACCGGGCCGGCCCCGTTCCGGCGGCCGCCAACGCCTGATTTGACTGACCTGAAAAATGAAGGAGGCGGCGGAGCGATCCGCCGCCTCTTTTTTTTGCGCTAACGGCCCTTGGCCTGCTTGAGCGCGCGTTTTTGCGCTAACGGCCCCTGGCCTGCTTGAGCGCGCGTTTGCGCTCGTCCTGAAAGCCGCGTCAGCGGCGGAGCAGCAGGGTCCGCGACAGGCAGGAGAAGACCAGCCGCCCATCCTCGTCCAGCAGATCGTGCTGGGCGATGACGACGCCCCGGCCGTCGCCGACCGGATCCTTGCCCATGACGGTCATGCGTCCGCGCAGCAGCTCGCCGGAGGGCGGGTTGCGCATGAAGCGCAGGGCGTCCACAGCAAGACCCTTGCTGACCGCCATGCCGCGCTCGGACTCATCGGCCAGCCTGCGCCACAGGGCATAGACCATGGCATCCGGCGCGCCGTCGGCGGCGGGCCAGTGGGGTGCGAACCGTTCGATGAAGCCGGCGAGCGCCTCGCCGTCCACAGCACAGGCCCCCATGGGGAGCACCTGACCGACCTGGATGTCCTCGAAATGCAGGGGGTCGGCCGGTTCGGTCATGCTCAGGCAGGCTCCTCTGACACCTTGACCAGCAGCTTGCCGTCATGGTCGCCGGTGAACAAGCGGTTCAGCGACTCCAGCGCCGATTCCAGCCCTTCGTCCACATGGACCTTCCACTGGATTTTCCCTTCGGCCAGCCACGGCCCCATCTCCGCGACCATTTCCCGGGCGCGGGGGGCGTAGTCCAGCACCAGGAAGCCCTGGATGTTGAGGCGGTGGGTGATGATGCGCGCGAAATTGGGCGAGGGCGGCGGGCGGGTGGCGTTATAGGCCGAGATCAGCCCGCACACCGCCATGCGGCCGTGCACGTTCATGCGGTTCCAGACCGCGTTCATGATGTCGCCGCCGACGTTCTCGAAATTGATGTCGATGCCGTCCGGCGCCAGGCGGTCCAGCGCCTCGCCCACGTCCTCGTTCTTGTAGTCCACGGCGCCGTCGAAGCCGAGCTCCTCGGTCAGCCAGCGGCATTTCTCGGGCCCGCCGGCGATGCCGATGACCCGGGCCCCCTTCTGCTTGGCGATCTGCCCGGCGATGGAGCCCACGGCGCCGGCGGCGGCGGAGATCACCATGGTCTGGCCGGGCTCGGGCCGGCACACGTCGGTGACG
Source organism: Brevundimonas abyssalis TAR-001 (assembly GCF_000466985.1). Taxonomy (GTDB): domain Bacteria; phylum Pseudomonadota; class Alphaproteobacteria; order Caulobacterales; family Caulobacteraceae; genus Brevundimonas; species Brevundimonas abyssalis. The sequence continues at coordinate 76,600 of NZ_BATC01000003.1, forward strand.
CCGAAATAGGCGGTCAGACCGGTCATGCCCAGAACGCTGAGATTGGCGGTCAGGGGCAGGCCCGGCGCGCGGTGCACGGGACGCAGGCCGTCCTCGGGAACCACGGCGTAGAGCGCCCATCCGCCGGACATGGGGGTGACGATGTCGCCCTTCTTGAAGCGTTCGGACTTGCTGTCCTCGACCACGCCCAGCGTCAGGCCCCGCATGACCTCGCCCAGCTTGACGGCGGGCAGATAGCCTTCGGCGTCGTTCATCCAGGTGCGATTGGTGGGGTCCAGCGACAGATAGACGGTGCGCACCAGGACTTCGCTGTCCTTGAGGTCAGGAACCGGGCTTTCGACCAGTTCCAGGTCCGTAGGCTGGACCAGGCCCTTCGGGCGCTGGCGCAGAATCCATTGGCGATTGGTGAGGGCCATGTTCGGGTCTCCAGGACGTTTTCTTTCAGGACGCACCTTGACGGGCATCGGCCCAAAAGAAAAGGGCGGGTCCATGAAGGACCCGCCCAAGTCAGCATCATCGAGAATGAGGCGCGGAGGCGACAGACTGGCTTGCGCCAGTCTCAAGTCGGGGGGGCGTCGCCGCCTCCGCATGATGAGAACACGGACCCCCGCCCCCGGTTCCCGCGCCCTGAAATTAATTCGTGCGTGACGCGAACAGCCAAGCTTCGGAACGGCCAAGCCTCCGACACGTTTGCCTTGGGACAGCAACCGGGACCGCTCTCAAGACCGGCCCAGATACGGAGCATCATCATGACCCAACAGCCGCCCAACGATCCCGGAAACTCCGACGACCACGGCCCGGTGGTGTCGCCCCAGCGGGCGCGTCAGGGCCGCGGCGGCATCCGGATCCTGCTGGTGATGATCGTGTCCCTGGTGCTGATCGTGCTGATCTACATGCTGCTGTGGGGCGGAACCCAGGAAGAGCTCGGCGAACTGGAGACCGTGCCCGAAGAGGCGGCCGCGGCCCGGACCTTCGAGGGGGACTCCTCGTCTCCGCCGCTGCCCGCCGACGGCGAACCGACGCCCGCCACGCCGGAGTAAGACAAACAAAAAGGCCCGGCGGATCGCCGGGCCTTTCCAATTGCGGGTCGTGTCGTCTGGATCAGGCGGCTTCGGTCTGGCGCGCCGGATGGAAGAACAGGGCCTGGCTGATGGCCGCCTTCACCGTTTCCGGCTGGAAGGGCTTGGTGATCAGGAAGGTGGGTTCGGGCCGCTCCCCTGTCAGCAGACGCTCCGGGAAGGCGGTGATGAAGATCACCGGGACATTGATGCTCTTCAGGATGTCCTTGACCGCGTCGATGCCCGAGGACCCGTCCGCCAGCTGGATGTCGGCCAGAACCAGGCCGGGGCGATGACGGGAAACCGCATCCACCGCCTCGTCGTGGGTGGTGGCGGTGGCCGAAACCGTATGGCCCAGCTCCTTGACCAGGGACTCGATGTCGGCCGAAATGATCGGCTCGTCCTCGATGATCAGCACGTCGGTGGCCAGTTCGGCGTCGATTTCGCGCTGGGCGTCGCCGATCAGGCTTTCAATGTCGCTGAGCTCGGCGCCCAGGATCTGCGCCGCTTCGGACGGCGTGAAGCCTTCCAGCGCGGTCAGCAGGAAGGCCTGACGGGACTTGGGCGCGATCTTCATCAGCCGCTGCGATGCGTCGTCTTCGCTTTCCATCCCGCTCTTGTCCTCCAGCCGGGCGCGGTGGCGACCCAGATGGTGTGGAAGACGTGATAGAGCGCCACCCGGGGCGTCATGGCGGCGGGCAGCTGCTGTTCACCCGCTGCGAGCGCCTCAAGGGCCACGCGGACATAGTTGTCGCCGGTGCTTTGATCGCCGGTCAGGGCGCGCGCATAGCGGCGCACATAGGGCAGATGAGGCGCGAGTCTCGCCAGAAGGCTCATTCTTGGATTTCCCCGACATAAGGTGTTCGTCCGGCCCGGCCGGAGCCGGGCGGTGATCCCGACCAACGTATCCGCGCGGCAACGGTTCCCGCCAGCCGGAGAAGCTTGAGCATTAAATCGGCTTAATGCCGGAACTCGTTGGGCAGAGAGGACGTTGACGGTCCCGAACTGACACGCGAAGGCGTGCGCATCATCAAGAGTCGGGCGGCAAGCGCTTCATGATCGATCAATCAAACCAGTCCCGCCGGTCCCCGGCCCCGCCGGAAGACGGGGACGACGGGCTGGAAGAGGCGCGCCTGCGCCAACAGGCCATCGGGGTCAAGCTTCGGCACATGTTCGACCAGGTGGTCAACGAACCGGTGCCCGACGAGTTTCTGGACATCCTGCGCAGGGCCGACAAGAAGGCCGAGGGCGACTCATGACGGGCGCACGCTCTGCGGCTCCGAAACCTCCCTCATCGGACGACGAAGCCTTCAAGACCCAGCTTGTTTCACTGATTCCGCATCTGCGGGCCTTCGCCCGCACCTTGGCCGGCGACCCCACGGCGGCCGATGATCTGGCCCAGGACGCCATGATGAAGGCGTGGGACGCCCGCGCCAGCTATCAGATGGGCACCAACATGAAGGCCTGGACCTTCATGATCCTGCGCAACCAGTTCTATTCAGAAAAGCGCCGGTCCTGGCGCCAGTCGCAACTGGACCAGGAGGCCGCCGAGCGCACGCTCGTGGCGGTGGACGACCCCGAGGCGCCGGTGGCCCTGGATGAACTGCGCCTGGCGCTGGCCAGCCTGCCGGAAGAGCAGCGCGAGGCTCTGGTGCTGGTCGGGGCGGGCGGCTTCGCCTACGAGGAGGCCGCCGAAATCTGCAACTGCGCGGTCGGCACCGTGAAAAGCCGGGTCAGCCGCGCGCGTCGGGCGCTGCAGCAGACGCTGGAGCAGGGCGCTACGCCCGCGACGGCAAGGCCGCCGGCGACGCCATGCGCTCCATTCTCGCCGACGCGGACCGGCTGAGTACGCAGCGGCAGGGTTAGGCCGGTGGTCCGGCTGGGGCGGCGCTTCGCCACCAACAGGGCGCAGGGCATCCGCTTTCGCCTGGCCGCAGCCATGGCGGTGGCCCTGTTGCCGATCCTGCTTCTCAGCGCCATCCAGACCCAGGCCGCCTTCCAGAGCGAAGCGGAGGACCGGCGTCATGACCTGGTGCTGGGCGCCGAGCGCAGCGCGGCCACGGCCAAGGCGCGGCTGGACAGCGCCACGGTGCTGCTGGAGGTGCTGCGCCCTGAGTCCCTCGGTCTTTACTGCGCGCCGCGCCTGCGGGCCCTGGTGGCCGAACTGGACGGGTATGACGCCCTTTATCGGTTCACCCCCACCGGCCGGGTGGCCTGCGCCTCCACCTCGGTCCAGGGCGATCTGACGGTTCGCGACACGCCCTGGTTCGCGCGGATACAGAGCGGCGAGACCGTGGTGCTGACCCGGGCGCCGGACCGGCTGGCCTCCGAACCCGCCTTGCTGGCGGCAGTGCGCTCGGAGCGGCCCATGGGCGCCTTCGACGGCGTTCTGGCGGCGATCATTCCCCTGTCGTCCCTGCAGCCGGACGTCAGCGACCGGTCGTTGCCGGAGGGCACGGAGGTGGCTCTGACGGATGCGTCCGGCGTCCTGCTCACGGCCACCGACGCAGCGGCCTTCGAAACCCGGGACGAGAACGCCCTGGCCGGCTGGGTGGACCGGGCCCGCGAGGGTGCGGTGGAGTTCCACGCGCGGGATGCGTCGGGACGATCCCGCCTCTATGCGGGCGCGGCCCTGGCGGGGCGGGACGTCTATGTGCTGCTCTCCACGCCTGATCCCGGGCTCCTGTCCTGGGCGCAGCTGAATCCCACGGGCACGCTGTTGCTGCCTCTGGCCGCCTGGCTGATGGCGTTCCTGGCGGTGATGATCTTCACCGACCGCATCGTGATCCGCTGGCTGGACTATCTGGAGCGCGTCGCCTCCATCTACGCCAAGGGACGCTTCACCGTGCGCCCGGTTCAGGCCGAAAACGCGCCGGCCGAGATCCGCGTCCTGGCGAGGACCCTGGACGAGATGGCCGAGGCCATCAGCGAGCGTGACCTTTCGCTGACCGAATCCCTGGCGGAGAAGGACGCGCTGATGCGCGAGATCCACCACCGGGTGAAGAACAACCTGCAGATCATCTCCTCGCTGCTGAGCATGCAGCAGCGCGCCCTGACCGACCCGGCGGCGCGGGCGGCCGTCGGCGATACGCGTCAGCGCATTTCCGCCCTGGCCCTGATCTACCGCACGCTCTACCAGAGCCCCGACATCCGGGAGGCCGATCTGGCGGACTTCCTGCGGGAGCTGACCGGTCAGCTGGTCGCCTCGGAATCCGGGCGCGGCCCGGTGGTCTCCAGCCAGGTCACGGCGGACTCCCTGGTCATTGATCCGGATCGTCTGGCGCCCTTGGCCCTGTGGGCGGTCGAAGCCATATCCAACGCCCAGAAGCACGCTTTCGCCGGGCGTGGCGGCACGCTCCATGTGCGGTTCACGGCTGACGACGCGACCTGCCGCCTCGAGGTCGAGGACGACGGGCCGGGCACCGACGTCTCCACCCTGGAGGGCGGGGTCGGCCGCACCCTGATGACGGCCTTCGCGCGCCAGCTGCGCGGGGAGGCGGCGTTTGAAGCGCGCCCCGAAGGCGGCATGATCGCGCGCCTGACGTTCCCGCGGCCCGATCCCTTGCCGCCGTCGGTGCATGGCGCGCCGCTGAACTGATCGGGGCGCGGAACCGGGGCGCTCCGTGACGTTAGCCTGCCGTCACTGTCACGCTCCGGCCCCCGGAGCCATAGGAGCCAGACCATGCGCAAGATTTTCGCCCTCGCGGCCGCCGCCGCCCTGATGACCGTCGCCGCCTGCAACACCCTTTCCGGCGTTGGTCAGGACGCCCAGGCCGCCGGCCAGGCCGTCGAGAACTGCGCCGAAGGCGCGACCTGCTGAACGGCTGAAGCCTGACAACATCGTGAGCCCCGCAGCCTCCGGCTGCGGGGCTTTCGTGTGTCTGGACCGCAGGGACGTCACGCTCTAGCTTGCCTTCCGGCCGCCCGCAGAGGCGGCGGGGGGACGTCGCATGAACGCAAAGGTTTCGGGGGATCCGGCGGCCAGGGGCCCTGGTCTGCGCACCGTCGTCGGGGCCTCGGCCGCCGGCACCGCCTTCGAATGGTATGACTTCTTCATCTTCGGCTCCCTGACCGCGATCATCGCGCGGCATTTCTATGCCGAGGTGGGGGAGGCGACGTCCTACATCCTGGCGCTGCTGACCTTCGGGGTCGGGTTCGTGGTCCGGCCGCTGGGCGCCCTGGTGTTCGGCTGGTTCGGGGATCAGGTGGGGCGCAAGACCACCTTTCTGGTGACCATCACCCTGATGGGGGTCGCCACCGTCGCCATCGGCCTTCTGCCCGACTACAGCCAGGCGGGCATCATCGCCCCGATCCTGCTGATCACCATGCGCATCCTGCAGGGGTTCGCCCTGGGCGGCGAGTACGGCGGGGCCGCCATCTTCGTGGCCGAGCATTCGCCGAACGAGAAGCGGGGCTTCCTGACCGGCTGGATCCAGACCACCGCGGCGCTGGGCCTGATCGGGGCGCTGGTGGTGATCATCGTCACCCGCCTGACCGTGGGCGCCGAGGCGTTCAATGAATGGGGCTGGCGCATCCCCTTCCTGCTGTCGGCCTTCCTGCTGGTGATCTCTCTGTGGATCCGCATGAAGCTGCATGAAAGCCCGGCCTTCCAGCGCATGGCCGCCGAAAGCACGGAAAAGCGCGCGCCGTTCAAGGAGTCGTTCCTGACCTGGCGCAACGGCCGGTTCGTCCTGCTGGCCCTGTTCGGCATCATGATCGCCCAGGGCGCGGTCTGGTATGCGGGCTATTTCTATACGCGCTTCTTCATGGAGCGGGTGCTGAAGGTGGAGGTGGCCACGGTGGACGCCTGGTGCTGGCCGTGACGGTGGTGTCAGCCTTCCTCTATGTCTTCTTCGGCTGGCTGTCGGACCGGGTGGGCCGCAAGCCCGTCATGCTGTTCGGCATGATCCTGGCCCTGGTGGCCTTCTTCCCGGGTTTCCAGGCCCTGACGCGGGCCGCCAATCCGGCCCTGGCCGAGGCCCAGGCGTCCGCCCCGGTGACCATCATCGCCGACCCGGCCACCTGCGCGGTGCAGTTCGATCCCGTGGGCCGGGCCGCCTTCGCCTCGTCCTGTGACCTGGCCAAGGGCGTGCTGTCCGGCGCCGGCGTCAGCTATCGCAACGAGGCGGCGCCGGAAGGGACCACCGCCATGGTCCGCATCGGCGACCGGCTGATCCCGTCACTGGAGGCGTCCAGCCTGGACGCCGCGGGCGTCGCCGCCGCCCGCGCCGATGTGCAGGCGCGGGTGCGCGGGGCCCTGATCGAGGCCGGCTATCCTGAACGGGCCGACCCGGATCGCATGAACCTGCCCGCCGTCTTCGGCATCCTGATGGTGTTCATCATCGCCGCCACTGCGCTGTACGGCCCCCAGGCCGCCGCCCTGGTGGAGCTGTTCCCGACCCGGGTGCGCTACACGGCCATGAGCCTGCCCTACCATGTGGGCACCGGCTGGGTCGGGGGGCTGCTGCCCGCCGCCAGCTTCGCTTTGGTGGCCTGGTCCGGGGACATCTATTTCGGTCTCTGGTATGCGGTCGGGTTCACGGCCGTGGCGGTGATCGTCAGCCTGATCTGGCTGCCGGAGACCAAGGGCCGTGATCTGGATTCCATCCAGACGTGATGCAGCCGGTCCGGCCCGTTTGCGTTCGTCTGTGACACCCTCCCCGTCGTCAGGAGCTTCACCATGTCCGACCCCAAGGCCGCCGGCCGCGCGCTGATCCGCGAACACGCCCTGATCGCGGGCGAGGCGATCCCGGTGAAGGGGGAAGGCATCGCCGTGGACGATCCGGCCACCGGCGAGATCATCGGCCATGTGCCGGATCTGGGCGCGGCCGAGACCGAGCGGGCCGTCAAGGCCGCGCACGACGCCTTCGCAGACTGGTCGCGATCGGACCCCCACGCGCGCGCCGCCTTCCTGCGCCGCTGGGCCGCGCTGATCGACGAGAACGCCGAGGGCATCGCGGGCCTGATGGCGCTGGAGAACGGCAAGACCCTGACCGAGGCCAGGGGCGAGATCGCCTACGCCAACGGCTTCATCAAATGGTCGGCGGGCGAGGCCGAGCGCATCCTGGGCGAAACCCAGGACACGCCGCTGGGACATCTGATCGTGACCTTCAAGGAGGCGGTGGGGCCCTGCGCCCTGATCACGCCCTGGAACTTCCCCGCCGCCATGCTGACCCGGAAGCTGGGGCCGGCCTTCGCTGCGGGCTGCACGGCGGTGGTCAAGCCCGCCAGCCAGACCCCCTTCACCGCCATCGCCCTGGTCGAGCTGGCCTATGAGGCGGGCCTGCCCAAGGGCGCCCTGTCGATCATCACCGGCGATGCGGCCACCATCGGCGGCGTCCTGACCGCCTCGCCCCTGATCCGCAAGCTGTCCTTCACCGGCTCCACCCCCGTGGGCCGCAAGCTGGCCGAGCAATGCGCCCCGACGTTGAAGCGGGTGTCCATGGAGCTGGGCGGCGCGGCGCCCCTGATCGTGTTCGAAGACGCCGACCTGGATCTGGCCGTGGCCGAGACCATCAAGGGCAAGTTCCGTAATTCCGGTCAGACCTGCGTCTGCCCCAACCGGGTCTATGTGCACGCCTCCATCGCCGAGGCCTATGCGGAGCAGCTGGCCGCCGAGGTGGCGAAGCTCAAGGTCGGCGCCGCCTTCGAACCGGACGTGAAGGTCGGCCCGCTGATCGAGGACAAGGCCCTGGACAAGGTCGAGGACCACCTGACCAAGGTCCAGGCGGCCGGCGGCAAGGTGCTGACCGGCGGCTCACGTCATGCGCTGGGCGGTCGCTTCTTCGAGCCCACCGTGACTCTCGGTGGCGACGACGCCCTGTTCCGCGAGGAAGAGACCTTCGGGCCGCTGGTCCCCGTGTTTCCGTTCGAGGACGAGGCCGAGGTCCTGCACAAGGCCAACGCCACCCCCTACGGCCTGGCCTCCTTCGTCTTCACCCGCGATCTGGACCGGGCCATGCGTGTGGCGCGTCGGCTGGAGAACGGCATCGTCGGCGTGAACGCGGCCATGGTCTCCACGCCGGTGGCTCCCTTCGGCGGGGTCAAGCAGTCCGGCTACGGCCGTGAGGGCTCGGTCCACGGCATCGAGGAGTATCTGGACATCAAGGCGGTGACCCTGAACCTGAGATAGGTCAGACCTTCTTCAGGCCGTCGATGAAGGCGCGAACCTCGGGCTCCATCCAGTCCGGCCCGTCCCACCAGAAGCGCGACAGGGCTTCGTGGTTGAGGCGCACCCAGTCGATGACGGACTGCGCCATGCGGCTCAGATCCCGATCGGAAAGGCTGTTCGCCACCACGCGGGGTTCGGAGGCGACATTGACGGAGAAGCTCGGTTGGTGACGTCCAGGCTTCAGGAAATATTTTACTCTCGGGCCGTGGGATCCCATGGCTGTCGAGATCATGATTACGCCCGGCACGCCGGTCTGGTCTTCGGTGAGATTGGCCATCTCGAAGATGTCTTCATCGTCGAGCAGGCTGATCTCCTCGTCGAGCGTCGGCTCGCGATCCGTCCAGACAGCAGGAGATTCCGAAAAGCCCATGGCTGAAATCATCCTCCTGGCCCCTGATTGAGTCAAACGGGCAAGGCCCCGCGCTTGACCACCGTGCGCATGGACACCGACGAGGACACCCGCGTCACGCCGGGGATGCGGGTCAGCTCCTTGGAGTGGACCCGCTCGAGGTCGTCTACGTCCCGAACCACCAGACGCAGCAGATAGTCAGACCCGCCGGTCATCAGGTGGCACTCCACCACCTCGGGCACGGTGGCGATGGCGGTTTCGAAGGCGGTCAGGGCGCTTTCGGACTGGGACGACAGGGTCACGGTGACGAAGACGCTGATGGGCAGACCCACGGCGCGCTCGTTGATGATGGCGGTGTAGCGGCTGATGACGCCCGCCGCCTCCATGGCCCGAAGGCGGCGCAGGCAAGCGGACTCCGACAGGTTCACCGCCCGGGCCAGGTCCACATTGCTGATGCGGCCGTCCTCCTGCAGGGTGCGCAGCATCTTGCGGTCGACGACGTCCAGTTCAACGGCGGAAACGGTCTTCATGGCGGCTCCTGACGCAATATCCTGCATGTTTACGCGGATCAGGCGGCGAAAAGAAGCAGGAACCTGCCCGCCGCCCGGGCGTAGATTGCGCCCCAACCCGTCACCGGGACCATGCTCAGGGAGAGATCATCATGCGCGTCGGCGTGCCCAAGGAAATCAAGCCCAACGAACACCGCATCGGCCTGACCCCCACCGCCGTGCGCGAATACGCCGCCCGGGGTCACGAGGTCCTGATCGAGAAGGGCGCCGGCCTGGGCGCCGGTTTCGCCGACGACGCCTATGAGGCGTGCGGCGCCAGGATCGTCCCGGACGCCGCTGCGGTCTTCGATCAGGCCCAGATGATCGTGAAGGTGAAGGAACCCCAGAAGACCGAATGGCCGCGCCTGAAGCCGGATCAGATCCTGTTCACCTATCTGCACCTGGCGCCCGATCCCGATCAGACCAAGGGGCTGCTGGAGTCCGGCTGCGCCGCCATCGCCTATGAGACGGTCACCGATTCCAAGGGCGGCCTGCCGCTGCTGGCGCCCATGTCCGAGGTGGCCGGGCGCATCGCCGTGTTCTCGGCGGCGGAGACCCTGCTGAAGCACAACGGCGGCATGGGTCTGCTGCTGTGCGGCGTGCCGGGCGTGTCGCCGGCCCGCGTGGTTGTGCTGGGCGGCGGCGTCGTCGGCATGAACTCGGCCCGCATGGCGCTGGGTCTGAACGCCGAGGTGGTGGTGATGGAGCGCTCCATCCCCCGCATGCGCGAGATCGACGAGGCCACCTCGGGCCGCGTCATCACCCGCTTCTCCTCCATCAACGCCATCGAGGAAGAGATCCTCAAGGCCGACGTGGTCATCGGCGCGGTGCTGGTGCCCGGCGCCTCGGCGCCCAAGCTGATCAAGCGCGAGCACCTGTCGCGCATGAAGCCGGGCTCGGTGCTGGTGGACGTGGCCATCGACCAGGGCGGCTGTTTCGAAACCAGCCGGCCGACCACCCACGAGGATCCCACCTATGAGGTGGACGGCGTGGTGCACTACTGCGTGGCCAATATGCCGGGCGCGCCCCGCGCACGTCCTCGGAAGCCCTGAACAACGCCACCCTGCCTTTCGGCCTGGCCCTGGCCGATCACGGGCTGGATGCTCTCAAGAAGGATCCCCACCTGGCGCGGGGCCTGAACGTGCTGGGCGGCAAGATCACCTACCCCGCCGTGGCCGAGGCTCTGGGCATGGACTACGTCGATCCCTACGGCGTCTGGAAGGACTGACGCCATGATCGCCCTCTCCCGTCGCGGGAGGGGGCGACGGCTTCAGCCGATCGTCCGGACCGCCGCGATCAGCTCGTCCACCGCCGCTTCGGTCGTGGCCCACGAGCAGACGAAACGCACCGAACCGTCGTCGAACCGGTAACAGGCCCAGCCCGCCTCGTTGAGACGACGGTGGGCGGCCGCCGGCATGCGCACGAACACCGCATTGGCCTCCACCGGGTGGGCCAGGACGAAGCGGCTGTTGGTGACGATCCCCTCGGCCAGCCGTCGGGCCATCAGATTGGCGTGAGCGCCGCCCGCCTCCCAGGCGCCGCTTTCCAGCAGCCCGAGGAAGGGCGCGGCCTGGAACCGCCCCTTGGACGCCATCTGTCCGGCCTGTTTCAGCCGATTGTCGAGGCGGCGCGCCAGGCTCTTGTCGAACAGGACGATGGCCTCGCTGCACGGCGCGCCCGCCTTGGCGCCGCCGAACACCAGAACGTCCACCCCCAGCCGCGCGATCTGGGTCAGGTCAAACCCGCCCGCCGCCGCATTGGCCAGACGGGCGCCGTCCATGTGCACGCCGTAACCCCTGGCCTTCACGGGATCGATCAGGCCGCGCAGCTCATCGACCGTATAGACCGCGCCGTATTCGGTGGCCTGGGTCACGGACAGGGCGGCGGGCGGCTGACGATGGCCCACCTCCGGCTCGTCCAGGATGGCGGTCATGGCCTTGAGGTCGATCTTGCCGGAGAAGCCCGGCAGGCCGATCAGGCCCACCCCCTGGCCGAAGAAGCCCGGGGCGCCTGTCTCGTCGGTGCACACATGGGCCGCGTGATGGGCCAGCACCGCCTCGAACGGGAAGGTCAGCATGGACAGGGCGATGGCGTTGGCCGCCGTGCCGGAAAAGACGAACCGCACCTCGGCGTCGGCGTCCAGGCGCTGACGGATCAGGTCCGCCGCCCGCGCCGTGACGTCGTCGGCTCCATAGGCGCGCGCGAACCCCGCGTTGGCCGCCTGGATCCCGGCCAGGGCTTCGGGCGCCATGCCCGCCGTGTTGTCTGACCCGAAATCATAGCGCACGGCCTACTGACCTTTCGACGGGAGGAGGGCGTCGGGAGGCGACTGGTCCAGTTCGGCCGCCTTGCCCACATTGCCGCCGAAATACTCGACCGCCTGCGGGAACGGAATCTCGATCCCGGCCTGGTCCAGCGCCTCCTTGATCGTCTGGAACAGGTCCGCCCGGGTCTGCCACCAGTCGCCCGACAGCACATGGGCGTGCAGGGTGATCTGGACCGCGCTGTCCAGCAGGCCGGTGACGCCCGTCCACACGGGGGTGTCGCCCAGCACCTTGCCGTGCGCGGCGGCGGTGGAGCGGATCACCTCGCGCGCCTCGTTCAGATCGGCGCTGTAGGACACGGTGAAATCGATCGCCACCCGTCGCGTGGCCTGCCCCGAGATGTTCAGGATCACGTCGCCCAGCACCTGGCTGTTGGGGGCGACGATCTTGACGTTGTCGGCGTCGGTCAGCTGGGTGGTGAACAGGTCCAGCCTCTGCACCACGCCGGTCGCGTCCCCGATCCTCACCAGATCGCCGACCCGGTAGGGCCGCAGCATCAGCAGCAGCACGCCCGCCGCCACATTGGACAGGGTGCCCTGCATGGCCAGACCGACGGCCAGGGAGGCGGCGCCCAGCACGGCGATGATTGAGGTGGTCTGGACGCCGAGACGCTGCAGCACCGCGATCAGGCCCACGGAGATGACGACCACGCGCACCACCTGGACGATGAAGCCCTCGACGGTCTTGTCTTCCCTCAGGCCCCGGACCCGGCCCAGGGCGCGGCGCGCGGCGCCGGCGGCCCATTTGGAGCCGAACCAGGTGGCGACGATGATCAGGGCGGCGATGGTGAGGTTCACCGCCAGATCGCTCGCCATCTGGGTGGCGCGGGCCAGCAGGGCGGCGTCCAGCGCCAGGGCCTGATCGGAGGAGGCCGCGACGGCGGCCAGGGTCGTGGGGAGGTCGGTCATGGGCCCGGTTTAACGCGATGAGGCGGTTTTTGAACCCGCCCGGGCCAGATTCCCGCGATCAGGCGGCGGCAGCCTCGCCCTGGACGAAGTTCTGGATCTCGCGCACGGCGTCGCGGCCTTCCCGAGCTCTTGCCATGACGCCTGCCAGGACCTTGAAATCAATAGGTTTATTCAGATAGGCGTCGGCGCCCGCCGCCATCCCGGCTTCATGATCCTCGGTCCGCGCCGAGGCGGACAGCACCACCACGGGCGTCTGCTGGTTCGGACCCGTATTTTCGCGCAGGGCGCGGGTGGCGGTCAGACCGTCCATCACCGGCATGTTCACGTCCATGACGATCAGGTCGAAATGGTCCGCCGAGGCGACGTCCAGCGCCATCTGGCCGTGCTCGGCCGAGGCGGTGACGTGTCCGGACGAGGCCATCCAGGCTTCCAGGATCATGCGGTTGACCGGATGATCCTCGACCACCAGCACCTTCAGGGACTGGCCGTTCTCCACCTCGGCGCCGATGGATTCGACCGCTTCGGATCTGGACCACTGGGCCACTTCGGCCTCCACCACGAAGGCGAAGGTGGAGCCTTCGCCGACCTCGGAGGCCACCTCGATGTCGCCGCCCATGATATTGGCCAGACGCCGGCAGATGGTCAGGCCCAGCCCGGTGCCGCCGAAACGGCGCGTGGAGGAGCCGTCCAGCTGGGTGAAGGGCTGGAACAGCCGGCCCAGATCCGCCTCGGAAATGCCCGGGCCGCTGTCCTTGACGGAAAAGCGGAAACGGACCCGGTCATCGGCCACCCGCTGGCTGTGCACGGTGTAGCGAACCTCGCCCGCGTCGGTGAACTTCACCGCGTTGGACAACAGATTCTGGATCACCTGACAGACCCGCAAGGGGTCGCCTCGGACCACGGCGGGGGTTTCGCCGGTGAATTCGGAAACGAAGCTCAGGCCCTTGGCCTGGGCCTGGGCCGTAAAGGGGCCGGTGACCCGTTCGTGCAGATCCTGCAGCGAGACGTCGACCACCTCGAAGGTCATCTTGCCCGCCTCGATCTTGGTCATGTCGAGGATGTCGTTGAGCAGGGACAGGAGATTGTCGCCCGAGTTGCGGATGATCGACAGATATTCCTTCTGGGTCTGATCCAGCCGGGTGGCGCCCATCAGCTGGGCGGCGCCCAGGACCCCGTTCATGGGGGTGCGCAGCTCGTGGGAGATGACGCCCAGGAAGTTGGACTTCGCCTCGTTGGCGGCGTCGGCCTTGTCGCGCGCGGTCTCCAGCTCGCCGATCAGATGGGCCTGGTGCTCCTGAAACGCCTCGATCTTGCGCTCCTTCATCATGGTGATGATGACCAGCACGAGGATGGCGGACCCCAGCACCGGGGCCACGGCCAGAAGGGTCAGAAAGCCCGGGCTGCCCCACAGGGAGATCAGAATGCCGAGGGTGAGCAGGGTGTAGGGGGCGGAGATCACGAGCGCCTGCCGCGGCGCGGTGCGCATCTGGGTGAAGACCATCACATAGCCCGCGCACAGAAGGGCCACGCCCATCGCAGGGCCGTAGGGTCCGCCCATGAACCAGGCCAGCCCCGGAGCCAGGGCCCAGGCGAAGGTGGTCAGGAAGGCGACGGTGGTGAAGGTGGCGCTGTAGTCGCGGCGGCCGGTGGCGGCGACCTTCTTTTCGACCCGGCCGCGAATCCAGCCGGCGGTCATGGTGATGACGAACCAGACCAGGGCCAGAACGGGTCCCACCGCCGTGGCCAGGGCCAGGGCCCAGCTGGCGATGATCCAGTAGCGCAGGTTGCCGGTCTCCAGGATGCTCTGCAGCACGCTGGCGGCTTCACGGGAGCGCCCCGGCGTCTGCGGCGTCCTCGTCGTCGCGCTGTCAGCGCCCTGGGCCGGTCCCACCATATTCAGTCCCCATCTGAACAGTCCGGCGCGAACGCTAAGCTGGAAGCGCTAAGAGGGGGTGAACGGAGAATTTTCTATTTTCCCGCGTCCTCCAAAGGTGTTCGTGCACGGATCGAGAGGGCATGGACTGGCCCGGCCAGCTCCTCGGCCAGAAGCGCGTTGATCATACGCTGGCGCTCCACCCGCCCCCTGCCCTCGAAGGCGTCCGAGACCACCTCCAGATTCAGATGACTCTCGCCGCCCGGGCGGGCGTCGATGCCCCCCTCGTGGTGGTGCCCCGCGTGCCGGGCGCTGTCATCCTCGATCTCCAGACGGGCCGGAGACAGGGCCAAAGTCAGTTTTTCGCGAATAATCGTCGCAACAGGGCCTTCTTTCATCGGTTTTCCGCCGCGCTTCCTTGATGACGTCCAATTCGGACCTACACTTCGGATGATGTCAGCCTCGTTTCAATACAAGCCTCGCTTCAAGGATATGCGGATCAAGCCGCCGCGCCCCGAAGAGGAGGAGGCCGCGGCCGATGTGCTGCGCCTGAAGCCCGGCGAAAAGCAGTGCCAGCACCCCGATTGCCTGAAGGTGGCCACCGCCCGCGCGCCCCGGTCGCGCGAGCAGCTGAACGAGTCTACGAATTCTGTCAGGCCCACGCCGCCCAGTACAACAAGAGCTGGAATTTCTACGCCGGCATGAGCGAGGGCGAGATCCGCTCCCGCTATGAGAACGAGCAGATGACCGGCGGGCGCCCCACCTGGGAGATGAAGGCCGGGCGCATGTCGCGGGAAGCCGCCGCCTTCGCCGCCAAATTCGGCACGGGAAACAAGACCGGGGCCGGCCGCTGGTCGGACCCGTTCGCCATGTTCGGCCAGGATCACCAGGGCCGCGCGGCCGAGGGTCCGGAAACCGCCCCCATCGGCCGGCTGGAGCGTCAGGCCCTGGCCGACCTGGATCTGGATCCGGGCGTGGCGCGGGAGGCCATCCGGGCGCGGTATTACGAACTGCTCAAGCGCTGCCACCCCGACCACAACGGCGGGGACCGCTCGGCCGAGGACAAGCTGCAGCGGGTGATCCGGGCCTGGAAGACCCTGACCAAGGCCAAGATGGCCTGAAGCTTATTGGGCCGCCGCGTCCAGGCGCGTGATCAGATCCACATAGACCTCCGCCGCCAGGGCCACGGTGGCGGGGTCGACCGCCTCGATCACATCGCCCTCGGAATGGATCAGCTGGAACACCTCGGGCACGAAGCCCTCGGCCAGGCCGTTGGAGCGGCCGCCGTTGAAGGCCAGCCACATCTGATGGGCGCCGACGCGGTTCTGGAAACCGATGGAGACCACCGGGACCTCGGCGGCGATGAAGGCGCGGTCATCGCTGGGCGGGTAGACGGGAAAGCCGACGCAGGTCATGGCCCGCTCCGCGCATTCCTCGCGCAGCGCGGTCAGGACGAAGCCCGATCGCTCGCCGTTGTTCTCGCCGTACATGAGCGTGTCGCCGAAGGCCGCCACGTCGGAGTTGACCACCGCCGCCACGCGGTCTGTTCCGTTGGCCGCGATCCAGCGTTGGGCGCCGATCAGGCCCAGCTCCTCCTGGTCGAAGAAGATCACCTGGACGCGGTGGTTCAGGTCGCGGCCGCTCAGAACCCGGGCCGCCTCGATCAGGGCGACGGTGGAGGCTGCGTTGTCCACCAGCCCGTCGGCCAGTTCGCCGGATTGCAGGACGACGGCGTCATAGTGCGCGGTCAGAAGCAGGTCCCGTTCGCCCTCGCCCAGGGTGACGATGACGTTGGAGCCGGTCATGGCGCCCGCGCGCCCGCCGCCCTCGAAGGTCTGGATTTCGTACGCGAGACCCGCGGCGTCCAGCTGGCCGGTCAGAACCGCCAGCCGCTCGGCGTTGGACGGCTGGTCATAGGCGGCGACCGCCTCCCGAAGGGCGGCCTCGTCCTGGCCCAGGGCGGGGGTGGCGAAGGCCAGAAGGGCGCAAGCGGCGGTCAGGGTGCGAAGCATGGCGGTGTCCTTGTTTGCCGCCACGCTTAACGGATCAGCTCTTGAGCCGCCAGCCGCTGCGGAACACCAGATAGCAGATCACGGCCAGGGTCGCGGTGATGAGCAGGCTGGCGATGACCCCCACCGTCAGGTTCCCCTCCGAATGGCCGATGAAGCCATAGCGGAACCCGTCGATCAGATAGAACATCGGGTTGAAGTGGCTGAGGGTGGCGAAGGGCTCGGGCAGGCGCTCCACCAGATAGAAGGCGCCCGACAGGAAGGTCATGGGCATGACCACGAAATTCTGCACCGCCGCCAGATGGTCGAACTTCTCGGACCACAAGCCCGCCAGCACGCCGAGCATGCCCATCAGCATGGACGCCACGACGCCGAAGAACAGGATGGCGGCCAGGTTGGCCACGCCCAGCCGCGCGAACGGCAGCACGCAGATCGCGGTCACCAGTCCCACCAGCACGCCGCGGGTCGCCGCGCCCAGCGAGAAGCCGATCATCAGCTCCAGCGGGCTCAGCGGCGGGGTCAGGAAGTCGGTGGCCGTGCCCATGATCTTGGCCTGGATCAGGCTGGACGAGGCGTTGGCGAAGGCGTTGTTCAGGATCGCCATCATGATCAGGCCCGGGGCCACGAACTCGGCGAAGGCGATGCCCAGCAGCGGCGGACGACCGCCCTGCAGCGCCACCACGAACACCATCATGTAGAGCAGGGTGGTGACTACGGGGGCGGCCACGGTCTGGGCCCCCACCTTCATGAACCGCCGCACCTCCCGCAGATACAGGGTCTGCACCCCGATCCAGTTGATCCCCGGATAGGCGCGCGGGGAGGGGGGCGTGGCGGGCAGGTGGCTCAGCTCGGTCATGGCCGCCAGATGCGCTTTCAGGCCGGGGTTCGCAAGGCGGCCCCGTCGATCGGCGCCAGATTCGCGGAACATTGATTCAAGATGTGGTTTCTGTGGATACGACAGGCGCCAGATGTTGCGTCCCTTAAGGAGTAGTTTACGATCAGTTGTGGTTGAAGGACGTGCAGGACGCCCTTCGCACAAGATATTGAATCAGCGACCTTGGAGGGTGGCATGTCTCAGGGCTGGACCGAAGACCGCGTTGGCGCGCTGAAGAAGCTCTGGCTGGAGGGGCAGTCGGCGAGTCAGATCGCCAAACAGCTGGGCGGCGGCGTCACCCGGAACGCCGTGATCGGCAAGGTGCACCGCCTTGGCCTGTCCGGCCGCGCCGCACCGTCGCAACCCGCGCGCACAACCTTCCGCGCGCCGCGTCCGCGCCCGGCGCAGCCTCGGCGCCGCGCCGCATCGAGGCGGCCCAGCCGCGCACTGCGCCCGTGCCGCCGACCCCGCCGGCGCCCCGCATACCGGACATGCCGGGCACGGCCACGGTGCTGACCCTCGGCGCCCACATGTGCAAATGGCCCATCGGCGATCCGACCTCGTCGGACTTCAGCTTCTGCGGCCGCCGCTCCGACGAAGGCGCCACCTACTGCGTGGAGCACGCCAAGCTGGCCTACCAGCCGCAGATCCGTCGCGGTTCGCGCGACGGCGCCACCGAGCTGGCCCGCTCCCTGCGCCGCTACATCTGACCCGGATCAGCCACAGGTCTGTCACGAACGCCCCTTAAGGGGGCTGCCGTCCGCCCCGCCGGTTTCGCTGGCGGGCCTGGGGCGGGGCCGCGATTCTCCGGGTTGGCGCGGCCCCTCACCCGCCTGGCTAGTTCAGGACCCGCCGCGCGTCCGGCACGTCCAGCGAGAAGGGGGGGATGGTCACGTCAAAGCTGACTCCCGCCTCGTCCACCATGCGGTAGGCGCCCTGCATGGCGCCCGATGAGGTCGCCAGGGGGCAGCCCGAGGCGTAGGCGTAGGTGTCGCCCGGCCCGATCATGGGCTGTTCGCCCACCACGCCCGATCCGCGCACCTCCTCCACATGACCCATGGCGTCGGTGATGATCCAGTGACGGGCCAGAAGCTGAACCTCCGCCTCGCCCCGGTTCTCGATCTCGATATGGTAGGCCCAGATCCAGCGCCCTTCCTCGGGCGCGGATTCGCCGTCCAGGTACATGGGCGTGACCCGGACCCGGATGCCCCGTGTTTCGGCTTCGTAGGAACCCTTGCGTTTCATGCCGCCACCCTTACGGACCCCTGCACAGGGTGCAACCGCGACGGTGCGCCTTTCCCTCTTGTCCCTCCGGAATCTGTGTAAGGTTCGGCCATGACCCTCGATTTCTCCCGCCCCGGAATCCTGCCCTGCCAGGCCATTGAGGCCCTGATCGCCGCCGGTGCGGTGACCTCGGCCACCCCCTTTGACGCCGACCAGGTGCAGCCCGCCAGCCTGGACCTGCGGCTGGGCGCGCGCGTCTGGCGGGTGCGGGCCTCGTTCCTGCCCGGCGACCGGCGGGTGGAGGAGCGCCTCAAGGATGTGGCCATGCACCAGATCGACCTGGAGGGCGGGGCGGTGCTGGAGAAGGGCTGCGTCTATATCGCCGAGCTTCAGGAGCGGCTGAAGCTGCCACCCGGCCTGCTGGCGCGGGCCAATCCCAAGAGTTCGTCCGGGCGAGTGGACGTGTTCGTGCGCCTGCTCACCGACCGGGGTCTGGCCTTCGACGATGTGGCCGAGGGCTATGACGGGCCGCTCTATCTGGAGATCGCGCCCCAGACCTTCTCGGTTCTGGTGCGCCCCGGCACGCGGCTGAACCAGCTGCGCCTGAAGGCGGGCGAGCCGCCCCGCCTGGAGACCCGCAGCGTGGGGGTCGAGCTGAGCGAGGGGATCATCGGCTTCCGGGGCCGCCGCCATGCGGGGATCATCGACCTGGACCGGGAGGACGGCCACGATCCGCGCGATTTCTGGGAGCCGCTGGAGGCGCGCAGCCGCGACGGCCGTCCGGGCGAACTGCTGCTGGACCCGGGCGAGTTCTACATCCTGGCCTCCATGGAGTCGGTGGAGATCCCTGTCGATCAGGCCGCCGAGATGACGCCCATCGATCCGTCGGTGGGAGAGTTCCGGGTGCATTACGCCGGGTTCTTCGACCCCGGCTTCGGCACCGACGAGGCCCACGGGGCCGGATCGCGCGGGGTGCTGGAGGTGCGCACCCACGACACCCCGTTCCTGCTGGAGCACGGCCAGACGGTGGCGCGGCTGGTTTATGAGCCCCTGACCGAACGGCCCGAGCGGCTCTATGGCGAGGGTGGGTCGCACTATCAGCGACAGGGGCTGAAATTATCGAAGCATTTCAGGGTCTGGCCCGAGGGCTGAGCCCTTTTTGGACAAGGTCGTTTGATTTTCTGTCAATGACGCTTGACACGAACGGGACTCGATAGGTAAAGGTCACTTGTCACATTGACAAGGACCATTGCCATGACCGCCTCGCCCCGCCCCCGCCGCAAGATGAGCAGCGCCGGACGTTTCTGGCTCCTGATGGGAGCGACCATGCTGATCGGCGCCGTCACCGGCGGCGTCTACGCCTGGCTGGAGCACACCGGCGGCTTGCCGGGGCCGGTCATGAGCGCCTTGATCCTGTTCGTCATGTTCGGCCTGCTGATCGCCGGAACAGTCTGGTGGTGGATCCGCGCTGACGAGGCGGTGCGCGAGGCGCACAAATGGGCCTGGTACTGGGGCGGCTCCATCGGCATGTGCGTCGGGATCGGCGCCCTGATGCTCGCGGAAGCCTACGGCGGCGACGCCCCGGTCCCCGCCGACGCCACCTACAGCTCCCTGCTGATCGCGGGCGCCAGTCTGGTGCTGCTGCCGATGCTGATCGGCTACGGCGTGGCCTGGTTCGCCTGGTGGGTCTCCAAGAGGGTCTGATCATGAACAACCGCCTCAAGGTGCTGCGCGCCGAACGGGACTGGAGCCAGGCTGACCTGGCCGACCAGCTCGGCGTCTCGCGCCAGACCGTCAATGCGCTGGAGACCGGCCGCTACGACCCGTCCCTGCCCCTCGCCTTCAAGATCGCCAGAACCTTCGGCCTGGCCATCGAAGACATCTTTTCCGAGTGAAGGAGGAAATCATGACCGCTCTTCAAAAATCCGCCGACACGCGATTCAAACTGCTCAAACTGGCCGGCTTCGCCGTCATGGGCGGGATCGTCGGCTACGGCGTCGGCTGGCTGCTGGTCGATTATGTCGAGCTTCCTGCGCTCGACGGCCTGGGCTGGAGCGACGCCGTGGCCCTGATCGTGGCCATGATGCTGGCCGCCGGCGGCCTGTCCGTCCTGGCGGCCTCCCGCAACGGCCGCGCCCTGGCCGCCGCCACATCCGCCGATGCGCCGGCCGGTCCCACGGAGGTGCGAGACATGCGCCTTCAGGGCGCGGTGCTGGTTCTATCCGGCCTGTTGCTGCTGCGCCGGTTGTGGCGGTCTTGTCCGGCAACCCCGCCCCCGAGCTGACCCTGGCCGCCATCGCGGTGGTTTTCGCCCTGCACACGGCCATGAACCTGAGCCTGTGGCGGCGCGGCGACGAGATGATCCGACGGGTCATCCTGGAGTCCGGAGCCTGGCCTTCTGGATCGGTCAGGCCGCCCTGTTCGGCTGGGCCGTCGCCGAGCGGCTGGGCGTCGCGCCGACCCTCACGGCCTGGGACATCCTGGTCGTCGTCATGGGCCTGTACCTGGTCTGCTCCGCCACCGTGGGGCTGCGCCGGGGCCTCAACTGACACCCTTTTCACCCTGAGTATCCATCACCCTGACTGTCCATAAAGGAAACGAGCCATGACCATCATCAATCGCATCAAGCACGCCGGAACCCTGGCCGCCCGTCTGGGCGCCGGAACCGCCCTGGGCGTCGGCCTGTTCGCCGCCGTCGCGGGAACCCCCAGCTTCGCCCTGGCCCAGGAGGCGCACCAGCCCGGCCCGGCCATGTGGGTCGTCAGCGACGAGGACTCCACCATCTACCTGTTCGGCACGGTGCACCTGCTGAAGCCCGAGACCCAGTGGCGCACCCCGGGCCTGGAGGCCGCCCTGACCGAGGCGGCCGAGCTGTGGCTGGAAGTGCCCAATGTGGACGACCAGGCCGCCGCCATGCCCCTGATCCAGCAGTATGGCCTGAACATCGGCGGGGAGCCCCTGTCCAGCCTGTTGACCGATGAGGAGAACGCCCAGCTTCAGGCCGTGGCCGCCGCCATCGGCGTGCCGCCCCAGGCCATGGAGGTGATGCAGCCCTGGCTGGTCGGCCTTCAGGTCTCCGTCGCCGCCGCCGTCCGGGCCGGCTACGACCCGGCCTCGGGCGTCGACACCCGGCTGAAGGCCTCGGCGGACGAGGCCGGGACCACGGTGCGCGGGTTCGAGACCCTGGAACAGCAGTTCCGCTTCTTCCACGA
The DNA here is from genome assembly GCF_000466985.1 of Brevundimonas abyssalis TAR-001. Classification (GTDB taxonomy): domain Bacteria; phylum Pseudomonadota; class Alphaproteobacteria; order Caulobacterales; family Caulobacteraceae; genus Brevundimonas; species Brevundimonas abyssalis. The sequence goes on from NZ_BATC01000003.1 coordinate 98,150, forward strand.
TCTGCCGCAGGAGGTTCAGCTGCAGTTCCTGCGCCAATCGCTGGCCACCTGGGAAGAGGCTGAAGAGATGCTGGACAGCATGGTCGAGCTGTGGGCCGCCGGCGATGTGGAGGCTTCGAAGCCTGGTCGTCGACGAGATGCAGGCCGAGTGGGGCCAGCTCTATGATGTCCTGCTGGTCGACCGCAACGCCGACTGGGCCGGCCAGATCCAGACCATGCTGGAAGGCTCGGGCACGGCCTTCATCGCCGTGGGCGCCGCCCACCTGGCCGGTGACGACAGCGTTCAGTCGATGCTGGAGGACCGCGGCGTGACCGTCACCCGCCGCTGACCCCATGAAAAGGGAAAGGCCCGACGCCTCGCGCGTCGGGCCTTTTCTTGTCCGGCCATTCATCGGATAAGCGGACGAGCCTCAGGCGGGCGTAGTTCAGAGGTAGAACGTCAGCTTCCCAAGCTGAATGTCGGGGGTTCGATTCCCCCCGCCCGCTCCAATATTTTCAACGGTTCGCCGCCTTTATCCGGATGACCCCGAGACGCATTTGGGCGATTTTTGGGGGCGGTTGTGCCGATTGCGTTCGCGTCCCGGTCGCGCCGCGACATTTGAGCCGTCATCTATGGGAGGCGGGCGCGAGCAATTTTATGTAATAAAGTCTGCGGTTGATGGCGTTTATCCGCATTGTGTACCTAAGTAAGCGCCCTCACGTATCAAGTATGCCGGAGGTGGAAGAAATTGTACTCAAAGTGTATTTGTTGGTTGGGATACGGGTAGATGCAGTTCATTTCGTCGGCGCTTACGGGCGAGCAAATCAGGGCGGCCCGGGCGCTTGCGCGTATCGATCAGTCGGAGTTGGCTCGGCGCTGCAGCCTGAGTCTGGAGACGATCAAGCGGTTGGAGCGTATTCGGGGCCCCGTGGGCGCAAACAGCCGGACGCTGCGGGCGCTTTTCGAGGCGTTCTCGGCCATGGGCATCGCCTTTGACAGTTGCGAGGATGGAGGCGTAGGCGTCTGCCTGTCGGGGGACCCCGCGCAGACCGCCGGGCGAACCTCACGGTCGTCGCGAGCGGCCCCACTGTCCACCGACACCGGCTTCCACCGCCTCATCTACCACAGCACCGCGAATTCGGCGGCCGGGCGTCTGCACGAATTGCTCGATCAGGCTCAGGAGTCCGGAGCCCGGCGAAAGTCGACCCTGGACGTCACCGGCATCCTGTTCGCCTATGACGGCAGGTTCCTCAGCGTTCTGGAGGGACCAAGGGACAAGGTCAGGCAGGTGTACGGGGAAATCTCGTGTGATCGGAGCCACGCCGCCCTGTCGATCATATGCGACCAGACGGCGCCCGCGCGGCGCTTTCCGGACTGGAGCGTCTGTTGCGGCCTGTTCCAGTCTGACGCGGAGATGGTCGGGGACGAGCCGGCGCTGAGGGAGGGTTTCCATCCGGAGAGCCTGTCTCCTGCCTCTGCCCTGGGGTTGCTCACCGTGATGCGGGACCTGACCGAGACGTCCCCCCGGAAGGATCTGCATTCGCGCCGTCCCTGCCCGCTGGCGGGCATCTGTCTCGACAGGCCCTGCGCCGTGGGCGCTGCCGGCGGCGCCGTCGGCAACGACCAGATGGAGCCCGCCATGACCAGTCGATCCGCATAGCCGGCTCCCCGCACGGCCCGGCGCGTCCGGAGACGGCGCCGAGGTTGCGGGCGCGGGTAAGGGCGTCGGTCTAGTCTGTGAATTCCGCTATGGCGGTCAGCAGCGCCTCCAGCTGAATGGGCTTGGCGACGACGCCGTCCATTCCCGCGGATGCATACTCGTCAATCTGGTGGGCCATGGCGTTTGCCGTCACCGCCAGAATGGGCGTCCGCGGCCGGTCTTCCGCCGCTTCGATCGCCCTGATGGCGGCGGCCGCGGTGGGGCCGTCCATCACGGGCATCTGAACATCCATCAGGATAAGATCCCAGCTCCTCGACTGCCATGCCTCCATGGCCGCCGCCCCATCCGATACGATCACAGGGTCCAGCCCCGCCGCTTCAAGCAACGCCCGCAGGACGATCTGATTTGTCGGATTGTCCTCGGCCACAAGGATGCTGAGGTCGCTTTCCGGGCGGATTGCGGCGGCCGGCGCCGGTGTGCGCGCACGTTCCCTCCGAACCCGGAGCATCGGGATTTCAACCCTGAACGTCGAGCCCTGCCCCATCCGGCTGGTTACGCTGATCTGCCCGCCCATGAGCCCGGCCAGATCCCGGCAGATCGCCAGTCCCAGGCCTGTTCCGCCGAAGCGACGGGTCGTCGAACTGTCCGCCTGCTCGAACTTGTCAAAGAGCTGCGGCAGGCGGTCCGGAGGGATGCCCATGCCGGTGTCGGTCACCTCCAGGAGCAGCCTGTTCTCTCGTCGACCCACCGAGACCTCGATGCCTCCTTCCGCCGTGAACTTGATGGCGTTGGAAATCAGATTGTGGAGGATTTGGCGCAGGCGCAGCGGATCGCTTCGATACAGTCCCTTGGCCCGCTCCGAAATCGTCAGCCTGTAGGTCAGGCCCTTCTGGCTGGCGAGCGCTGAAAAGGCGGCGTGGGTGCTCCGCAGGAGATCCTCCAGGTCAAATTCCGCTTCCTCCAGTGTCAGCTTGCCGGCCTCGATCTTCGAGAGATCGAGCAGATCATTGAGGATCTGCAGCAGGCTTTCGCCAGACTCGCGAATGACGGCGAGCCGCTCTCGCTGGCGTGGAGGCAGATCGTCCGTCGCCATGACCTGGGCCATGCCCAGGACCCCGTTGAGCGGAGTGCGGATTTCATGCCCCATGGCGGCCAGGAAGGCGCTCTTGGCCTGACTGGCCGCCTGGGCGCGGTCCGCAGCGGCGGCAAGCGAACGTTCCGCCTCGGCGCGCTCGGTGACATCCCGGACGATCGCCGTGATGATCTCGCCCCGCGGGGCCGTCAGCCGCGACAGGTCCACCTCGATGGGTATGGTCGCGCCGGACTTCGAGACGCCCATGGTCTGCAGGCGGCCACGCATCCGCAGACTGGTTGCGGCGTTCTGCTTGAAACGGGCGACATGCTCCCGATGCCGGACGCGATAGCCCTCCGGGATCAGCACCTCGATCGAGCGCCCGATGATCTCGTTGGCCGCATAGCCGAAGATGGTTTCCGCCCCGCCGCTGAACACCAGAATCCGGAGTTCGCCATCCGTGACGATCACCCCTTCCGCCGCCAGGTTGAGGATGCTGGTCAGAATGTCTTCGGTCCGGTCGATCAGGCCCGCGCGGGCGCTCTGGGCGCGCCGCAGTCCAAAGGTCCGCTTTCGTCCTCCTGAACGCGGACGATGAAGATCCGAGGTCCCGTTGTCTCCATCGACGCCCAAGAATCACCCCCGACTAACCCTTATGAGGGGTGAGCTAAGGCGTCTGGACTTGGGAGAGGAATAGACCCGTGAGCGCGCGAGACGGCCTTGAAGCGTTCGGCGCCGCTCAGGGTCTGCTCTCTTACCCCGGTCGTGTGAGAGTCGTGTCGTGAAGTGGCATTTCTCCACGATGCGGCAAAACGCCGCATCGTGTGGCCGTGGCCCTAGGTCGCGGGCGTGCGCCGCAAGCGGCTGCGTTCCGAGGGGCGAGACGCTCGTCCCAGGCTTGCCCTGGCCCGAGGCCGTTCAGGTTGTGCAGGCTCAAATGAAGGCGTCACGCCCAGGGGTGACGGCGGTCTCGACGTCCTTGGGCGTGATCTTGCCGTCACCCTGCAGGCCGCGCTCCAGCAGATCGGACTCGATCAGGAGCGGGCGAAGCTCAGCTCCGGCGGACTCTCGCCCATCGATGGCGATTACGAGAACCAGGCCATGATCGTCGGCCTCCGCTACAAGCTCGGCTACTGACGAGCGCTGCATCCATGGTCTGGAGGCTTGCCGGCGCTTCGTCACGGAACGAAGGCGCCGGAGGCGTCCTCGGCTTTCGCTCAGGGCTGCAGCCGGTAGCCGCCGGCGTCGGTGACCAGCAGCCGCGCCTGGCCCGGTTCGGGCTCGATCTTCTGGCGCAGACGATAGATATGGGTCTCCAGGGTGTGGGTGGTGACCCCGGCGTTGTAGCCCCACACCTCCGCGAGAAGCTCCTCACGCGATACGGGCTTGGCCCCGGCGCGGTAGAGGTACTTCAGGATGTTGGTTTCCTTCTCCGTCAGGCGGATTTTCTTGTCCTTGGGCCCCATCAGCATCTTGCCGGCGGGCCGGAACTCGTAGGGGCCGACGGTGAAGACCGCGTCCTCGGACTGTTCGTGGCTGCGCAGGTGGGCGCGGATGCGCGCCAGCAGCACGCCGAACCGGAAGGGCTTGGTGACATAGTCGTTGGCGCCCGAATCCAGCCCCAGGATCGCGTCGGAATCCGCCACCGCCCCGGTCAGCATGATGATCGGCGTCTTGACCCCGGCCTTGCGCAGCTGGCGGCAGGCCTCGCGCCCGTCCATGTCCGGCAGATCCACGTCCAGCAGGATCAGGTCGGCGCGGATCTCCTTGCCCATGCGCACCCCGTCGGTGGCCGTGGCGGCCTGAACGGTCCTGAACTCGTCGTGCATGTCCAGCTGTTCGGCCAGCGCCTCGCGCAGCTCGGTGTCGTCGTCGATGATCAGGAGGGTTTTGGATTGCGCCATGGAACAAGAATGGCGAGCGCCGCGCCTCTCGCCAAGGCTTGAACGGCGAAATTCGCACGTCTTGCGAGACTTCTCGCCCGATCAGCCGCCGGAACGGGCGCCGAACAGGGCCGAGCCGACGCGCACATGGGTCGCGCCAAACCGCACGGCCGTCTCGTAATCCCCGCTCATGCCCATGGACAGCGCCTCGAGGCCGTTGCGCGCCGCGATCCGGGCCAGCAGGGCGAAATGCATGGCCGGCTCCTCCTCAAGCGGCGGAATGCACATCAGGCCCTGAAGGTCGAAGTCGTACTCGGCGCGGACCCGCGCGATGAAGGTGTCCGCCTCGGTCGGAATGACTCCCGCCTTCTGCGGCTCCTCGCCGGTGTTGAGCTGAATCAGCACCCGGGGCCGCACGCCGGCCTTCATGCCCGCCTCGGCGAGCGCCCGCGCCAGCTTGTCCCGGTCCAGGGTCTCGATCACATCGAACAGGGCCAGGGCCTGGTCCGCCTTGTTGGACTGCAGGGGGCCGATCAACCGCAGGTGCAGACCGGGCAGGGCGGCGCGCCGTTCGGTCCAGCGGCCCTGCGCCTCCTGAACCCGGTTTTCGCCGAACACGCGCTGGCCGGCGTTGAGCACGGCCTGGATCGCCGGTTCGGGCTGCTGCTTGGAAACGGCGGTCAGCGTGATATCCGAAGGATCCCGCCCCGCCGCGCGGGCCGCCTTGGCGATGCGGCGGCGCACCGTGTCCAGGGCTGAGGCGACGAGAGAATCCATGGTCCTGTCCGACGAAGCGACCCGATTGTGGGAGACGGCCAAGGCCTTAAACCGCGCCGCCGCCCGTGTCAGCCCGTCGGCGGCGGGCCTGCCGCCCCTGATCTTCGTCACCGATCCGGACCGCACGCCCCGTCCATGGGAGATCGCCGCCCGCCTGCCCGCCGGCGCGGCGGTGATCCACCGCGCCTTCGGCCGGCCCGGGGCCGAGGCGGACGCCCGGCGGCTGAGGGATGTGACGCGCGCGGCGGGGGTGCGCCTGCTGATCGGGCTGGACGTGGCCCTGGCCGTCGCCGTCGGCGCGGACGGCGTGCATCTGCCCGAGCGCGCCCTCGATCAGGCGGACGAGGCCCGAGGGGCTGGTCTGGCGCTGGTCACCGGGGCGGCCCATTCGCCGGAAGCCCTGGCGCGCGCGGCGGCCCTGCGGCTGGACGCGGCCCTGCTTTCGCCCGTCTTTCCCACCGCCAGCCCGTCCGGCGGCGCGGCGCTGGGCCCCGAACGCTTCGCAGCCTGGACCCGCGCCGCCGGGCTGCCGGTGATCGCGCTGGGCGGGGTGCACGCGGGCAATGCGGCGGTGCTGGCGGACAGCGGGGTCTGCGGCCTCGCCGGAGCGGAGGGCGTGGCCAGGGCTTTCGCCCCGGCCGCGAAGGCCTAGGCCATCTTCGCCATGTCGATGACGAAGCGGTAGCGCACGTCCGACTTCTCCATGCGGGCGTAGGCTTCGTTGATCTGGTCCGGGGCGATGGTCTCGATATCGCAGGCGATGCCATGCTCGGCGCAGAAGTCCAGCATCTCCTGGGTCTCGCGGATGCCGCCGATCAGGCTGCCGGCCACGGCGCGGCGACGCCACAGCAGCGGCATGGCGAACACCGGCATGCCCTCGGTGGTCAGGCCCAGCATGACCATGGTCCCGTCGCGGGCCAGCAGGTTCAGGTGCCCGGCGATCTCGTGGGTGGCCGAGACGGTGTTGATGATCAGGTCGAACTTTTCGGCCGCCGCCTGCATGGCCGCCTTGTCCGAATTGATCAGGAAGTGTTTCGCGCCCATGCGCTCGGCGTCCGCCTTCTTGCGGTCCGAGGTGGACAGCACCGTCACCTCCGCGCCCATGGCGTGGGCCAGCTTGACCGCCATGTGGCCCAGACCGCCCAGACCCACCACGGCGACCTTCGAGCCCTCGCCCACGTTCCAGTGGCGCAGCGGCGAATAGGTGGTGATGCCCGCGCACAGCAGGGGCGCGGCGGCGTCCAGCGGCAGGCTGTCGGGAATGCGCAGCACGAAGTCCTGGTTCACCGTGATGCGGTCCGAATAGCCGCCCTGGGTGATGGCCTGGCTCACCGGTTCGCCCAGCGGATCGGCCGAGCCGTAGGTCTGGGTCATGCCGGGGACGCAGTACTGCTCCTCGCCCTCCTGACAGGCCGCGCAGGTGCGGCAGCTGTCCACCATGCAGCCCACGCCCACCCGGTCGCCGACCTTGAAGCGGCTGACGTTCCCGCCCACCGCCGTCACCAGACCGGCGATCTCGTGGCCCGGCACGATGGGATAGCGCGTGCCGCCCAGGTCATTCTTGGCGATGTGCAGGTCCGAGTGGCAGACGCCGCAGTATTTGATCTCGATGGCCACGTCGTCCGGGCCGGGATCGCGACGGTCGAAGCGGTAGGGCTCAAGCGGCTTGTCGGCGGCGACGGCGGCGAAGGCGCGGGTGGCGATGGGCATGGAGATCTCCTGACAGCTTCAGACTAGGTGTGGTCTCGCGGGGGCAGGCGCAACCGTCAGGAGACCCTTTCGATCAGGGCCATGGCCGCGGCCGGGTTCCTCACCTTCGCCCCGGCGATGAAATAGGCGAACACCTCGCCTGTCGTGCTCCAGCCCTTCACCCGGTCCGCCACGGCGTCCAGCTCAGCCGCCGTCATGCCGGAGGGCTCGTCCTCGCGGCTGGACATGAGCCGGGCATAGCGGAAATCGCCCGTGTCCTGGTCGATGCGCGGCCACTCCGGCGCCTCGTCGTCCTCGGCGTAGACGATGGCCGCGCCGTATTTCGCCGCCAGATCGTGGAACTGCGGCACATCGAAACCGGGGTTCCGCACCTCCAGCGCATGGCGCAGACGCAGGCCGTCCTTCTCCTTCGGCAACAGCTTGAGAAAGCCCTCGAAATCCTCCGGGTCGAACTTCTTGGTGGCCATGAACTGCCAGTTGATCGGCCCCAGCTTGTCGCCCAGCTCGGTCAGGCCCTGGGACAGGAAGCGGTCGAAGCTCTCGCCGCCCTCGGACAGGACCTTGCGATTGGTGCAGTAGCGGCTGGCCTTGACCGAAAAGACGAACCCGTCTGGCGTCTCGTCGCGCCATTTCCGCCAGCTGTCCGGCTTGAAGGTGGAATAGTAGGTGCCGTTGATCTCGATGGAGCCCAGCTTCGAGGCGGCATATTCCAGCTCGCGCTTCTGGACCAGGCCGTCGGGATAGAACACGCCCCGCCACGGCTCATAGGTCCAGCCGCCGACGCCGATGTGGATGGCTCCGCTCATGACCGGTCCCGCTCCGTATTCAGCCGCATGGCGCGGCCCGACGGATTATGCCGTAGTCTGTTCGCTCGCGCACCCTTGCGACGTCACCGCCAGAATGCCCGCCAGCAGGGTCGCGGCGGTGATGGGCTTGGGAACATGGATGTCCGCCCCGGCCTCGCGGGACTGATCCCGGTGCTCGGGCATGGCGTTGGCGCTCAGCATGACGATGGGGGTGGGGGCTGAACCCCGTACGG